>DATIOX010000183.1:0-31250 GCA_035472675.1 Candidatus Dormiibacterota bacterium
GCACGATAGGGATGCCGGAATGCTTTCGGCATCACGCCGATGATGGTGCGCGGCGTTCCGTCGATCACAATCGCGCTGCCGAGCACGTCGCGGCGCGAGTTCAGCGCGCTGCGCCAAAAGTCGTCGCTGACGATTGCGACGCTCGCGGTTTCATTGAGTCCTTCTTCTGCGGTGAAATTCCGACCCTGCGCTGGCGGCAATCCGAGCACATCGAAAAAGTTCGAAGTGACCCGGGCGGCAGGAACCGTCTGAACAGGCGAACCGCCGTTCACGCCAACGACTGCAGCGCCGCCGGTCCCACCAGCAACATCTTCGAAAATCTGACGGCCGAACTCGCGGAACCGCGCGACGGTGCGATCGCTCAGATTCAGCGACGCCGAACGCGCGCCATTTTCATCCAGGGCTTCGTAGATCCTAACGAGTTGTTCAGCGCGCGGGAAAGGCAGTGGACGGAGAAGCACCCCTTCTACGACGGAGAAGATGGCAGTGTTCGCACCGATGCCGAGTGCAAGCGTCAGGACAGCAACCAGAGTGAACCCCGGCGATTTGCGGAGCTGGCGAAAAGCCAATTTTAGATCACTCATATCACTCAGTGCGTAGTGCTTGAATCGGATCAACACGTATGGCGCGGCGCGCCGGAATCGAACACGCCAACAGCGCGGCGACGCCCAGCACGATTGCGGCGGCGCCGAGCAAAAATGGATCGTGTGGAGAAATCTGATAGAGCTGGGCCGCGAGCAGGCGGCCGACGGCAAATGTTCCTGCCAAACCAATAATCAAGCCGAGGATGACCGGGTTCATTCCCTGACGCACGACCAAACGGAGCACATCGATTGCTTGTGCGCCCAGCGCCATGCGTAACCCAATCTCGCTGGTACGCTGCTCGACGGTGTAAGCGACGGCGCCATAAATTCCTACCACGGCAAGCAGCAGGGCGATACCCGCGAAAACGCCGAGCAGCGCCATCGTTAAACGCCGTTCACCGAGCGATTCGCTTACGATAGCTTCGAGTGTATTCGGCTGGATGATCGGCAGGCCATTGTCGATCTTCTTCAAGGCCAGCCGCACAATTCCGGTGGTTGCTTCGGGCTTGGTCGTGCTGCGCACGAGCAAGTTCAGAAACGGACTGCTGCGTTGCGCCCACGGCCGGTAAAATTCGACATCGTTCGCTTTGGACAAGTCTTGCGATCGCACGTCCCCGACTACGCCTACAACTTCGGCAGGCGCACCGTTGCCATTGTCCGTGCCGAAAAGAATGCGGTGTCCTAACGGATTCTCGTTCGGGAAAAGTTTTTTTGCAGTCGCGTTGCTCATAATCACGACTAATGGCTGATCGACGCCGTCGCGCTCGCTAAAGTCCCGTCCGGAAACAAGCGGGATACTGAGCGTGCGGAAATAGTCAGACGAGACGCTGCGCGTGAGCCCGAGCGGCCGCCGGGTCAACGGCACTGGATCTCCATCAACGCGCGCGTAAGGCGACCTGGATATATCCCCGGACAACGGCACGGCGCCAGTAACCGATGCGACTTCAACACCGGGTTCGTTTTGTAACTCCGCGGTCAAACGTTCGACAAAACGGGCCTGCGACGCAGGATGGGGATATCGCGCCGGCGGCAGTGCAATTCCGCCCGCCCAAATGTGCTCCGATCGAAATCCGGATTCCTGTCGGCTAAGTCGCACGAAACTCGAGATCAGCATCGCTGCACTTGCCACCAATGCTACCGAAAGTCCGACCTGCGCTGCTACCAAACCGCGACGGAGCCGGTGTTGACGATGACTACCAGTTGTTCCGCTACCGCCTTCCTTGAGTCCATCGATAAGATCGGCGCGTGAACTTTGCCAGGCCGGGTAAAGGCCCATGAGCAAACCCGTGATGAGCGATAGCGCCAAGGTGAAAAGAAGCACGGGCAGATGCAAGGAGACGCCGCTCTCCAGCGGAACGTTTTGCCCGGCCATCTGCGGAACAACCGATACTGTCCAAAGCGCCAGGCATAATCCAGCTACACCCGCAATAACGCTGACCAAGGTGCTCTCGAGCACGAACAATCGAACGATGCTACTGCGCTGGCCTCCCACTGCCATGCGCAACGCAATCTCGCGCCGACGCCCGGTGAAACGCACCAGCAATAAGTTTGCGACATTGCTGCACGCGATGAGTAACACGGCGCTTACGGCTGCCAGAAGCGTCATGAAAGCCGGACGCAAATTTCCGGTCACATCTTCCGCGACCGGCACTAACACCGACGCCCAACTGTTGTCCGGGTTTTCTGGTCGTTCCTCGCGATAGCCTCGCTCGAGGGCTGGCATTGCGGCCTGCGCCTGTTGGATTGTCATGCCTGGTTTCAATCGCGCAACGACACGCATGAAACTGACTCCGCGCATCAGTCGATCCTTAGTGATGTCCGCAGGTTCGAATAGCTTGTTGGCAAAAATTTCCGTGTCTCGGCCAAACCATGAGATTGGCAAATTCGGCAGTACACCTATTATCGCGTTAGGTACGCCGTTCAGTGTGATGCTGCGACCGAGCACAGTCGGATCGGAGTTTAGGCGTTTATGCCAGAAGTTTTTCGTGACCATCACAACATCCCCTTTGGTCTCTTCCTCTGGTAGAAAAGTACGCCCGAGTATTGGGTGAATGCCGAGTAGATCGAAATAGTTCGCCGTTACATTGCGGCCGAACAACTGTACGGGTTCGCCGATTTCGGTCAGGATAAAACCGTTTCCCCGCTCAGCGGCGATGCTGGAAAAAACCGTTTGTCCGTCGCGATAATGCCAGAACTTTGGTACGGAAAAGGGCAGCTCCTTTAAGTCGCGCTCTTTCGCTTCACCGTAAATGCGAACCACCCGTTCTGGCTCGGAAAATGGGAGCCGGCGCAGGAAAAGATCGTGTACTAAACTAAAGATCGCGGTGTTCATGCCAATGCCGAGCGCCAGCGTGAGCACCGCGAGAAAAGTAAATCCGGGTGATTTGTGGAGCTGGCGGAGAGCGAAGCGGAGATCGTTCATAAAACATTATTCCGCCCGCAATGCCACCATGGGATCGACGCGTGTGGCGCGGCGCGCGGGTAGCCAGCAGGCGATAAGCGCAACGATTGCGAGCGCGAACAAAGCGATGCTCAAAGCCGGCGCATCGGATCCGCCCACGCCGTAAAGCACACTTTGCAGGCCGCGACCGACACCGACCGCACCGAGCAATCCGATAATCAAACCGGAAACGACGAGGAGCATTCCCTGGCTGAGAACTAGACGGAAAACATCCGCGCGTTGCGCTCCGAGCGCGAGACGAATGCCGAGCTCGCGCGTGCGCTGCGTCACGGTCAGGGCCATCACTCCGTATAATCCGACGCTTGCGAGCAGCAGCGCGATACCCGCAAACGCTGCCAGCAGCGACATCATCATGCGACGCGAGCCGAGACTTTTCGCGACGTTGTTTTCCATCGTCGAAATGTCCGCAAAGGCCTGGTCGGGATCGAGCGCCTGAAGTTCACGTTTGATCGCGGGCACGAGCGCGAGCGGGTTCCCCGATTTTACCCGCACCAGCAGCACGTTGCTCCGGTTTGGCACCTGTTCAGCAGCGAAGGTCATTTGCGGCCAGTGATATTGCTCAACATTGTCCTCGCCGGCCGCTTCGCTGCGCGTGCGGGGCACCACACCGACGATCGTCAGCGGCGGCGGATTCTTTTCGTCGGATTGATTATCATCGATCTGCTGGCCGATCGGGTCTTTGCCGGGGAAATATTTTTGCGCCAGGCTCTCGTCGATGATGACCGAGCGTGGCTGATTAGCGCGATCGTCGGCGGTGAAAGCGCGGCCGCGCACTAGGGGCATGCGCATCACGCGGAAGTAATCGGAAGTAACAACGTTGATCTCCGCTTCCGGCCGTTCGCCGGGCGGATAAGGCGGCGTGCCGGTGATATGAAAGGAGCTGTCCCACTCATTGTCATCGAAGGGAATGTTCAAGCCGAGCGCAGCGGCTTCCACGCCAGGTAGGGCACGGATTCTTTCGACCAGCTGATCGTTAAAATGCGCCACCTTTTCATCAGTGTCGTAACGCGCTTTTGGCAACAAAACGTCAGCAACCAGGATATCTTCCGGATTGAATCCGAGTGGTGCATTTTGCGCGTTACGAAAACTTTTCAGGGTCAATCCCGCGACGGCGAGCAGCAGCAACGCGATTGCAACCTGCGCCACGACAAGTCCCGATCGGACGCGCTGCCGTTGCACGCCATCGCTTGTTCCGCGGCCACCTTCGTGGAGAGAAAGGCTGAGAGAAGCGGTGCGCGAGACACGTAACGCGGGCCAAACACCAACCAACAAGCTGGTGCCGATCGCCACCGCGGCCGTGAAAGCGAGCACTTTGAAATCGAGATTTGCTTCTTGAAAACGGGTCACATCAGATGGCGCGAAATTGGCGGAACTGGCCGGCGAAATTGCCTTGATCGCGTCGAGTCCCCAAAGCGCGAGAAGAACGCCGGCCAGGGCCCCCAACACGGCGAGAATTGAACTTTCGATAAACACCTGCTTGGCGAGTTGGCGACGACTTGCGCCGAGAGCGGCGCGCACGGCCAATTCGCGTTCACGCCCGAGCGAGCGCGCGAGCTGTAAATTCGCGACGTTGGCGCAGGCGATGAGAAGCACACAACCGACCGCAGCCAGAAGAAGCGAGACGCCTTGTTTGTAATCCTTCACCGCTGAATCGAGAAGGATCAGCGCGGTGACGCGGCGTCCAGTGTTGGAATCAGGGTAGCGGCGATCGAGCTCAGCCGCGATGTTATTCAAATCGGCCGTTGCCTGCGCGAGCGCCACGTCCGGTTTGAGGCGACCGAGCGCGAAGAATCCGGGATGATGCCCGCGGTTCAGGTAATCCTTGTCCGAGCGCAAATCCTCCAGCGGGATGTAAACCTGAGCCGCGCGCGGCACTTTTATGTTCGGCCGGAGCACCCCGATGATTTCGCGCTGCACGCCGTCGAGAGTGATGTAACGGCCGATGACACCGCGCGAACCGCCGAAGCGACGTTTCCATAATCCATCGGAAATAAGCGCGACCTTTTTGCAATGGGGCACATCGTCCGATTCACGGAAATCGCGCCCCTGTTCAGGCGGAACACCGAGGACGGAAAGAAAATTGTAGGTCACGCGCGCGCAACCGACGCGTTCGGCTTCCACATCGCTGCTGACACCCGACAAATTGGCATCACCCCGCCGAATCAGGGCGAGATCGGTGAAGCCGCGCTGAGCAGCGCGCCAATCGAGATAATTCGGCAGACTAACCGACCCGGAATCGAAAATGTTTGTGCGCTCGCGAATGAGCACGAGACGGTCCGGTTGCGGATAAGGCAGGGGTCGCAGAAGGACGGCGTTGACGATGCTGAAAATCGCGGTGTTCGCGCCGATTCCCAGCGCGAGAGTGAGAATGGCGACAAACGTGAAGCCGGGATGCTTGAGTAGTTGGCGTAAGCTGTAGCGGAGATCGTTCATGGGATCATAAATTGGTCATTCGGTGCGCAGGGCTTGGATAACATCGACGCTCGCGGCGCGCGCCGCAGGCAGCATCGACGCGACCACCGCAACCGTCAGCAGCACAAGCGCAGAGGCGGCCACTGGAAAAACGCCAGGCATCGTTACATCCGTGAAATAGCTGCTTCCCACACGCGCCAGGACGAATCCGAATACCGCGCCTGCCATGATGCCCGCCGCGGCCATTGCGGCCCCTTCCGCAATAACATTCTTGAAAAGACGCTGCGGCTGCGATCCCAGCGCCAGCCGGATACCGAACTCCCGCGTGCGCGCGCTCACGGAAAACGCCAGCACCCCAGCGACGCCGACCACAGCAATCGACAGTGCAACTGCGGCGAACACGCCAAACACTACCGAGTTCAAACGGTGCGGGGTGAGCACCTCAGCGCGGGCGTCTTCGAGGGTAGCGGCACGCTCAATGGGTTGATCCGCGGACATGTCACGAATGATGCGCGAGGCCGGCGTGATCAGCGAATAAGGATTTGCGCTGGTGTGGATGAAAAGGCGGCCGCGAAAAAGCGGACCCTGTTCAAACGTGTGGTAGATGGTCAGGGTGGGCTCGGGAACAATATGGTCGTCGTCAATATCGCCGGCGACGCCAATGATGCGTTGCAGCTCCCGCGGCGCGACCCTGCGGCTGACTTTCAAGACGGGATCGGTCCAGAACACGTGCCGATTGATGGGGTCTTGATTAGGGAACATGCGCTGGGCGAGGGTTTCGCTGATGATGGCGACGGGCTCTTTGCTTCGACCATCGAGCTCATTGAAGTCGCGTCCCGCAATGATGGGAGCGCCCAACGCCGCAAAGAACCCGGGAGAGATAACACGATACTGCGCGCGGGGGTCCTCTTCGCCCTCGGCGTTAACGTGACCATCGGCGCTGAATTGCAGAGTGGGACCGGAGCCGGCATCGCGCCAGGGAGCGATCATCCCGAAGGCCGTCTCCTTGACACCTGGAAGCGCATCAATGCGACGTATGACTTCCTTGTAAAAATCGACAACTTGCTGGCGTGTCTTTCCGTAAAATACCGCGGGAACGTTGATGGCAAGGACATGGCGCGTATCCAGACCGGTCTGCGTCCGTTGCAGTGCGATGAGCGTAGTGACCAGTACACTCGTGCCGGCCAGTAGTACGAACGATGCGCCGATTTGCGTCACCACGAAGATACGCTGACGACTCTTGCTGCCGGTCATCCGGACGGTATCGCTCGACAAATGCAGTGCACCGGATGTGTCAGCGGGGAGGCGCGGGACAAAGGCCAAAATAACCGCGGCGACAAGGGCGAGCGCCACGCCCACCCACAGCAGACTGGAATCGACGGTAAGATCGAGCGCGCGAACCGAAAAACGCGACGCGTAACGAGCCAGAACTTCAACCATCCACTGCGCGCTTATCACGCCGAGCGCCGCGCCGGACCCGCAGAGCAGAAGGCTTTCGGCCAGCAACATGCGGCGCAGCGCGCCTCTGCTTGCGCCGAGTGCGGATCGGATCGCCAGCTCTCCTTCGCGGCGAACGGTGCGCGCCAGGATGAGGTTAGCCACATTGGAACACGCGACGACAAAGAGCAGGGCTGACGCTGCGAGCAGAATGAGCAGCACGGTCCTTGCGCCCGAAGTGATCTGGTCGCGAAGCAGCTTGGCCGAGATTTGAAAGTCGGCCTGCTTCGAGTACGCCTCAGGGTGGTCTTTTTTCATCGTGGCGTACACGGAGCGCAATTCGGCGCGAGCCTGATCGAGGGTGGCTCCGGGAGCGAGACGCGCAAAAAGCTCCGTCATACGATGGACACGCTCGGTAACCATCGTTGCCGAGAGGTGATGGGGGCTGCTGGCCACGTTGGCGATGATTTCGGTGTTCTGCGGATACGGAACGCAATGCTCGAGCACGCCGATAATCGTGGCGGAACGATCGCCCTCCACGCCCCCAAGGTTAACGGTTTTGCCAATAACGGAAGGATCTTGCTTGAGGGTGTTCGACCAGAAACGATAGGTGAGGACAACGACGCTGGCAGCCTTTGGGCCGTCATCTTCGGGGCCGATGAGGCGCCCGAGGACGGGACGCAGTCCCATGACTTCGAAATAGGACCCGTTGACCACGCCGCCATTGACTTCGCGAGGCTCGCCGAGCCCGATCATGGTGAATGGGACAGTGGAGAAGTCGCCGAACTCGCTGAGGCTTTTGACCCGCGCCTTTAAATCTTGAATTTCCGGCATCGACCAAGTGCTGTTTTTGTTTCCAATGCCCGGCGCGCTCTGCCGGATATAAATCAGCCGGTCCTCATCGCGGTTGACGAGAGGCTTGATGAGCACCCCGCGCACGATCGTGAAGATGGCGGCGTTGGCGCCAATGCCCAGCGCCAGCGTGATGACCACGATAGACGTAAACCCCGGTGATTTGCGAAGCTGGCGCAGAGCAAAGCGGAGGTCGTTCATGTTGATGCGGAGTTAAGCTTTCATTCTGCGCGAAAAGCGACGACTGGGTTGACGCGCGAGGCACGGTGCGCGGGAATCCATGATGCAAAAAGAGTTGCGCCAAAAAGAAGGAGGCCGACTCCGAGATAAATCTTTGGATCAACGCCGCCGACTTCAAACAGCACACTTTGCAACGCCCGCGACAGCGCAAAGGCGCTGAACAGACCAATCGCAGACCCAATCAAAAGCAATTGCATCCCGTGTGAAAGAACAAGCATGCGGATCTGGGCCGGGCGCGCGCCAAGCGCAAGCCGAATACCGATTTCACGGACGCGTTTGAGCGTGGTATAGGCAAGCAATCCGTAGAGACCAATAGTGGCCAGGACCAGCGCGAGCCCGGCAAAAATGGAAAATAGGAAACTCAGCAGCCGATGCGTTCCCCAAGTTACTTGGACACGATCCAACATCGGCCGCGCGTCGAACACCGGCTGGTTCGGATCTATCGATGCGGCGACATCGTGAATCGACTTACTTAGCGCAGCGGCACTCATGCTCGAACGCACAAACAGACCAAGGCTCGTTCGTTGCGCCTGCGCCATGGAACAATAAATGATCGCCAATGGCGCCATTTCATCGACCGCGTGGAATCGCATGCGTCCAACGACGCCGACGATTTCCGACATCACATAGCCCTCTTCGTCGTTGCCGGGGTCGACGGAGAGCCGCTTGCCGATTGGATCTTCACCAGGGAAAACCTGCTCCGCCATTGCCTGATCGATTACGATTACGCGCGGTGAATCCTTGGTGTCATGTTCGTTGAACGTGCGGCCACGAAGAAGGGGCACTTTGAAAGTTTGGAAATAATCACCGGTGATGACTTCGAGATCGGCCGACGGCATGTTGCTTTGATAAAGCGGTCGTGATCCTTCGCGGTAAAACCCGGTTTGCCAACCGCCCATAAGCGGTGAATTCGAACCGATTCCCGCGCTTTGAACACCCGGAATCGCGCTGACTTTGTCGAGCAGCGCTTTCGTAAATGTGCCGATTTTCTCGCGGCTTGAATACGTTTTCCACGGCAACTCAATTCGCGCAGTGAAAAGACCGTGCGGCTCGTAGCCGAGCTGAAGCGCCTGCATTTTCGAAAAGCTTTTCAGAACGAGCCCCGCAGCGACGAGCAGCATCACAGTGAGTGCGATCTCGCTGATGACGAACCAATCGCGCGCGCGCTTAACCGACGGCGGATCGCCGCTTCCGGCCGAACCTGCCTTCAACGCGAGCTGAACGTCAGCATGCGAAGCCTGCCATGCCGGCCACAACCCGAAAAGCACGGTCGTCAGCGATGCGATCAAAAATGTAAATCCAAGGACGGGAAGATCGAATGAAATTTGTTGAAATCGGGAAACGTCTCCCGGACTCAACGCGATTAGGCCGCTGCGGACCCAAACCGCAAATAAAAAGCCAAGTGCTCCACCGAGGAGCGCGATCAAAAAACTCTCGAACAAAAGCTTTTTGATGATTTGGCCGCGGGTTGCTCCGACTGCCGCGTGGATGGCAAATTCTCGCGCGCGGGCAGCGCCTCGCGCGGCAAACAAATTGGCGAGATTGGCGCAAGCGATCAGCAAAACGACACCCACCGCTCCAAGCAGCAGCCCGAGATTCGTCCGGTACCTACCGACGAGATTATCGAGCAACGGAGTAACGACCGCTGTCTCTCCACCGTTTGTGTCCGGATACGTTTTCTCCAAACGCGCGGCAATGCCTTTCATTTCCGTGCGCGCTTGATCGGCAGTCACGCCAGCTTTGAGTTTGCCCCAAACAAAAATCATCGGGTGATGAGAACGATCCATCCAGGCCGGGTTATTGCTGCGCCGCCTCAGTGAAAACCAAGCGTCGCTGTCCTGCGGCGAGGTCATTTGCGGCGGCATCACGCCGATGATCGTGAAATTTTGATCGTGGAGGTTAATGGAGCGACCAATGACACCGCGGTCGCGATTAAATGCGCGTTGCCACAGACGATCGCTAATCACGACGACCGGCGGCGCACCAACCTTATCTTCGTCTTCGCTGAAAGTCCGACCGAGCTCCGGCGGCAGGCCGATAATATTGAAAAAATTCCGAGTGACCGAAGCGCACGACACCCGCTCGGGTTCGCGACCAGGAATACCGCTAAGATTTCGCGACTCTTTGTGGGTGGCGGCGAGATGTTCAAAAACCGTGTTCTCGTTTCGCCAGTCGAAATAATCAGGCAGCGCGACCGAATAATCCTGGCCGGGGCCGGACGATTCGTTTAACACCATGATCCTGTCGGCGTCCGGATACGGCAGCGGTCGAAGCAGAACCGCGTTGACTATGCTGAAGATGGCTGTGTTGGCGCCGATTCCGAGCGCCAGCGTGAGAATCGCGACGGCGGAAAATGCGGGATTCTTGATTAACTGCCGCGCCGCAAATCGCACGTCTTTGAGCATTCGGTTGTGTCCTCAAGCAGCCATACGGTCTTCAACGACGCGACCATCAAATAAATGCACTGTGCGATCGGCGTGCTGCGCAAAGCGCTCATCATGTGTGACCATGCAAATAGTGGCCCCGATCTCGTGCAATTCCTTGAGCAGTTGCATCACTGCTTCGCCGTTGCGCGAATCAAGATTTCCTGTGGGTTCGTCTGCCAGCAAAATCGCCGGCCTGCCCGCTAGCGCCCGGGCGACCGCCACCCGCTGTTGCTGGCCACCGGAGAGCTGACTTGGCAAATGTTTTGCGCGATGCGCCATGCCCACGCGTTCCAACGCCTCGGTCACGAACGATTTTCGTTCGCCTGCGCCCATTCCACGGTAGGTGAGTGGCAACTCCACGTTCTCAAACACCGTCAGATCGCCGATCAGATTGAAGCTTTGAAAAATGAAACCGATTTCGCGGTTGCGAATACGCGCCCGATCGGCGAACGAAAGATTGGCAACTTCGTGTCCCTTAAGCGAGTAGCTGCCGTCAGAAGGGGTATCGAGCAGCCCGAGGATCGATAGCAAGGTCGTCTTGCCACAACCTGATGGTCCGGCTATGGAAACATATTCGCCGGGTCGAATGTCAAGGTGGATTCCGGATAGCGCATGGGTCTCTACTTCGTCAGTGAGAAAGACCTTCGTTACGCTGTTTAGTCGTATAAGAGGATCTGATCCGTTGTTCATGTTTGAATTGCTGATTGTTGATTGCTGATTAGTTAAGCCGGATGTGTTCGTGCGAATCCCAGGCGCTGGTATCGGAAAGAATCACCTGATCTCCCGGCTGGAGGCCACTTAGAATCTCAATCGTGTTCACCGAGCTCTTGCCAAGTTTAACCGGTGTGCGCACAGCTTCCCCGTTGCCGTTGACGAGCTTAAACATGCCGACGGTGTTGTTTTCCTGTCCGAATGCCGGCCGCCCCACGTAGATGACGTCGTCGAGATGTTCGAGCTCAATTGTTCCGTCGACACTAAGATCGGGGCGCGCGCCTTTCGGCAGCGGCTCATCGAACGCAACTTCGACATTAACCGTTCCCTGCTCGACTGCGGGATCGACGCGCGTGACGTGGCCATTGAC
Source organism: Candidatus Dormiibacterota bacterium (assembly GCA_035472675.1). Classification (GTDB taxonomy): domain Bacteria; phylum Verrucomicrobiota; class Verrucomicrobiia; order Chthoniobacterales; family UBA10450; genus Udaeobacter. The sequence goes on from DATIOX010000183.1 coordinate 11,494, forward strand.
GGTGCCGTTGCGCGTGTCGATGACTGCTTTCTGTTTAATCTGAATATCCTTCGCCTGCGTTTCAGCGATTTTGACCTGCGCCTTCAGCTTAGTTGGGTCCGCTACGCGGGCGAGATTATCGCCGACCTTGAGTCGCTGGCCAATTTGCACTGGTAATTGCTGTAACACGCCGGACATTCCGGCTTTCACGTGCAACGCTTCGACCTGGTCGAGCTTCAATTTCGCCAGTTGATTCGCTTGATCGACTGCGGCTTGTTTCGAGGTCAACTGCGGCTCGATTGAATCGCGCGCAAACGCCAGGCGCTTTTGCTCGATCTCATCGCTCTTCTGGCATTCCTCTTCTTTAATCTTCGAAGTTTTGTAAACGAGATCGGCGACGAGACCGTTCTTTGCTAACTGATCGTTTGTTTGGCGCTCCATTTTCGACTGCTCGTATGCGGAGTGCGCCGCGGTTGTTTTCGATTCCTGATCGAGCAATTCACGCTGCAAGGTCGCGCGCATCGTCGTAAGCTCGGCCTCCGCGCCTTTTGCCTGCAACTGTGCGTCATGCGCGCTCTGTTCCAATTCGGGGCTGGTCAACTCTAATATAACGTCGCCCGGTTCGACTTTTGTTCCCGGCCAGATCAAAATCTTCTCGACGCTTCCCTCTGTGTTTGCCGGAATCCAACGGATGTCTTCGGGAACGAGCGTCCCCAAACCGCGCACCTGGCGCACCATTGGGCCGCGTTTAACCGTATCGATCCAAACCGTCGAACGATCGACGCTCGGCACCGCGGGTTTCAACCGTGAGATTGCGACCGTTGCCAGAAGCAAACCGACCGCGGAGGCAGCAATGATCATGATGCGGCGCTTGCGTTTTTTCGCTACAACACCTGGGCGCGGCACGTCCATTGAGGAAAGGCTCGGCGTGAATCCTCCAGGACGCACAATCGTTTCGTCTTTTGTTTTTCGCTGCGGGATCACGGCTGATCAAAGCGGAGCGATTGCTCGACAAAACTCGGTGAGGGCAGATGCCGTGCTGAGCAATGGCGCTGCGGCCAGAATGATTATCAGTGCGAAGAGAAATGCTTCGCTGACAAAATCGCGTCGCGCCTCCTTTTGAAAATATTGACGGCTGATGTTTCGAAAAGACGGCACCGCAGTTCTGACGCATCGTACGTGATACCCGCCGAGCGTCATCGGCTGATAATTGCAGTCAACCAGTGGAAAGCTCCGGCGGTTAGGAGTTGTTAGAGAGATTGGCTTCATGTCTTTTATCCTTTGTTGACAGTTGTTACTGCAATGTCCGTGCCAACCGCAAAACAGACTTCACATCACCCGCTGTACTAGCGACTTACGCTGTACCGAGGAATCGGAGCGGCCTGCTTCTCAATCCGCTTGTGGGATTTCACCGTCCCAACTTTGGGACTCAAAGCGGCCGCTTCCAGCAAATCCTAGCGCGGCAGGCGCAGCAAAGCTTGCGCGCCCTGGCCAGGTTCCCGATTCGTTAGTGCCAGCGATCCTCCATGCGCTTCAGCAATTTGGCGACTCAATGGCAGACCAATCCCGGAACCGTCCGGTTTTGTAGTGAAAAACGGCACGAAAAGATTTGCCGGGTTCATAATGCCTGGCCCGTCATCTTGAACAAAGATCTCAATGCAACCTTCTTTTTCACGCCATCCGATCGCAACGTTTCCCTGAGTTTCAAGCGCCGCATCGACAGCGTTGTGCACCAGATTGATTAAAGCTTGTTCAATCTGTGCTGCGTCCGCATGAATCACCGTTTTGGGACCCGGCATGACTTGCACCTTGAGCCTTGGTTCCAAGTCCACAACCCGCTGCACCAGACTCGCAAGATCGAAATCTTGTTTTTGAGGCGGTGGAAGCTTTGTTAACCGCGTGTAAGCCTGCAGGAAACGACTGAGCGAATCCGCCCGGGACGCAATAGAGTTCAATCCAGCCCCCGCATCATCTTTCCAATCTGGTGGAAGAGGATTGCGTCGGAGAAGAGATTCCAGGCTGGCCGCCAGTGATTTGATCGGCGCCAGGGAGTTGTTCATTTCATGGCCGAGGACACGCACAAGTCGCTGCCAGGCGCGCCGTTCCTCTTCGCGCAGCGTGCGACTGAGGTCGGTCAACACCAGTAATTCGTGCGGTAATCCCTCCTCACGAAATGTGCTACGCCGGATACCCCAACGACCTGAGCCCCCAGGAAAGTTCAATGTTAGCGGTTCGTCCTCGCTAACCTCGAGACACGTGTCGAGAGACAGTTCGCTTGCCGTTTTGCCTAACAACTTGTCCATTGGCTGACCGAGCAACGTTTCACCGGCGCGATTGACGAGCCGCAAATGCCGCCTGGGATCGAAGGTAAAAACTGCAACGTCAATTTCACTCATGATCGTGCGCAACAGCGCGGTCGCTTCAAAGGCGCCCAGACGTTGGAGACGCAAAGTTTCGCCGAGCGAATTGATTTCGAGGAGAACTTCGCCTAATGCATTGTTCCCGCCGGCCCCCCTGGCGCGAATCGAATAGTCGCCCTCGCGTAATGCCGCGAGCAAATTAGACATGGTTTGCAAGGGTCGAATGGTGTGTTCGCGCGTGCTGGAAATGAACACGGCGAAACAACCAACGATGAGAATCGTTAACGTCCACTGTACTTTGGCGCTGTAATCACCCAACCAAAGAAGAACAAGCGCCACAAAAATTGCAGGGACGGCTGCGGCAACTGTGAGCCAGGTAATTTTTCCTTCGTAGGAAAACCGATGCGGATCTTTTGTTTTAGGGGCCATCAAAGCTGCAAGCGGCAGTGGATAATAAGTTCACCACGTGCGGCGGCCAATCCGCAACTCTTAGAGACCATATTGCTGCAGGCGACGGTAGAATGCACTTCTGCTCAACCCGAGTGCCTCTGCCGCTTTACGCGCGTTGCCATCGTTCCGAGCCAGCGCTTTTTTGATGAGAAATGCCTCCACCTCTTCCAGGCTCATCTCCTCGAGATCGCGCGATTCACCGCCGCCATTCGTTAGGCCCAGATCGCTTGCGCAGATTTGGCGGTCTTGCGCCATAAGCACGGCACGTTCGACGATATGATCGAGCTCTCGAACATTTCCCGGAAAGCGATGCTGCAGCAGACATTCTCGCGCTGCCTCATCGAAACCGGCAATCTGTTTGCGATAACGCTCCGCGTGTTGATGGAGAAAACTATTGGCCAGCGGCATGATGTCTTCCCGCCGGTCTCGCAAGGGCGGCAACACAATCTGGATCGTATTCAGGCGGAACAATAGGTCCTGCCTAAAACGCCCCGTTGTCACTTCGTTCTCGAGATTCGCATTTGTTGCGGAGATGATGCGCACGTTTGCATGCAAAGTTTTCGATGAACCGACTCGTTCAAAATCTCCCGTTTCGATAACTCGCAACAGTTTTGCCTGTTGAGCAAGCGGGATGTTTGCAATCTCGTCCATGAAAAGCGTGCTCTCATCCGCAAGCTCGAATCTACCTGCGCGATCTGCTTTTGCATCAGTGAAGGCGCCTTTGACGTGGCCGAACAGTTCGCTCTCAAAGAGCGTCTCGGATAAGCCGCCCATATTTACGGTGATCATGGTACGCAACGCTCGCGGTGATAGGGCATGAATCGCCCGCGCAATTAGACTTTTCCCAGTCCCGTTCTCCCCGGTAATTAGCACGTTGGCATCGGAAGGCGCGACCCGTGAAATCATCTCGATCACAGGCCGCATCGAAGGCGATTGGGCAATCAAATCCGGCATGGTGCCGCGCAGCATTTCGTTTTCCGCTTCGAGCTTTCTTTCGCGACGGAGCGCTGAAGCGAGCTCAATCTGCGTCCTCACGATTGCCAGCAACCGCTCGTTATCCCACGGTTTGGTCACAAAATCTCGCGCACCGCGTTTCATTGCGTCCACTGCCAACTCAATGGTGGCCCAAGCGGTCATCACGATAATCGGCAGCATATTGTCGAACGCCTGAATTTTTGGAATTGCTGATAAGCCTTCCTGACCAGAAGTGGTGTCGCGCGTGTAGTTCAGATCCATCAGCAACAGCGCGTACTCTTTCTTTTCGAGCGCGTTGAAGATGCCCGCCAGCGACGTGACTGCTTCCGTCTGATAACCCTCGCCCTTAAGCAAGATTCGCAGCGCTTCGAGCACATCGCGCTGATCGTCAGCAATTAGGATTTTCGTCACCGGTATCTCTCAACCGCGCTCCGGCGGAGTGTCAATCACACGTTGCAATGTTCGTGCCAAACCGAGAAGCGGCGTCGAATTTCGCATCCAATCAGCGAGTTACGCTTTACTCAATAGAATGCGCTGGCGCTACTTAATTTTCAGTCATGGGATTTTGTGTCCCAATTTCGGGACGCATCTCACTATCATTTCGCCAGCGCGGCCCGCACAGAGGTTCCACACCGGAGCCGTTGTTGTGCCGGATGCTTATCGCAGAAAGCTCTAGCTGACTGGTGACTCCGCCAACGGCGTCCACCGGATGGGGCGGAGATTGCCACCGCGCGAAGCTCGCCTTCTTTTCCGTTGCCGCAGTTGATCGAGCGCCAGATAGATCACCGGAGTTGTGTAAAGCGTCAGTATCTGTGAAACAATGAGACCTCCCACGATGGCAACACCGAGCGGCTTGCGCAGCTCGCTGCCGACGCCCATGCCGATGGCCAGCGGCAACGCACCAAACATTGCGGCCAGTGTCGTCATCATGATGGGACGAAATCGAACCAGGCACGCCTGGTAGATCGATTCTTCGGGACTAAGTCCTTCGTGTCGCTCGGCGTCGAGCGCGAAATCGACCATCATGATGGCGTTCTTTTTCACGATGCCGATAAGCAGGATAATTCCGATGACCGAGACGAGATCCAGCTCATTGCCGGTTACCAGCATGGCTAAGAGAGCTCCGAGACCAGCGGATGGTATTGTAGAAAGGATCGTGATCGGGTGGATCAGGCTCTCGTAAAGTATTCCCAGGATGATGTAAACGGCTACGAGCGCCGTGAGAAACAACCACGGCATTGTCACCCAGGAGGCTTGCGCAACCTGCGCAGTGCCGGCGAAATTTCCGCGAATGGTTGATGGCATTCCGAGATCACGTTTCGCCCCCTCGACGATTTGCGTTGCCTCGCTTAACGAAACGCCTTGCGCAGTGTTAAAGGAGATTGTCACGCATGGAAACTGGCCCTGGTGATTGACTGAAAGCGGCGTGTTGTCCAACTGAAAATGTGCGATCGTGCTCAGTGGCACCTGGCTTCCGGAATTTGATTTGACGTAGATTTTGTCGAGCGAGCTCGGATCGAGCTGGAACTTCGGATCGACCTCGAGAATGACGTGATATTGATTCTGTTGCGTGTAAATGATCGAGACCTGCCGCTGGCCGAACGCGCTATAAAGCGTGCTGTCGACCGCTTGCGGTTGAATGCCGAGGCGCGCGGCCGCATCGCGATCGATTACCACGGTTTCCTGCAATCCGCGAAATTGCTGATCGCTTGTTGCGTCCTTGATCTGCGGATATTCGCGTAGTTTGTTTACTAGCTTGGGAGCCCACGAATTCAGCTCATCAATGTTTTGATCGGACAACGCATATTGGTATTGCGCTTTTGACGATCTTCCGCCAACACGAATATCTTGATTTGCTGTGAGAAAAAGCTGCGCGCCGGGAATTTTCGAGAGCTTTTGCCTCAGACGCGCGATAACTGTGCCAGCGTCATCTTTGCGTTCTCCTTTGCCCGAACCTTTCGGTTTCAAACTGATGAACATGCGGCCGTTATTCAACGCCGAGCCGCTCCCGCCGCCAAAGAATGAGCCGACGGCCTGGACCGCGGGATCGGCCATGACAGTTTTCACGACCTGCTCTTGCTTTTCTTTCATCGCTTCAAAGGAAATGTCCTGCGCGGCCTCGGTGGTGCCCATCATTTGTCCCGTGTCCTGTTGCGGAAAAAATCCCTTCGGCACAACGAAGTAAAGGTAAACGGTCGCGATGATCACCAGCCCGGTGACAATGAGCATGGTGTATTCGTGTTTGAGGACCCACTTCAAGCCGCGTTCGTAAAAATCGCGCATTGCGTTGAAACCGCGCTCGCTCAGTCGATCGATCACGCCGCGCTGTCGATGTCGCTCCTCGCTTTTCAAAAATCGGCCGCAGAGCATGGGCGTGAGCGTTAACGAAACGACGCCGGAAACGAGAATCGCCGCGCTCAACGTCACCGCGAATTCATGAAACAAGCGCCCGATCAGGCCGCTCATGAACAAAAGCGGAATGAAAACCGCGACGAGCGAGAGACTAATCGAAATGACGGTGAAACCAATCTGACGCGCGCCTTTCAACGCGGCTTGAAGCGGTGGCTCGCCCTTCTCAATGAAGCGCACGATGTTTTCGATGACGACAATCGCATCATCGACAACGAATCCGGTCGAAACCGTCAACGCCATGAGCGAGAGGTTGTCGAGGCTGTAACTGCACAGCCACATCACGCCGAAGGTGCCCGCCAGCGCGAGCGGCATCGTAATACCGGAGATGAACGTCGACCAGAACCGGCGCAGGAAGAGAAACATCACCATCACGACGAGCGCCATCGTAATGACGAGCGTCAGTTGTACGTCCCGCACTGAAGCGCGGATGGTCGTCGTGCGATCGCTCATTACATCGAGATGCACGCTGGGCGGCAGCCAGGTGCGCAGTTGCGGAAGGATCGCGTGAATCTGGTCGGTGGTGCGAACGACGTTCGCGTCCGGCTGTTTGAAAATGACTAATAACACAGCGCGCTTGTTGTTGAACAGACCGGCTTGGTCGCGATTTGCCTGTGCATCGATCGCCGTGCCGACGTCGCGTAAGGGCACGGCCGCGTTATTGTGGTGCGCGACGATGATCGGCTGATATTGGTCGGCCTGCGTTAGTTGGTCGTTGCTCGCGATGACGAAACTCTGCTCCGGACCGTCAAATGCACCCTTTGGTGAAAGGACATTCGCTTGTGAAAGCGTCGTGCGAATGTCTTCCATGCTTAGGCCCATCGAGGCGAGCGCGACCGGATTTATCTGCACGCGCACGGCGGAGTTCGCGCCGCCGCCAATGATCACCTGGCTGACGCCATCCACCTGGCTGATGCGCTGGCCGATGATTTGATCGGCGAGATTGTAAACTTGCGACAAGGGCAACGCGTCCGACGTCATCGCGAGCACCATGATCGGCGCATCGGATGGATTGACTTTGCGATAGGAGGGCGGTTGCGGCAGTCCGCTGGGCAATTCCCCAGACGCGGCATTGATTGCGCTCTGCACGTCGCGCGCCGCACCGTTGATATCGCGGCTTAGATCGAACTGGATGGTAACGTTGGATCCACCGAGCGAACTCACCGATGTGATTTCGGAAACACCCGCGATTTGCGCGAATCGTCGCTCCAGTGGCGCGGCCAGCGATGAGGCAGCGGTTTGAGGATCGACGCCCGGCTCCTGCGCACTCACGTTGATCGTCGGGAAATCGACTTTCGGCAGTGGTGCAACCGGGAGGAAGTAATAAGCCACGGCGCCCAGCAACAGCACTCCCGCTGCCAACAGGGATGTGCCGACTGGTCGACGAATGAATGGCTCGGAAATGTTCATGACTAAAATCCAAGTCGATCATCTTCACCGTTCACCCCAGCGAATTGCGGCTCGGGTTCGTGTTCCAGATCTGTCGACGTTCTTAACGGTAGCTCGGCTTGAGCAACCTCACCGCCGCGACGGCGTTCCTTCATCCAACGTCCAAACCGATCGAGATAAAGGTAAATCACCGGCGTCGTGTAGAGCGTGAGAAATTGTGAGAGCAACAATCCTCCGACGATGGAAATTCCGAGCGGGCGCCGCAGCTCGCTGCCAGTTCCACTCTCGAGGGCAAGTGGCAATGCGCCCAACAATGCCGCCGCCGTTGTCATCATGATGGGCCGAAACCGCAGCAGACATGCTTGATAAATCGATTCCTCGGGCGACATCCCTTCCTTGCGTTCGGCTTCGAGCGCAAAATCGATCATCATGATCGCGTTCTTTTTCACGATGCCGATGAGGAGGATGATGCCGATAAGTGCGACCAAAGAAAAATCGATGCGGCAAATGAGCAGCGCGAGCAACGCGCCGACGCCGGCAGACGGCAATGTCGAAAGAATCGTGATCGGATGAATGTAACTTTCGTACAGAACGCCGAGCACGATGTAAATCACCACAACGGCCGCCAAAATCAGCAGTGGCTCACTCGTTAGCGATGAACGAAATTCCGCCGCCGCGCCGGTGAATGTAGTTTCGATTGTATCAGGCAAACCGATTTCGCGTTCTGCTTTTTGAATCGCCGGAATGGCGTCACTGAGCGAACTGCCGCTGCGCAGATTAAAAGAAATGGTCGCTGCCGGAAATTGCCCTTGATGCGGGATGGAGAGCGGCGTGCTGCTCACGTGCATCGTCGCGAACGCGCTCAGCGGCACCGGCTGGCCGCTGCTTGATTTGACGTAAATTTTGTCGAGCAAATCGGGCGATTCGCGAAAGTTTGGTTCCACTTCGAGAATGACACGGAATTGATTGAGCTGCGTGAAAATGATCGAGACCTGTCGCTGCCCGAACGCGTCGTAAAGCGTGTCGTCGATTGCTTGCGTGAGCACGTTGAGGCGCGATGCTTTCTCGCGGTCAACATCAATGTTCAACTGCAAGCCGTTCACCTGTTGGTCGCTTGCCACGTCGCTGAGTTGCGGCAGTTGTCCAAGTTTTTGCACGAGTCTTGGCGTCCACTCTGCGAGCTCGGCCGGATCCGCGTCCTGCAAAATGTATTGGAATTGCGTGCGGCTGACGCGCGCATCGATCTGCAAATCCTGCGCCGCTTGCATGAAGAGCGAGACGCCTTCGACATCGCGCGTGGCATTGCGCAACCGTTCGATGATTTTTTCGGCATTCGCGCGCTGATTGTGCGGCTTGAGCACGATGTAAAGCCGGGCGGTATTGATGGTCGTGTTCACTGTTCCCGCGCCGACCGAAGCCGACACGCTCGCGACATCCGGGTCGCGCCTGACGATGTCGGAAACGGCGTGCACGCGTTGCAACATCGCCTTGAAGGAAATGTTCTCCGCGGCATCGGTTACGCCGACGATCACCCCAGTGTCCTGTTGCGGCAGCAGCCCTTTCGGCACGACGATGTAGAGGAGGATGGTTGCGACCAGTGTCAGGATTGCGATAATCAAGATGAATCGCTGATGCGCGAACACCCAGCGCAAACCGCGTTCATACAAATTGCGAAACCGCGTCCAGTATTCTTCGGTCCGGCGATAGAACTCACCTTGGTGTTCTCTTTCTTCTTCTTTTTCGGAGCGCAACAGCTTCGCGCACATCATGGGCGTAAGCGTCAGTGAAACGAACGCCGAAACACCAACCGCCACACTCATCGTGATCGCGAATTCGCGAAACAAGCGGCCGACGATTCCAGTCATGAACAAAAGCGGAATGAAAACCGCGACGAGCGAGATACTCAACGACACCACCGTGAAACCAATTTGCTTCGCGCCTTTCAGCGCCGCTTCCAACGGCCCATCGCCGGCTTCGATGTAACGCACGATGTTCTCGATCATGACGATCGCGTCATCGACGACGAAGCCGGTCGAGATGGTCAGCGCCATCAACGAGAGATTGTCGAGGCTGAATCCGGCAAGATACATGATGCCGAACGTCCCGATGAGCGAGAGCGGAAGCGCCACACTCGTGATCACCGTCGCCCAGAGTTTTCGCAGGAAGAGGAACATCACCATTACGACGAGCGCGACGGTCAGTAGCAATGTGAATTGCACGTCGCGCACTGACGCGCGGATCGTCTCGGTGCGATCAGCCAGAATGGAAACGTGCACGGACGGCGGCAGGGTGGCGGTCAATCGCGGCAGCAATTGCTTCACGCGGTCCACCGTTTGAATGATGTTCGCGCCCGGTTGACGCTGAATGTCGAGCAGCACCGCGGGCTTCTCGCCGCCTTTCGTGCCGACCCACGCCGCGAGCTGATCATTCTCCACGCTGTCGATGATGTTCGCAATATCGCCGAGTCGAATCGGCGCGCCGTTTTTGTAAGCGACGATGATCGGTTTGTAAGCGTCAGCTGAAAAAATCTGGTCGTTCGATCCGATAGTGAACGATTGCCGCGGCCCGTCGAAGCTGCCTTTCGGCGCATTCACGTTCGCCTGCCCCAGAATTGTTCGCACATCTTCCAGGCTGAGTCCGAGGGCGGAAATCGCCGCCGGATTCACTTGCACGCGAACGGCCGGTTTTTGATTTCCCTGAATCGTGACAAGGCCGACGCCGGTGACTTCGCTAAATTTCTGCGCGAGCAACGTGTCGGCGTAGTCGTTCACGCGATCCAAGGGCAAACTATCGGACGTAATCGACAGCGTAAGAATCGGCGTGTCGGCCGGATTGACCTTGTTGTATTTCGGCGGGTTCGGCAGATTTTGCGGCAGAAATCCGCCGGCGACATTGATTGCGGCTTGCACGTCCTGCGCCGCAACGTCGATGGGGCGGTCGAGAACGAACTGCAAAGTGATTGTCGATGTACCGTACGAGCTGGTGGAATTCATCGACGCCAATCCGCTGATTTGCCCAAACTGCCGCTCGAGCGGCGTAGTGATCGACGAGACCATCACGTCTGCGCTCGCTCCGGGATAAAATGTCGTCACTTCGATCGTTGGAAAATCAACGGTCGGCAGCGCGGAGATCGGCAGCAATTTGTAGCCAAGTATCCCAAGCAAAACCACGCCGGCCATCAACAGCGAAGTCGCCACTGGTCGCCGAATAAATGGTTCGGAAATACTCACGGTTTTCCTGAGCTCACCGTTTTGTGGCTAGATTGTCTCAGTTGTGGAGGTCGCCCTTGCTGCGACGGTTGCGGTGTCGTCAGCTCCACATGCGCGCCAGGTTGAAGTTTGTATTGACCATCCACTACGACCTGCTCCCCAGCTTTCAATCCGCTGTCGATCAAAGCAACATTTGCCTCCGTTTGCGCGACCTTAATCGGCCGCATCTCGACCGTTTTGTCCGTCTTGATGATGTATGCATAAGTTCCCTGCGGGCCGCGTTGCACTACGCTTGAGGGAACGACCGTAGCGCCTTTGCGCGTGGTCAAAATCAAACGCGCGTTAACAAATTTTCCCGGCCAAAGTTGCAACTGATCATTAGGAAACGTCGCTTTCAACTTCAGTGTGCCGGTCGTCTGATCAATTTCGTTGTCCACCACCGCAAGCGCGCCTTCGTCGAGCGTGCTCGTGTTTCCCCGGTCGAGGGCAAAAACCTTCAGTCCGCCATTCGCGCCGCCTTGGTTTAGAATTTCCTGTAAGTTTTGTTCGGGCAGGGTGAACACGACCGAAATAGGGTGAATCTGGGTGATGACGACGATTCCGTTTTGATCGGCCGCGTGAACGATGTTGCCAACATCGACGAGTCGAACGCCGGTGCGTCCGTCAATCGGTGACTTGATTTGCGTGTAATCAAGCTGCGTCTTCGCAGCCTCGATCGCTGCCTGGTCGGCCTGCACTGCAGCCTGAAATTGATCACCCTGATATCTAGATGTGTCGAAATCTTGTTGATCGATCACCTTTTTTTTCAACAAATCAGTATTGCGTGCAAGCGTGACCTTGGCGTTGGCCAGTTGCGCTTCGTCCTGCGCTTTTTTTGCGATAGCCTGATCCAAAGCTGCCTGGAAAGGCCGCGGATCGATCACCGCCAGGAGATCACCCGTTTTCACACCCTGCCCTTCGGTGAAGAGCACCTTCTGTAATTCGCCATCCACGCGGGTGTGCACCGTGACGGTGTTGAACGCCTGGACCGTCCCGAGGCCATCGAGGTAGATAGGCGTATCTTTCTGCTCGACCTTTCCCGCGACCACCGGCACGGGACCGCCGCCGACTCTAGGTCCGCCGCGTCTTCCCGAAGTTCCTGCTGTGGCAGTTGACCCGGTTTGATCAGACGAAGCGCGATGATGAAAGCTCCACCAGCCGATCAGCACCACGAGAGTGCCGGTGATTCCGAGAATGGCTCGTTTCGACATTTTTTATACACCTCGTTTGCATGGCGAGACGCTCATGAGTTGTGACCTCCGAGACAATAGCTCGGTTACAAGAATATATCGGATTTGCTTTAGAGGTCATCTGGGTTGCGACGGCTGTCGATTCCCGAAGATACGGTTCAGAGCACACCGTATCCGCACTTTGGAACTCAAATTTATCATTAAGAAAGGAAGACAGATCCCGTGAAGCATCTCTCCCTGCGTCGCAGCGTCCGGGAACGGACTGAAGCTCACTTTGGGATTAGACCTGGCGATGCGGATTAGTCGCAAACAACGTGAGAATGCAAGCGCAAGCTAAGCTTGGCGAAAAGCATTTCGCGGGAAGTTTTTTGGAGTTCGAAGCGTTCTCGCATGGCTTGACGCAAGTACTGAAGGATTAGCCTAAGGCACCGAAAGCAAGCCCAAGCCCGTAAGTGACGACTGCGACGATCACACCGATCCAGGTCATTTCGAGACCGGATGCCCACCAGGAACGGATCGTGATCAGCGATTTCAATGCGCCCACGAGAAAGTGTGCCACCAAACTGATGCCGAACGAAATAATCACCGCCGTGACGCCGCCCGAGAAGAAGAACGGAATGATTGGAACAAAGGCGCCGATCGCCGTGGAAATCGCAGCCGAGGTTGCAGCTGTCCATTGATTCGGAAACCGATGCTCGGACAAGCCAAGCTCACTCTGCGCCATCGCCTGTACAAACTGTTCGGGTTGCTGGGCGAGACGTTCTGCCATCTTCTGTGATTCTTCGGGAGTGAACCCTTGTAATTGATAGAAGAGCGACATTTCTTCGATTTCTTCCTCGGGATTTTCGTCAACCTCGGCCCGTTCGCGCGAGATTTCGGCTTCATAAACTTCGGCTTCACTCTTTGCGGCCAGATATGCGCCTGCCCCCATCGAGAGAGTGGATGCAAGCATGCCCGCAAGCCCTGAAATCAGAATGTAATGTTGTTGATTATTTGTCGCGCCGGCTACGCCCGAAACAATTCCAAATACTGCGCCCAATCCATCGTTCGCACCGTAGATCGCATCGGCGACCCAACTGCCGCCTCGACCATGCCAGCGTTCGCGCTTCAGGATTTTGTCCAGCGCGGTGCGCGGGCTAACCGGCGGCGCCATGGCGCTAAGCGCTCGCGCATGCGCTTTTTCCTCGATTGCGCTTTCCCGCAAAAATTCCTGCACATCTTTTTCGCCGGCTAAGGCACGCTCAGCTTGCTCATGAAATTCGGCTTCCTGCCGTTCTTCCGTCGCTTCCATTCGACGAATAGCAATGTCGGCTCCCGCAATTTTGTTCCACCAACGGCTGAGCTGCCGGCCGATTGTGTTCTTCAGAACGGGTGGCTCCGCGCCGAGGTCTCGGAGTTTTCTCTCCCACCGGAGTGCATGGCGCTCTTCCGCTTCAGCCATGCGCAAGAGAACGCCTTTGCGTCTCTCGTCCCGCTCGCGTTCGGCCAGATCGCGATACGTCTGCGACGTTTCGACTTCTGCACGCCAATTGCGTTTGACGACTTCTATCGTCTGCTCCGCTCGCCGTCCGCCTGAGGGAGATCGAGGTTGCGGATCTTTCGAGTCAGGAGACGGATTTTCGCTGCTCATATGCGCTCAATCAGCTGGTTCTATCGCAGCGCCAATTGCCGGCTCTGCTCTGGCCTTTAGTTGCTGCGCTGTAATTACAATCGCGACTGAACCGATAATCAGCGCGGCAGCAATTAGAACACGCGGTGTTACAGTTTCCCCGGCAAAAGCAGCGCCTAACAACACCGCTACAATCGGGTTCACATACGCATAGGTCGCGACTTTCGCCGGATCACAGTGACGCAACAGCCAGATGTAAGCGGTGTATCCAACCACAGCTCCGATGATTACCAAATAAATGAACGAAGCGAGCGACAAGGTCGAGACCGAGCCAGGATGAAACCGCCGCACCTCGCCGGTTACAATGCCGGCAAGCACCAGGAGCACTCCGCCGCAAAGCATCTGTTGGGCTGCCGTCAAGAATGGAGAGGCAGCGTGTTTCGCTGAACGCGAATAAAGCGATCCTGCCGACCAGATGAACGAGGACACGAGCAGGATCGACATTCCAATCGCAGGATGTCGCCCGCCATTTGAAGAAAAACGCAAAGCTGGTCCGAGTAAAATGCCAACGCCAGCAAAACCGCCGACCAGGCCAAGCCAGATAATCGGTGGTGGCTTGGGCGTCATTCCCATCGCCCAGCCTAGAATCACAATGTAAATAGGAACAATCGCCACGATTAGAGCCGCCAATCCTGTGTCAATGTACTGCTCTGAAATTGTGACACCGCCATTACCAGCGAGGAGCAAACACGCTCCAATAATCAGCGATGTGCGCCAGTTCGCCCAGCTCGATTTATAGGTGCCCTGCGACCACGCGATCACATACATGATTACGCCTGCCAACAGGAATCGCATGCCAGCCATTAGAAACGGCGGAATACTCTCGATGGCGAAGCGGATGCCAAGATAAGTCGAACCCCAAACGAGGTAGAGAGCGGCGAAGGCAATGATAACTCGGGTTTTTTTTGGCGCAGCCATTAAGAGGTAGTGACAAGTGCAGAACCAACAGGAATCATAGATTGCAGCAGGGTAAACGCAGACTCTACTCGGAGTCTGGTCTGCGAAAATCTATGAAAACTATGGGGCGAAGTAGCCGACCGCAAACTAACTGCTGCGCTTGAAAATCAATCGATACAGAAGCAACAGAATCATCGCGCCGACGACGGACATGATCCAGCCGGCGATGTAATTTTCTCCGGCAAAAATGCGACCGATCCAGGTACCAACGAACGCGCCGGCGATGCCGAGAAGAATTGTAATGATGCAGCCACCGGGATCTTTTCCTGGCATCAACAATTTCGCGATGGCGCCTACGACGAGACCGATCACCAGAACCCACAGAATCGAGTGAGAGCTAAAATCCATAATGAGCCAAGTTCTATCGGAGTCCCTGCGCCACGGCAAGACTTTAAGGAATTACGGCTGCGCAGCCCTCGTGCTGATCAGAGTTGAATCACTTGCGCTGAGTGAATGTCTTCGCTTGCCCGAATTTCCGTCAACAATTTTTCGCTCGGTGGAGTATCGAGATTCAACACCGTGAGTGCCGTGCCACCGGCCTGATTTCGACTGAGCGACATTGTCGCAATGTTCACGCCATGACCCCCGAGCAACGTGCCAACTCGTCCAACCATCCCAGGGCGGTCTGTGTTTTCCAATACCAGCACGACTCCATGCGGACGCGCTTCTACCGGACGACTGTTAATGCTTATGATTCGTGGGGTGATACCGAAAAACGCGCCACCTACTGACACTGTTTTTCCTTCGCCGGCAGCGGCTAATTCGAGCATGTCAGTATAATCTCCGGGTGCGCTTAGACGCGATTCACTTACTTCCAAACCAAGAGTTCGGGCGAAACTGGGCGCGTTGACTTCGTTGACTTCGCTGCCGCCGGCTATTTGCAGGAAGCCTTTCAAGATTGAGCGCGTGATCGCCGTCGTATCGACTTCGTTGACTTTGCCGCTGTAATTGATGTTGAGAGTTTCCACGCGCTTTGATGCAAGCTGCGACAGAAACCGGCCCAATTTTTCGCCAAAGCGCAGATGTGGTCCAATGATTGCCAGGGTTTTCGCATCGAGACTGGGCATGTTCACTGCATTGCGAATGGTGCCTTCAAGCAGCGCAGCGCGAATCGAGTGGGCGATCTCAATCCCGACGCTCTCCTGTGCTTCTGCTGTGGAAGCGCCGAGATGGGGAGTAAGAACAAGATTGGGCGCGCCGCGCAATGGCGATTCCGCCGGCAGCGGTTCGGTTTCGAAAACATCCAGCGCAGCACCGGCTACGTGCCCATCTTGCAACGCTTTCAACAGAGCGTTCTCGTCGATCAAGCCTCCGCGAGCGCAATTGATAATACGGACGCCGCATTTGGTTTTTTGTAATTGTGCCGCATCGAGAATGTGACGCGTTTCTGTGGTAAGCGGCGTGTGCAGCGAGATGAAATCCGCACTCGTAAGCAAATCATCGAGCTCGTCCACCAGCTCGACCTGCAGGCTGCGAGCGCGCGTCGCGGAAAGATACGGGTCGTAGGCGATCACGCGCATTCCGAAGGCAATGGCGCGCCGGCTGAGTTCGCTGCCAATCCGGCCCATTCCGATTATGCCCAGCGTCTTGTTGTAGAGCTCAACGCCTTCGAAATTCTTTTTGTCCCAATGCTTGCTGCGAACGTTTGCGTCCGCCTGTGGAATCTTGCGCGCCGCTGAAAGCAACAGGGAAAACGCATGCTCAGCCGTGGAAACCGTATTTCCACCGGGCGCATTCAGCACAATGATGCCGCGGCGTGTAGCCGTTTCAACGTCGACGTTGTCCACCCCCACCCCAGCTCGCCCGACCACGCGCAACTTCGTGGCTGCATTCAAAACACCGGCAGTGACTTTTGTCTGGCTGCGTACGACAAGGCCACTGAAGTCGGGAATAAGGTCGACAAGTTCATTCTCGCTTAATCCGGTTTTGACTGCCGCCTCAATTGCGCCATCGCGACAAAGCTCATCCACTCCACGCTGTGAAATTGCGTCGGCGATGAGGACCTTGGGCGGAGTCACGATAAGTCCAAACTTAAAACTTAAATGTTAAAACTTAAAACTATTCTGTGTACGCTATTGTCTTAATGCGAGAGCGCGCAAAATCCTTCTACGTCGTTTTCGCCATTGCGGCGGCACTCATTGTTCCGGCTGGCATTGCATTGCGAACCGTCATTCATCCGGCTCTTTTGCAAGCCACTTCGGACAATCCGACGCCCCTGGGATACACATGGAGCCTGGCGCTCTTCATTGTTCCGATTGTATCCCTCGCATGGTGGATTGCCTGCCGCCCTGACCTCACCTTTCCCAGAAAAGCATTTTGGAGAACCATCGCGGTGCTCACACCGCTCGGATTTGCGCTCGATCTCCTGTTCGGCAACACGTTCTTCACCTTTCCAAACAAAGCGGCCACACTCGGCTTCAACGTCATTGCCATTGGTGGACCGATTCCGATCGAGGAATTCATTTTCTATCTGACAGGCTTCATGCTCGTCCTGCTGAGTTACATCTGGTGCGATGAATATTGGATGGCCGCTTACAATGTCCCTGACTACAAGCAGGCGGCCAGGGATATACCGCGTATCGTTCGTTTTCATCTTGTTTCCGTCGTACTTGGTATCGTTTTGATCGCGGCCGCAATTGTGTACCGAAAGTTCGTCGCTGGCGCATCGGAAGGGTTCCCGTGGTATTTCATTTATCTTGTCTGCGCTTCGCTGATTCCGTCGGCAGGCTTTTTTTACACCGCGCAGCGGTTCATCAATTGGCGCGCCTTCAGCTTCACGTTTTTTCTGCTTCTCCTTATCAGCGTGCTTTGGGAAGTGACGCTCGCTTTGCCGTATGGCTGGTGGGAATATCGCAGCGGTGTTCTGGTCGGGCTGCAAATCGGAGCATGGTCCGGTCTGCCGATTGAAGCTGTCTGCGTTTGGTTGGCTGTGAGCTTTGCCACGGTCATCACTTATGAGGTCATCAAGATCTGGAAAGCTTTGGGTACCCGCGCGCTAGAAGCATTTTTTGGAATCGGAAGGTAACCCTCCGGTAATTCGAAAATTTCAGGGTTGCCCCTTACAATCACGAGCGTTCCTGGGTCATCCGAAGATGAGTAACTTAATCGATTCGGGCAGATGCTGAGCGACGTTGGTTGCGACGCTGCCGCGAAGCAACTTGGCCATGGCCGGCCGTTGCGACGCACCGATAACGAGGAAATCGATTCCCATCGTAGCGGCGAGATCGACGATTGTCGCGGCTGCGTCCTGACTCACGGCGTAAAGCGGAACGATGTTGATGCCACGCTCGCGTCCGAGTTTGAGCATTGAGCACATGATGGCGTTCGCTTGAGGATCATCCTGCCATTTGGAGCGGCCAAGCGGTGTGCCGGCTGCTGTAAAGTAAACAGCCACTTCCTTGACGTACAGCACGAAGAGCGTGGCCTTGCGCAACTGCGCTTCATCCATCGCAAAGCTGAGCACCGGCGTGATTCCGCGCGCTGCGACCATGATTTTTTGGCCTTCTTCCAAACGCGGTCGCATGCTGGCCGCCAGATCGGGCGTGACCATCTGCGCGACTTCGCGCGTGACGGTGAGAGTGGTGAGGCCTTGAAGTTTCAAAGTATAGGCCCGCAAGGCGAGACCGCCGATCAAAACCGCGAGAACGAATTGAAGTGCGTCGAGTTTCGTATGGGCGAGCGTCAGCTCCACAAGGGCCAGAATTACGAAAGTGACGCCAAACAGCACGTGATCGTACCAGGTGAAACCTATGGTGCGATTAAATGTGCATGAACCGAGATTTACCGTGATGGCCCCCACTACGCCGATCGCATACAGGCCAGCCAGCGCAGTGAAGTTAGAGGCAAAAAGCAGCACGACTACCGGCAATCCAATGGCGATAGCGAGCGGCCAGGTCGGAACGCCGTGACGATTGAGACGTTTAAATTGCAGCGGCATCTCGCGGTCGCGCGCCATCATGTAAAGTAGACCGATCATCGCGACGATGGCGGTATTGGCCGCGCTCAAAAGCAGCAGAAAGAAGACAATTCCAACGATCCAGCCGAATAGTTGCCCCACCCCGGGTGAAAACGTGGCGGTGGCAAATTGTTCGCCGATGAAACGCAACATGTCCCCGCTGCGTTGCGAAAGAACCTTTGAGATTTCGTCACGATCGGCCAGATGCAATGTTTTGCCGAGCACGGAAGGCAGCGAAAGCATCGCCCAGCCAAGGAGCGCTGTGCCTAGGACAACTTCGATCGCAACCGGCGTAATCGCCTTGAGCGACTCGCGCGCGACGTTTGGGTGTTCCATTGTGGACCCCGGATCTAGTTTCATCACGCCGGTGAGGTTGGCGATCGATTCCGCACCCGACAACGCCAGTATCACTCCCACGAATTGCACCCACACCGTGCCTAGGTTTTCGTGGCGCGGTTCGAGAAAATGCGTGGTTAAATGAGGAGCGCTGAACGCTATTAGGAGAACGACTATCAACGCAGTCGGCAACGCAAGAGCCACGGCGACACTACCGGAATGTTTTGGCCCGAAATAGTTAATCAGACCCATGATGACCAACATTCCGATCGTCGTGAGCGCGATGTGCTCGCGAGCTAGTTTGATCAATTCGATGTGCTCCGCGCCGGACGTAATGTAAGTAAGCGCCGACCAACCGCTCAAGGCCGCCGTAACTGTGAGGTCCGCGAGTAACAACAGTGCGCCAACTACCGCGAGCAATCTTCCCTGTGAGCGGGCCGCGGAATAAACGCCGCCGCCATCGGGAAAATGACGACAGATAACAATGTAATTGATGCCGACCAATCCGGTGAGCGCGCAAACGGCCAGGATGATCGGCAGCGATGAGAATCCGGCAGCCACAAACGCCAGACCGATGACGTACGCTTTGCTCGTTCCCCAATCGCCGTACAGCAATGCGGCGGCGCGTTTCCAGTCCAGATTGCGTGGCCGATGCACGCCCGCACTCGCGTCGAGAACAATATCGTCCATCAGCTTCGACATCGCTTATTGGGCGTGACTCTCGATTGCACACTTGCTCACTTGCAAGCCGTTTCTTCCCGTCGGGAGCGATCGGGGTGGTTAGCCTGCGAAACGATACCCGATTCCCGGTTCCGTCCTGATTAGAGATGGATTGGTCGG
>DATIOX010000184.1:0-7807 GCA_035472675.1 Candidatus Dormiibacterota bacterium
CAACGCAATCGGCTACGCGAAGTTTCGCAGTCGATCACATCACGCTGTGATCCGCGTTTACGACGCTGCTGACAACGTGATTGAAACGCAGGAGCACGCGGGCGAGTTCAAAAAACCGTAAAAGTTGATCAACCAGCCAAACGACGGCAGGCACCGCAACCTTGGTAAACGTCACGCCGCTTGAGCTTGGCAACGCGCCGTCTTCAGATTCATGGTCGTTACTTGTGCTCGGAGCCAACCACCTTTTGCACTAACGCCTCGAAACGCGGATCGCCCCGGAGCGGGTCGAGCTGCGGATCAACTTTAATAAAGGTGATATCCACGTCCTCGTGGCCCGACACACCCTGCTCCAACCATCGAACTGCTTCTACCCGATTTCCAAGACTGAGATAGAGCAGCGCCCGCCAGGTTGCTCGCACGTTGCGGTTCCGGCTGAGTTCTTCCAGTTCAGCCAGCATTTGCACAGCCGCCTCTTTGTCGCCTGACTGCGCCTTGGCAGCTGCGAGCAGCACCCGAGCACGCAGATTGTTGTCGGTCAACTGCTGCGCCTTTGTGTATTCAGCAATCGCGGCCGGCAGGTCACCCTTTAGCTGAAGCGCCATGCCCAGAGTGTAGTGGGCGTAGTAAAATGTCGGATCAATCTCCAGAGTCTTGCGCAACTGCGCGATCGCTTCATCGTCGCGACGCGCGTTGATCAGTGTGTAACCCAAGTCCGTGTTGATAACTGGCGAAAGCGGATCAAGGTCGATTGCGCGTTTGCCCTCTGCAATCGCTTCATCGAACCGGCCGAGGGCGGCGAGCGGGTGGCGTCCATACCACTGGTGCGCGGTCGCGTAATTGGGGTTTAGCACAATTGCGCGCTGAAATTCCGATATCGAACCAACCATATCGAATTCATAGCACAACACCCGAGCGAACCCGGTGTGCGCCTCCGCCAGCTTGTCATCCAGTTGCAGCGCTTTTAGCGCAGCAGTCTTCGCTTTCGGGAATGCCTCAAATGGTGCCGTCGCCGTGTAGACTGGGAGGATAACGTAAGCCTCAGCCAGCCCGGCGTAGGCCAGCGCGTAGTTCGGATCGCGTGCAATCGCCTGCTCATAAAATGCGATCGCCTGCCGGAGATTCTCGCCACCACGTTTGCTCCAGAGCAATCGGCCTTTGAGATAAAGGTCATAGGCCGTCAGGTCGCTCGTCGGCTGAGCCGCTATCAACTGCTTCTCCTCACCGGTTAACTTCGCCTGGAGCGTGTCCGCAATCGTCTTGGCAATGTCGCTTTCAACCGCAAAAATGTCAGTCAGCTTGCGGTCGTAAATGTCGCCCCAGAGATGAGCGTCATTTAGCGCATTAATCAACTGCACGTTCACTCGCACCTGATCGGCCGCTTTTTGCACGCTCCCCTCCAAAATATTGGCAACCCCAAGTTGCTTCGCGATCTCCCGCAGATTGTCCGGTGCGCTTTTGTATTTCTGGGTGGAAGTGCGTGAGATCACTTTCAGATCCGCGATCTTGGACAGCCGGGCGAGAATTTCATCCTGCATCCCTTCGGCAAAGTAGGCGTTATCCGGATCGTGGCTCAGGTTTTCAAACGGTAATACCGCAATGCTTTTGTCTGGAGCTTTAAAAGCCGGTCTCTGTGAGAAAAAATAATAGCCCCCACCCACCGCGGCTGCGAAGAGTATGAGCAGGGCCATCAATACCCGTCGCCGTGCAAACGGTCTCTGCCTGGATTTGGAGATTGCCCTTCGTTCCTCATCGACCGCTTGCCGAAATTTTGTCGGCGGTTGCGAATTACCCAGTTCCTCAGTGCAGAGATTGACAAGATGAAGGCGGCCGCCGTGTTTGATGTCGCATTCGCCCAAGTCATGCAGCTGTGGCCGCCAACGCGCGGAATGTTCCAGATCCTCCGCCACATGCTTGGAAAGAAGAATGTGCCCAGCATCCCCGCAATCCATCACCCGCTGGGCAATGTTAATCCCAGCTCCCGCCATGTTTGCTTGTTCGTTTAAGTCAGCCACTTCGTTGACTGGCCCACTGTGAATCCCCATCCGCACCCGTAACTCGGGATGTGTTTTTAGCGCCTTGCTAATTTCCAAAGCGCACAAGACCGGCGCTTCCGGACTAGTGCGAAAAACCAGAGCGCCGCCATCGCCTGTGGGCAAGCGCATTAGTTTGCCTTCCGCTTCGGCCAAACGAAACTGCTCGGTTCCGCGCACAATCTCCCTCAGCTCTTGAATCCGCTCCCTTTGTTCATCAATGAGCAACTTTGAGTAGCCGACGATGTCGATGAACAAGACGTGGCCGATCTCCAAATGACGATCTGATTCAGAATCAGTGGGCATACCGCAATCCGGCCAAGCAATTATACACCTTACACGCTGAGTTTATCAGCGAACTTCACAGAGTTTTTCATTCGCGCGCACAACGAAACGCTTTCCGTTGTCGCGATGCGCGTCTGCAATCCAGATCGTTCGCCCCCCGGAATCAATGGCTGAAACACAGCCCCAACTCCAACCGGCTTTGCTGAGATTGTCAGCGATGATTTCCCAGTACTTCACGCGATTTGCTCGTTACCTTCGATGGGGGGAGCGCTGCTTTCTAATGGAAATACTTCCTGAGCAGCATCCAATAGTTCGACTCCCAACCTTCGGCGAGATGGTCGTGCAGACCCTCTGGAAATCCGGTGTGGTCGAGCACCAACCGTGTCCCGGACCCATGCGGCTTAAGCTCGAACTTTGCAATCGAATAAATACCTTCAGGCCAGGTCACGACGCGCCAGGTTTGAATGATTCTCTGATTCGGGAGCAATTCCACATTCCGCCCGACAATGTGGCCACCAAAGAGCGAGAACGCTCCGCCGACTTCCCGATTGATTTCCGCAGGTCTGCCGGAAAAGGCAGTGAACTGTTTGGCGTCTAACAGCGCTTCATAGAGTGGCTGCGGACTGACGTTGAAATCGATTTCTTAATGAATTGTGATCGACTTGTCAGGCTGCGCCAATGCGGCAGGTAAGACAAAGACGGTTAGTAGTGTGATTAAAAGAAATGATTTGTTCATGTCTTTCGTGATCCGCGAATAAAGTCTTTCATAACTAAGCAGCCCGCGGAGAAACAGTGCAGCAAACTGCGAGGGCCAGGGTTCACGGGGACCTACCCTTGGCGCGGTGTGACATGAATAAGCACGGCTTCCAAAAACCGCCTCTCCGCCACCGGTGAGTGCTCGCAGTTTGCGGCCATAGTTTGATGATGCACAGATAGTGATTGGCTAGACAAGCTCAAATCAGTGTTATTCCAACGCCAGAATGAACTGTAGGATGCGGCCGTTCACATGACGCTGTGATCCGCGTTTACGATGAAGCGGGCAATGTGATCGAGATCCACGAGCAAGAGGACGATTTCAAAGAGTGGTGAATTATAGTTGCGCTGCGCGTCTGTTCGTGGTTGAGATTTCCCAATTAGCAAGAACATCGATCAGTGGCTGACTTTGTGCGGATTAGCCAACACGTTGAAAGTATTGGCCCGCTTGCTCGATCATTTCGGCCTGAACATCCGATCGCTTTTTGTTTGCAGCGCCCTCCTTCTGTTCGCGAGCGTCGCTTACGGTGCGGGCTCTTATCAGCGCACGAGAGACGGAAAAACGCTCGTCTGGACTGATTCACCCAAACGTGGCGAGGAGGCAACGTGGTCCGGCCAGCGCGACAAGAATGGATTCGCCACTGGCTCTGGTACACTGACGTGGTATAAAGTTGAGCCAACAATCGTCACCGGCTCCAACATTCCGGATGCCAGAAGATACGCGGTCGTCATCAACCGTTATTCAGGCATAATGGTGCAAGGCAAATTGAAGGGAGCTGTCACTTACGTCAATGCCAATGGAAAAAGATTGCAGGCGACCTTTGTTAATGGAGGTAAGCGGCCGGTGAATGGGCCGCCGGACAATCGCCCTCGTAAAAAGGTGACCCTGGCGCCAACCCCAGCAGTGACAGCAACCCCAACCGCAGATCAAACTCCTAAGCCGACTCCAGAGGGCACCCCTGCACCAGTCGCACAAGAAACCCCGACTGCAGTCCCACAACAGACGGCCAGCGTGGCGCAGGAACAGACGGCGACTCGAACGTCGGAGCAACAAGCCAGGCAACCTGATGCCCAAAGCACAATCGCACCAATAGCAACCCCATTGGCTTTATCGAAGCCGTCGCTAACTGTGGACGCACAAACTGTTGCCGCGCTAGATAAGGTGTACCAAGCGGCAGTTAAGGCCAATGACATCGCAATAATGGATCAGATTTTGACCGATGACTTTGTTTTGGTAACAGATCGCGGTGCTTCTTTGACGAAAGCCGACTTGATCAAGGAAGCGCGAGAAAAACGGACGATCTACGAGAACCAGGAGGAGGAGGAAGGCACGCAGAAAGTTCGAGTATGGCGCGATACGGCTGTTGTTACTGCGCTGTTGAGGATCAAAGGCACGAGAGACCAAAACCCCTTCGATTACAAAGTCTGGTTCAGTGAGACTTATGTTCGGACGCCCACTGGTTGGCGTTACGTATTTGGGCAAGCCTCGATTTCGTTGCCGAAACCGGACGCGAAATAGTTTTTCGATCACCTGATTGGTCTTTCGCCACAACTACAACCGGCTTTGCTGAGATTGTCCGCGATTATTTCTCAGTAACGCACGCAATTTATTGTGCTTCTTTTGCTCTACCCACGGCAACGACAAAATGATATGAACCAGCTATGAAACGAATCCTCCCAATACTTTTTCTCATGTTGTTTATTTTCTGTGCAACCTGCTGACCCGCCCTGCGTGACGACGCCCTGCTAGGAAAGCGTTAAAAATATTAAGGACTGCCCAGATGATGGGTGCACTCGGACGGAAGGTCACAAGTTTGATCAAGAGCTAGACAAGCGAAAGAATGTCCGGTCGGACGATCAACAACCCGTCCTGCGAACCATTCGGTGGATGAAAGGTCTGGATGATCCGACGAATCTCACTGAGTGTGGAAGTCGCGAGGAATTGAAACAGTTAGGAGAAGGGCAGAGGATTAAGGTCGTCGCCTGGGCACTCACAGCCAAAAGCGGAAGCCCCGAAAGCTGTAATTGCGATCTTCCACACCAAGTGGATTTGGATAACCATATCGTGTTGATTGACCCCAGGGTGAAGAACCCCACGTTAGCGAAAGACGAAAAACCGTTCCGTAACGGCAGAATTTACTCCGCGTGTACGGTTAGACCATCCGAACTTCACCAGAAGTGAGTTGAACCGTCGGATCAAGCCTAAGGGAAAACTGTTGGTGCGCGTAACCGGCCTGCTGATGTTTGACTCGAAGCACTTTTTCCACGACTCCCCGCCCGTGTCGCGAGACACTAATTGGGAAATACACCCGGTCCTGAAGATGGAGTATTGCCCCAAGGGAAAAACCTGCCGAGCTGATAGCGATGAAAGCTGGGTAGATTTGGATAACGTTCAGTAGATCGCTTGCCAACTTTGCCGCGCAGCGACGAATAACAATTAACAGGCCAGCGCGTGCGTGTGGAGTCGGTCGCTCGGCTGCTTGACGCTCAACAGCCGATATGTTCGATTGAACAGTCATGCGGGCGGCACGCCTTCAAGATGCACTGGAACGACTCACTGCGGCCATACGTGATGTCGAGTCCGAGCTTGCGGCAACGAAAGCAGAACAAGACCCACTCGCGTCGCACATCTTTGTTTCGCGCCGCCATTATCGCAACGTCCAAGATACGAAAAGCGGAAAGCGCCACGAGACGATGGCACGGTTGAGCTTCAATACTGCCTGCGAGCTTGGCTTTCGCGGTAGCCTCGACGAATGGGAGCGCCTCATGGGAGCAGTTGCGAGGCGATGAAACTGATCGGCTGATTTGTGTACAGCACCGGTTCTGGTTAAGGTTCGCCTAAGTACGAATCCGAAATCAACAGTCAAAGCTACCAATGATTCTGTTTACTAGGCAGTTGAAGTTAACTGTAGCTGGAGTCTGCGGTCTTACACTGTGCGCACATGGCGCGCAGGCCCCACAGAAGATCAATATTAACCAATTATCCACGACTGTGGAAGACGTTGTTGTGCCGTTGCCGAATGAAATTTTCGGGGCACTGAATAAACTAGGTGCAGTTAATTGGAAAGAACACGTCAGCAGTGACAAAGGACCGAGTTTCACCGAGCGACCGCGTTTAGCGCTGTTGCTGGGGACAGTAATCGCCGATGGTTTTATTGCGGTGCAAGCTCAGGACGCGCCGGCAGTCAAGGAGATTGGGCAACGCGTCATGACACTAGCAAAGGCAATTGGCGTTGGAAATTCGATCACGCCACACGCCAACGCCATCATCGACGCTGCAGACAAGCGCAATTGGGAAAATGTGCGTCAGGAATTGGATCGAACTCAAAACAGCGTGCAACAGGCAATGAACGAAGTGCACGATGAAAAATTATCGCAGCTCGTTAGTCTGGGTGGCTGGCTCAGGGGTACCGAAATACTGACTTTGGTCGTGAGGCAGCATTTCTCCACTGACGGCGCCGAATTGCTACACCAACCCGATCTCTTGGCCTATTTTCAGACAAGACTGAAAGCAATGCCCGAGTTTAACCTGCCTATCATTCAGCAGATTAAAGACGCCTTGGTTGAAGTGAAGCCTCTTATTGACGTCGGCAAAGCCCGCATTCCTGCCAAGTCAGTTAAGAAGGTTAATGAGATCACTACGCGCCTCGGCAACGACATCATCAAGAAAGACTGAGAAATTTCGGGTGAACCCTTTCGCAAAGGTCCTTTTCTGCACGACCTCCCTGTTGGCGGCCATCGTTGTGCTACCGTCTGCGATTTTCGCCTCGGTGGACCCCACCACAGTGTACGCGCGGGCATTTGCTCTTCTGGCGGCAGAACCCTATGTAAAACAAGGATTTCACGTGCGCGAGGATTACTGGGCAGGCGACCTCGCCTCGGGTGAAAGGAAAGCGGTGCGGCAGCAATTGTTTAAAGGGAATGAATATTGGTTCTGGATGGGAACAGAAGTCGATCGAGCAAAAGAGTCCGTTCATATTTATAATTCGGACGGAGAACTCGCGGAACAACCAGACAGTTGGGCGAAAGGCCACTTTGCGGCTGCGCACATCATTCCGAAGACCACAGGCAGTTACTTTATCATCGTTAGCGTGGAGGAATCGCCAGCAGCCCGCACGCATTGGGCGCTGGCGTATGGGTTCCGGTAGGCCTAACTTTTAGTGACATTGGCTTCCGGCCAGCTGCATCAAGGATCCAGATTGTTCGCCCGCTAGAGTCAATCGCTGAGACGCAGCCCCAGCTCCAACCAGCTTTGCTGAGTTTGTCCGCAACCAGTTCCCAGTAGGTTTCATGCGCGCCGTCCTAACGGGTCTGTCCGCGCGCTACAAGCAAATTTCCGCAAGCATCACGACCACGGTCCGGCTGACCTTTCGCCGCAAAAGTGGCAAGCAGGTGGCAAACACAGTTTTTAAAATTGCCCCGCAAATCCGCATAAGTTCCTAGTAATAAATGGCGTGCCTGGAGGGATTCGAACCCCCAACCTTCTGATCCGAAGTCAGAAGCTCTATCCGGTTGAGCTACAGGCACTGCTGAGAACGTGATGGTGATGCGTGATTACCGAATAGGCGCAATACACGAATCACTATTCTCACCAGCACCGCCAGCGGTCAAAATGCCAGGGACAGACCAGCGTAACCGGAGCGACGCGGCGCGGGTTCAATGCCATTGGCGAACACGCGATCGTAGAATTTTTCGTCCGTGAGGTTCGAAATGCCCGCTATCAACCGAAGATTTTTGGT
>DATIOX010000185.1:0-3833 GCA_035472675.1 Candidatus Dormiibacterota bacterium
CTGTTAATGCAAATGGGAGCCCGTGCGCACGCCACTGTCGTCGAACGATTCGAGCAGGACACTCAAATCGACCAGTTAGAATCGATCTACGAAGAAGCGATTAGCCTTAATGGTGCCTCCGTGCCGGTGAAATCGAAGCCCGTGGCGCACCTTGCTCCGCGGTTTGCCGAGGGATTGTCCGCGAAATAACGGTTCAGTCGAAATTTCAAATTTCCTGAACTGTCGGTCTTCGAAGGCTTGAGAAAATTGGCATGAAGAGAAAACCGACTCCTGAAAACTCAGATTGGAACATTTTGTTTGTCATTCGGGTAAAACACGCTTTGGTATGCGCGTCGAGTGGTAGCGACGGTTAACCTTCCACCATAGCACTTGCTAAGGCGGTAGACCTCGGCAGGCCAGCATCACCCTGATGTCGGTTAGGAGTACTTATAAAATGCGCAATCGTTGTTTACTGATGTCGATCCTGGCGTTGGCCTCCAGCGCAATGCTTGCCACTTCGACTTTTGCTGCCGAAGCGGGCGCGACCGAGCACGAGGGCGTCACGTTAAAACCGCAGATGCTTGTCCAGTTCGGCGGCTTCGGAATCACAAACTCGATGCTGGTCACCTGGATCGTCGCCGCCGGTATCATCGCTTTTTCACAAATCGCGACCCGGCGGGTTAAGGCCATCCCCAGCGGGATTCAAAATTTTTGGGAGTGGTTAGTTGAGGGTTTGCACAATTTTTTGGAAAACATCATTGGCCGTGAGTTAGTGGCCAAAGGATTTTGGTTTTATGCGACGGTTTTCATTTTTATTCTGTTCGTGAACTGGTTTGGACTAATTCCAGGAATCGGAACTATTGGCTGGGGCCATTACGACGCGGCAGGAAATTTTCACGTCGAACGGCCGTTGCTGCGCGGTGGCAACGCGGACCTAAACATGACGACCGCGATGTCAGCCATATTTTTCGTAATGTGGTTTGTCTGGGCGATTCAGGCCAATGGTGTCGGGGGATTCTTGAAAGAATTGTTTGGCCCAAAAGGTGAGACGACCGGCGTTATAAAGATCCTGATGGTCGTCGTCTTTTTCGCCGTTGGCTGGCTCGAAGTGATCTCGATTCTATTTCGACCGATTGCGCTCAGTTTTCGGTTGTTCGGGAATATTTATGCCGGCGAAAGCATTCTCGAAGCAATGTCCACGATGAATCCATGGCTTTCTCCCATCCTGCCGATTCCATTTTATTTCCTCGAAGTGCTCGTTGGATTTGTACAGGCTCTCGTTTTCATGCTACTGACTGCGGTTTTTACAATGTTAATTGCAGAGCACCAGGAGGGACCGGAGCACGCACACTGATTTTTCGGCGATCTCGTGACGAGACCGCAAAACCAACTAACAAAAATATGATACTACCAATACTAGCAGAACTGGGCGGAAGCATTCACGTTGGGCTTGCCGCGATGGGCGTCGGAATCGGAATCGGTTTGACCGGGTTGGGAATGACCACCGCGGTCGGTCGCAATCCCGGCGCGTTTACGCAAGTGCTTGTGCACGGAATTCTCGCCATCGCGTTGACCGAGGCGATCGTTTTCTACGCGCTGTATCTCGTTCACTAATTTTCAAAGGGAAAGCACTCGATGTTGCGCCCGAAACTTAGTTTATGAACCTGATAATTGCCGCCAGCAGCGGGGGCGTAACCGACATCTTGCGCGAAACAGCTGAAACGTTTGGCTGGAATTGGAAGTTGTTTCTGTCGCAGGTCATTAGCTTCTGCATCGTCGCATATCTTTTGCAGCGCTTCGCCTACAAACCCATTCTGGCGGTGCTGGAGGAGCGCCGGCGCACAATCGAGGAAGGGCAGATCAACGCGGAAAAGATCAAGAAGCAGCTTGCCGATGCCGAGAAGCGTTACCAGGAAATTCTGGCGAAGGCGAATGCGGACGGGCAAAAGATGATTGACGAAGCGCGCGAAAGCGCTGCGCATTTATCCGAGCGCAAGCAGCAGGAGGCGATTGCGGCTGCGGAGCAAATCATCGCCAAGGCCCGCGAGGCGAGCGCAATTGAGCACGAGCGTACAATGGAATCCTTAAAGCGCGAGCTTGGGCGCCTCGTAGTTGATACCACGGCCAAAGTGGCTGGGAAGGTGTTAACGCCGGAAGATCAACGCCGCTTGCAGGAGGAAGCAGCTCGTCAGCTGGCCTCATGAAGATCAACAAGGAAATTCGCCAGCTCTCGCGAGAAATGCTTCGAGCAAGTTTTACGGACGGCCAACTCGACCCGGGGAGGATTTCGTCGCTGGTCGATTCGATTATCGCGAAAAAACCGCGTCATTACATCGATGTCCTCAAAAATTACAGACGTCTGCTTCGGCTGGAACTGGAAAAGCGGCTGGCCAAAATTGAGACAGCGAATGAAGTCGATTCCGCGACGAGTTCGGAGCTCGTCACTAATCTAAAAAAGAAATACGGTAGCAACCTGACGGCCGAGTTCGTTGTTAACCCCGAGCTTCTTGGTGGAATGCGGATCCGCGTCGGAAATGATGTGTGGGACGGGAGCGTTCGCCATCGCCTCGAACGGCTTGAACACGAACTTTAATCAAAAACTAATCCATGAGCACCATACTCGAAGAAATCGAATCGAAAATTGAAGGGCTAAAAACAACAACGACCAAGAGCAACGTGGGCGTTGTGCGTGAAACGGGTGATGGAGTCGCGCGCATCGAGGGGCTGAGCGATGTCATGCTTAACGAGATGATCGAATTTCCAAACGGAGTCTACGGTCTTGCGCTCAACCTTGAAGAGACGGAAGTCGGAGCAATTTTGCTGGGCGACAACACGCTGGTTGAAGAAGGCGACGAAGTTAAGACGACCGGACGGCTCCTTTCCGTTCCGGTTGGCAAAGCGCTCCTGGGCCGCGTGGTAAACACGCTCGGCCAGCCACTCGACGACAAGGGACCGATCAAAACGGAAACATTTTATCCGCTGGAAAAAATTGCGCCGGGCGTGATCAAGCGACGCAGCGTGAATCAACCGGTGCAAACCGGCATTATGCCTATTGACGCGATGATTCCGATCGGTCGCGGCCAGCGTGAACTAATTATCGGGGACCGCGCTACTGGCAAAACGACGATCGCTATCGATACGATTATCAGCCAGGCTCGCCTTAACAAAGCTGCAGAAGACGCCAAAGATACCAATTATCGGCCGCTCTACTGCATTTACGTCGCAGTTGGTCAGAAAAATTCCAACGTGGCGCGAGTACTCGGTGTTCTCGAGAGAGAAGGCGCCATGCCTTACACGACAATCATCTCCGCGCCTGCATCCGACACGGCGACTAATCAATATCTGGCGCCATTCGCCGGCGCCGCCGTGGGCGAATGGTTCATGGACAATGGAATGGACGCACTCATTATATACGACGATTTATCGAAGCACGCGGTGGCTTATCGTCAGGTTTCGCTGGTGCTAAAGCGTCCGTCTGGTCGTGAAGCTTATCCGGGCGATGTATTCTATTTGCACTCGCGATTGCTCGAACGCGCCGCGCGCATGAGCGATGAATTCGGCGGCGGCTCGTTAACTGCGTTGCCGATCATCGAGACCCAGGCTGGCGACGTTTCCGCATACATTCCGACAAACGTGATCTCGATCACGGACGGCCAAATCTATCTTGAGACTGATTTGTTTTACCAAGGTGTGCGGCCGGCAATTTCCGTAGGACTTTCTGTCAGCCGTGTCGGATCGGCTGCCCAGATCAAGGCGATCAAGCAGGTCGCCGGCAAGGTGAAACTCGATCTCGCGCAGTTTCGCGAGCTGGCTGCGTTCGCGCAATTCGGTTCCGATTTGGATGCCGCGACCAG
>DATIOX010000186.1:0-2691 GCA_035472675.1 Candidatus Dormiibacterota bacterium
TGCCTGTTCCGGCGGCGCCGCGGCAAGAAAGCTGGGCCTGCGCTGACCGCGCGCGTCGCCGTAAAGCGTAAACTGCGAGACAACCAGCGCACTCCCCCTTGCGTCTAGGAGAGAACGATTCATTTTTCCCTGATCGTCCTCAAAAATCCTCAGGTTCGCGACCTTCTCGGCCATGTTGACAGCGACGGCGGATGTATCATCGCGGCCGACGCCAAGAAAAATCACAAGACCCGCCGCGATTTCTCCCGCGACACCGCTCTCCACAGTTACACGGGCGCGGCTTACACGCTGGAGAACGGCTCGCATCGGTCAGCTACAAGATTTTCTCCAGCAAATCGGCAAGACGCCAACCGGCTTTGTGTAGTTCTTGCCGAACAACACCTGTTGACCACGCGCGATAGTTCATTTCATCCGTCGTCGGTTTTTCGACCGCTTCCCCGGCCGCAACGATGCTGCCGTCCTGTTGCTGCGTGTGTACATCTGTGAATTCCACCCGTGCATACGCCTCGCGCGAGATTGGCAAGATTTCATCTGCCCATATCTCAGCATAACTGTCGACAGGAACATTTGGTGGCATTCGCCAGTTGTTGGGTTCATGCGTCGCCAGCTCGTGGACCAGTTCCCTCTTTTGCGGCTGGATGAGAGCCTGCAACTCACCTTTCCGCAGCGGACCGGGAAGTTGAAGAAAAAGGCCGTTTACTGCGTCGTAGTCCCAAAAGCCGTGGAATTTCTTCTTATGAATTCCGCGGCTGCGGGGCGGTTCGTCGCTCAGTTCGAGGGTAAACGTATTTCCGCCTTCGTCCCCAAGCGCTGACTCATCTTTGTCAGGGTCTACGACTTGGCCCTGTTGATTGAAGTATTCGGCGCCTACATGCAATGGCTGGTGAATGTCGGCAACGTAATGCGCAAGCAAAATAAGTGCTACAGACTTGGTAATCCTTCGCTCATTTTGTTCAGGCACTCGTCCCTGCAAAACTTGGACGCAGAATGGAATCATATGGACTATGTCCCATTTGCTGCGGCCAGTGCGCCCATCTCGGTATCGTTGCGCCGGCACGACGGCAACATCGGTGTAGTGGAACCAATGATGCGAAGGCGCGCCTGGATTTGGGCCGGGTGATGGCGGATTTGCTCGCCAGAAATCGCGCAGTTGCCTGTCGATGTTCCGATGCGCTGAGTAATGAAAAGACCTTGGATCATCAACGCCTTTCTTGTCCCATCCTTTGATCTCGTCGGCAATCAAACTGGCTTTTTCCAGAGCAAGTCCGTCCAGCAGCGCACGGATCTTGGTGGCCGTGGGCGTGTTCGCCAATCGTTCGTCCGCGATCGCGCCGACGATCTCATGTCCAAGCGGGCCGTACGCTTGCGCCGCAGGAAATTGGAGAGCAGCAAGAATCGCCGGCAAGAGCAGAGATCGCGGAAGAGGTTTCATTCCAACAATGCGCGATAATACGGCTATATCCGTGCCTCTGCCGGTGCCTCACGCGCAATCTGCGCGAATTTTTTCCAGGCGTTTCTGGAGTTTCGAGAAGTGCGATCCGGCCCAATAAATCTGGTCGCAGCCCGTGCAACGCTGGAATCGTTCATGGTAGATCTTCGTCAGCGGCTCGAGCCTCTCAATTATCTCGGCCTTGGAAACCGTTTGCAGCGGCGCGTTGCAGCGAAGGCAACGCGTAAATGGGGCAAGAGAACGAAGAAGATCAAAACGGCGAATTACTTCGACGGTTTGTTCATCGGCGTTTTGTGAACGCGGGCAGTAGCCGGCCTCTACCACCGCGTGCATTAGCAACCGCCGGTCGCGCGTCAGAAGCGCACGATTTTCGCGCTTCATTACTGTGAGCAATTGCCGATCTTCCGCGTAAGGGTCGTAGGCGACATCAAAGCCGAGCAAGCGCAAATTTCGTGCGAGTGTTCCGAGATGTCCATCTACGACAAATCTATCAATTGTAATAGCTTGTAATCGTTGTTCCTTAAATTGCGGTATTCCTGTCCCTACTGGATAAAGGTCGATATCTGCATCGCCGGTAATCGAATAATCAAAATCCACCGCCTGTCCGTTAACCAGGATCAGATCGACTTCGGGATGCGGCACGCCGCACGATTCGATCACGTCCTTGACCGAAGTCTTTTCGCCCAGACTACGTTCAATGCTCCGGCGACGCGCGTTTGATCGGAGAAAAAAATCTAGATCTCCATGCAAATCGAGCCGAACGGTAAACGGGTTCACGTCAATCCATGATTCGCGCTTTGGCGTAAGCGTACTCAAAGGTAGTTGCGCGCGGTCGCCCCATGAACTTGCCGGGTCCGAGAGGCTCATCTTCTCCGTAATAGCAGTCGATCTGCCACCGGCGCAGACCGCCTCCGGTGTCCATTATCTTCCATCGATTGCTGCGGAATACCTTCTGCACTTCCGCAGACTCAGTCTCGACAATGGCGCCGTGCCGCAAACTGCCTTGAGTCGACTTTATCGCAGCGGAGAAACGTGGGAACAAAACCCCACCGCCACCGGTTGCGTCCGAAGCGAACGCATATGAATCTCCACCGTTGTAACGAATGTAATTGCGTCCGTTCACCGGTGTAACGATCCGGCCGAAGCCCTCCTTCTTCACCGAGCGCAGAAAGTCGCGTGGATACTTTCGCCCGCGCAAACCAGATTTTGTAACCGGCGTTGCATCGAAACCGCGTTCGAAA
>DATIOX010000187.1:0-23800 GCA_035472675.1 Candidatus Dormiibacterota bacterium
GGTATTTTTTTCGCCGCCGAAGGCGCCGCCGATTTCCGCGCCGCTGGTGCCAGTATTCACGTTAGCAATGCCACAATCACTTCCGACCGCGCTCACGAATCTCTCTGCTTCGCGCACGTCATTTGTGAAGATTGATGAGGTCAACCCTTGCGGCACACCGTTCTGAATCGCGATCGCTTCGTCGAATTCGCGATACGTCATCAAGTAAAGCAGCGGACCGAAGGTCTCGTGCTTCACGATTTCAAAATCCGGTTTGGCCATCGCAAAGCACGGTTTCATGTAACAACCGCCGGGAACGGTGAGTCGCTCCCCGCCGTAAAGGACTTCGCCGCCTTCATCTTTCAGTCGTTGGATCGAATGCTGAACAAGATCGACTGCGCTTTTGTCGATGAGCGGTCCCATCACGGTCTTACGATCGAGGGGATTTCCAATTGGCAGACTCTTGTAAGCGGCAAGCAGTCTTTTGCGAACTCTCGACGCAACCGACTCGTGCATGATTACGCGTCTTGTGGAGGTGCAACGTTGCCCCGCCGTGCCTACAGCGCCAAAAAA
This sequence comes from Candidatus Dormiibacterota bacterium, assembly GCA_035472675.1. GTDB lineage: Bacteria > Verrucomicrobiota > Verrucomicrobiia > Chthoniobacterales > UBA10450 > Udaeobacter. The sequence continues at coordinate 553 of DATIOX010000187.1, forward strand.
GATCGATTGCGTCGCCATATCGAGGTCGGCGCTCGGCGCGACGATCAGCGCATTGTTGCCGCCGAGTTCCATGATTGATCTGCCCAGGCGGCCATGAACTGTTTTTGCGACGTTAAGACCCATGGCCACCGATCCGGTAGCCGAAACCAGTGGAATCCGGTGATCATCGGACAATTTTTGGCCAACCGTTTTGCGGTCGCCCATCAGCAACGTGAAGATTGCCGGATCGGCCCCAGTCTCACGGCAAACGCGCTCGCAAATTTTTGTGACAGCAATTGCTGTGAGCGGCGTTTTTTCCGAAGGTTTCCAAACCGTTGCGTCGCCGCAAACGGCAGCGAGCGCGGCGTTCCATGACCAGACAGCGACCGGAAAATTAAACGCACTGATCACTGCGATGACGCCCAATGGGTGCCATTGCTCCATAAGCCGGTGACTCGCTCGTTCCGATTGAATTGTCAGGCCGTAGAGCATGCGCGACTGGCCAACGGCCAAATCGCAGATGTCTATCATTTCCTGCACTTCGCCTTCGCCTTCGGCGATGATTTTGCCGGTCTCGAGCGTGATGAGCTGGCCAAGGTCGTGTTTCAGTTCGCGCAACGCGTTACCAAGGCGGCGAACCGTCTCACCCCGTACCGGGCCTGGAGTTGTACGCCATTTCAAGAATGCTTCCTGCGCGCGCGCGATCGCCTTGTTATAGTCGTCGTCCGATGCAGTACGCACACTTGCGACTCGCCGCCCGTCAATCGGCGAAATTTTATCGATCTTCGCTCCGCCACCGCGCCATTCGCCATCGAAGACGCCGTCGTTTACGTCAGTAAGACCAAGCTTTTCGAGAACTGCCTGCATATTCGAATTCGACAATTCAACGTCTATCCGCGGCGCGGGCGGCAATATTTTCGCATTGCATCCATCGCTTCGTCGATCACTTCCGCCGTGATATCGAGCGGCGGGCGAAACCTAATTGAGTTCTCACCCGATCGAAGCGTCAGCACTCCAAGATCGAAAAAGCCTTTCCAAAATTCCTCACGTGTTTTTGCGTCGGGAAGATCGAAAGCGAGAAACAATCCCCTGCCCCGTGCTGCGGAAATTAGCGGCTCTTCCTTTTGCAGATCGCGCAGTTGATCCAAAAAATATCCTCCCACTTTCGCGGCATTCTCGACCAAATGTTCTTTCTCGATGATGCGCAGAAAATGAGTCGAGCGCACCATATCGGTGAAATTTCCGCCCCACGTTGAGTTCAACCGGCTGGATGACCGAAACGCGTTATCCTTCACTTCATCGATACGCGGCCCGGCCATCACTCCACATACCTGCGCTTTCTTCCCAAACGCCAGCAGATCGGGCAATACGTCGAAATGTTCGCAGCACCAGTTGCGTCCCGTTGCGCCCATGCCGCATTGCACTTCATCAAAGATGAGAAGAATATCGTTCTCGTCGCAAATCTGTCGCAATTTCTGCAGCCATTCGCCGCGGAAATGATTGTCACCGCCTTCGCCCTGGATCGGCTCGATGATAATGGCGCAGATGTCGATGTTGCGCTGGTCAATGAGGTCGCGGATTTCGCGCTCGGCTTTCTGTTCGCGCGCTATCACATCGGCTTCCCGCTCCGATTCCGGCAGCGAAAAATCGATGTGTGGACATGATACTCGTGGCCAATCGAACTTGGCGAACAAATCGGTCTTTCGCGGATCGGTATTTGTAAGGCTCATGGTGTAACCGCTGCGTCCGTGAAAGGCCCGACGGAAATGCAAAATCTGGGTGCCGCGCTCCCCGTGGCCCGCCGCCATGTTTTTGCGCACCTTCCAATCCATCGCCGCCTTCAAACAGTTCTCGACTGCCATCGCGCCGCCCTCGATGAAAAGATAACGCTCCAGCGGGGGCAAACCGACCACCCGCTCGAAGGTTTCTACAAACTCTGCGTAGTCCTCCGAGTAAACGTCCGAGTTGGCGACTTTTACTTTTGCCGCACGAAGGAGATCGCGCTGCACAGCGGGTTCATCAAAGTATGGATGATTGAATCCGATGGGCATCGAGCCGAAGAATCCGTAGAGATCGATGAGCCGCTTGTTAGTGACCGCGTTGTGTAAGTAGGAGCCCCGACTCTTGTCGAGATCGACGACGACCTTGAAACCATCGAGCAGGACATGTTGCTCGATTGTTTCAAGGACTTTCGACGGCGCCATTGCTTTTTGTTCTTCGCTCTTTGTGGCGCGGCTTCGAGATGAAGCCGCCTCCGTGAGCACGGACGGCATACTCATTATTGAGATTAGCCGTAGCGAAATGGTTGGTCAACCAAGGTAGATCGGTTCACCTGAACCGACCACACCATAGCAATTCACACCCGCCGTGGCGATTGAGGTCAATCGCCCCTACCTAGACGATGCCCTCGCGTAGTAGTTCGTGTTTTCCGGCCAGCAAATCTTGCACCAGAGCGTAGCCGCGCTTGTCCACGTTGCGCATTGTGCCCGCGAAATGATGATCGATTCTCATTCGCGCAGAGCGGCAGAAATAGTCTGCGATAGTGAGAATTTCATCCGCAGGCTTGCCGTGGCCAAGCAACCATTGCGCGTAAGAACAGGTCGCGCTGATCGCAAATAATTCCGTCGCGACTCCGACAAAGCGCGAAAGCAACAATTGTTCCCGGTCGAGTTTCGGACCAAACCGCGCCATGGCGTGAAACAAACCGCGTGCGAGACGCTTGCTGGTACGCGCGGCATAATCGACATGGCCTTGCAACGTCACGTGCAAATTGTCGATCTTCCCCGCGCCGTTGAGTAACCACTGACGCGGGTACCAGCCGGCATAAAATTTTCCAGAACTGAAAACAGCCTTCGCGCGCTCGGACATCGGCAATTGCGTATTGAAAATCGCGCCGCCGACTTTCAAATGTGGATCGAGCGCTTCGCGCGCGATGAACAACCGCATGATTTCGCTCGAACCCTCGAAAATCGTATTGACGCGGCAATCTCGAAGAAATCTCTCCACGGCGATCGGAGGCTCGCCTCGACCCGCGAGCGATTGCGCAGTTTCATAGCCGCGACCTCCGCGCACTTGCATCGCCTCATCGGCGATCCTCCAGGCCGTCTCGGTCGCCCACATTTTGCACATGGCTGTTTCGATGCGCAGGTCGCCCGCCTTCCGGTCTAGCAGGGAGGAGGTCAAAAATGTCATCGCTTCCATGGCGAAAACGTTGCCGGCCATTTCCGCGATCTTTCCAGCAATGGCCGCGTGTTTGCCAATAGGGACGCCCCATTGGATGCGTTCGCTTGCCCATTTGCGCGAGATCTCGAGCAGTCGCTTCGAAAGACCAACACATGCGGCAGGCAGTGTGAGTCGCCCGGTATTCAGAGTCGTAAGGGCAACTTTTAATCCCGCGCCTTCCTTCGAGATGATGTTCTCTCGCGGGACGTGCACATTCGTGAATTGCACGACTGCGTTATAAAGAGCGCGAAGCCCCATGAACCGGCAGCGGTACACGATCTCCAGTCCCGGTGTATCGACATCGACAATGAATGCCGTGATTTGCTTGCGCTCTTTGCCGCCCACCATCTTCGATGGCGTGCGCGCCATGACTACCAGCACGCCCGCTTTCACACCGTTCGTGCACCAGAGTTTTTCGCCGTTTAAAACGAACGCACTTCCGTCCGGAGTGGGCTCGGCGCGGAGGCTCATCGTTGCCGGATCTGAGCCAGCGTGTGTTTCCGTCAATGCGAACGCCGAGATTTCTCCGCCTGCGACGCGTGGCAGATATTTTTGTTTCTGCTCCTCTGTGCCGAACAAAAGGAGCGGTTGCGCAACTCCGATCGATTGGTGTGCGGAAACAAGCGCAGCCACGTTTCCATCCCAACTCCCAAGCAAAACCGCGGCGCGCCCGTAATTGCACTGCGACAAACCGAGGCCGCCATACTTCTTTGGCACTTTGATTCCAAACGCGCCGATTTCCGCCAGGCCCTTGAAATTTTCGGGTGGGATTTCACCAGTGCGATCGATCTCGTCCGGATCGACATGTTCGTGCAAATAAGTTTCCAGCTTCTGCAAAAATTCTTCGCCAGCGGCCCGATCTTCCGCGCTCTGCGCGGGATACGGGTAAATCCGATCGAAATCGTAGCGGCCGACAAAAATGTTGCTGGCGAAACTGCCGCGGTCCTCGAGCGGATCGCGTGCCGCTTCCGCCAGCTCGAGCGCTTCCCGCTGGCCTTTCGCCATTTTCGACGTGTCGATAACGGCGGCTGCGGGCTTTTCGATTTTTGCGCTGGTTTCCTCAGCGATTTGTTTTTCCGGCGCTTCGAGCGGGGATTTCATTGATGCTTATCGGAAGACAGCCTTCCAGGCTGTCATGGCAGGCAGGCTTCCCAGCCTGCCCGGTTTTAGCAACATGAAAATCGACAGGCCGGGAGGCCTGTCTGCCATGACAGGCGAGTACGCCTGTCTTCCAAATGTCAGTTTTCATAAAATTTCGTTCCATCGCGGGCGTACTTTTTCAATATCTCGCACGGCGAAAATTTCTCCTCAGTTTGCGCCAGCCGTTCCAGTTCAGCGACGACATTCTTCAGTCCAAAATGTTCCGCGAAACGTAATGGTCCACCCCGGAACGGCGCGAAACCGGTTCCCAAAATCATTCCGTAGTCTGCGTCCTCGGGTGAACCGACGACTTTCTCTTCCACGCACCGCGAAGCTTCATTGACCATCAGGAAGATCAACCGGTGCGCCAGCCCCTCTTCACTTAGCCCCGAAAGCTTTCGGGGAATGTTCGGCCCCCCGGAGCCTTCCGCCTGGCTGTGCAACGCCCGACGCCATTGCGCGAGCGATTCGTTAGGCGTCTGCGCTTTACCCTCATATTTGTAAAAACCGGCGCCTGCTTTGCGGCCAAGCATCTTGCCATCGCGCAGCCACAGCAAGACCGAGGAAACGTGATCGCGCCGCCCGTACGCGTCTTCCAGCGTGTTGCCGATATCAATGGTAATATCGACGCCGATTTCATCGATCAATCGCAGTGGCCCCATCGGCATGCCCCATTGTACCAGCGCATTGTCGATCCTGGCAGCATCTGCGCCGCTCTCGAAAAGCTCAGCCGCACCAAGTAAATACGGAAACAAAACGCGGTTGACCAGAAAACCCGGGCTATCGCGCACAATCACCGGCAGTTTTCCGATTTGTCGGACAAAGGCCAGGCTCCGGTCGCGCGTGTCCTCTGACGTTTGTTCCGCAATCACGACCTCAACCAGTTTCATTCGGCTGACCGGATTGAAAAAATGAAGGCCAATCACGTGCTCAGGTGAAACGGTCGCGTCGGCGAGCCTGCCGACCGGAAGGGCCGAGGTATTTGTGGCAACGATCGTTTTCGGACCGGCCTGCATCCCCAGCTCACGAAAGATTTCTTTCTTTACCTCGAATTTTTCCGAGGCAGCCTCGATCATGAATTGCACGTCGCGCAATTCCATCGGCGCGGTGGAGGCGACAATCCGCGCGCGGCCTGCTTTTGCTTTCTCCTCAGTTATCAAACCACGCTTTACGGCGTCTGCGTAGGTTTTCTCAATGTTCGCGAGGCCGCGATCGACCTGCTCACGCGCGATGTCGCGCAGAATAACGGTCACGCCGCGCGAACTAAGCCATTGCGCGATGCCTGAGCCCATTACGCCCGCGCCGATGACTGCGGCGTGCACCACCTTCGCCGTCGCCGCTTTCGAAGTTCCTTTCTTGTACTTTTCAGCCAGGAAGAAATTGCGAATCAAGTTTTGCGTCGATTCCGATTTGCCAAGATCGACAATCGCATCCAGCTCCATATGCAGCGATTGGTCTGGCGAAATCGACAAGGTCTTGTTGATGATTTCCCAGGCACGTTCTGGTGCGGCGTTTCCTCGTTGTTTTGGAGGGCGGAGCTCCTGCGATGCCGGGCTCGCGGGAGCCGGCCCTTCCAATTTGCGTTTTCCGTCGCGCAACTTTTTCCGCGCGAGATCGAGAAGTTTCTCACGTGGAGCGACTCCATCGACCAAGCCCAGCTTCCTGGCTTCCTGTGCCGAATAAAGTTTACCCTTTGCAATCACTTCCGCCGCTTTTTCGACACCAATCAACCGCGGCAGACGGGTACAACCGCCCCAGGCGGGAATAAGGCCCAGCGTCGTCTCGGGCAGTCCGATCCGCGTCGCCGGATCCTCCGAAGCCATCCGATAATCGCACGCCAGTGTCACTTCGTAGCCGCCACCAGCCGATGCGCCGTGAATTGCGGCGACAGTCGGAATTTTCAGTTCCGCCAAGCGGTTCAGAACCCGTTGGCCGTGAGCAATGAATGCCCGCATGTCGCCGCTTTGCGCTTGCTGCAACAGAGTCTTTAAATCGGCGCCGGCGACGAAAATAGATTTTTTTGCCGACGCGATGATCAGGCCACGCAACGAAGCATCGTTCTCAACAGAATCGAGATGTTCATTCAACTCGTCGAGCGTAGCTGCGTCGAAGATGTTCGCGCCGGATTCAGGGCGATCGAAGACAAGCAGGCAAACGTGATCGTCGCCGATCTCGCGCCGAATCATTGGACCTGTAGCAACTGCCGGCATTCCCTCTCATTTTGGAACGTTTCCGGCAAATGCCAAGTGCGGACAGAGGACAGTCAAAATAGGTACAACGTTAACCGCCACCCCATTTGTAGCTTTGTGACATTTGTAACTTTTTTATCCGTCTCTCCGCAGCCGTTGCTTTGGACGAGGGTGAGTGTTAAAAACGCCGACATGGTCGGCAAGATCTTAGAACCAGAAATCAGAAGCCTGATCGACGCCCGTAATTTCGGCGCGCTGCGCAAGGTGTTTCACGAATGGCCGCCGGCCGATGTCGCAGAGGTGATCCTCGATATGCCGGAAGATGACCAGGTCATTATCTTCCGCGTCCTGCCACATGCGCTGGCGGCGGACGTTTTCGAATACATCGGGATCGAGGAGCAGCAGAAATTGTTGCGGGCCATGGCGCACGAGCAGGTTGTCGGAATTTTGAATGAAATGTCGCCGGACGACCGCACGGCGTTGCTCGAAGAACTACCGAGCGCTGCAGCCCGCCAGCTCATCTGGCTGCTCACCCCGGAAGAACGCCGCGTAGCGCAAGCGCTCCTCGGTTATCCGGAAGGCAGCGTAGGCCGGTTGATGACGCCGGATTTTATCCAAGTGCGTGAAGATTGGACGGTGCAGCAAGTTCTCGATCACGTGCGGCAGTACGGACGGGACAGCGAGACGCTCAACGTCGTCTATGTCGTCGATGATCGGGGCAAACTGATCGACGACATTCGAATGCGCGAGTTCCTGCTCAGACCGCTCACAGCCAAAGTAAGCGACTTTCGGGACCAAACATTCGTCGCATTGAGTGTGAACGATTCGCAGCAGGACGCGCTAAACGTGTTCCGGAAATACGATCGTGTGGCGCTGCCGGTGCTCGATTCCAATCAAGTGCTCGTCGGCATCGTGACGAGCGACGACATGCTCGACGTCGCGGAGGCGGAAGCGACCGAAGACATCCAGAAACTCGGCGGCTTGGAGGCTCTCGACGAGCCGTACACGACTATCCCCTTTTTGCGGATGGTGAAGAAGCGAGCCACCTGGCTAATCATTCTATTTCTTGGTGAAATGCTGACCGCCACCGCAATGCAGGGTTACAATAGTGAAATCGAAAGGGCGGCGATCCTTGCGATGTTTTTGCCGTTGATCATTTCGAGTGGCGGCAACTCCGGGTCGCAAGCGACCACGCTCGTGATCCGCGCAATGGCTCTTGGCGAATTGCGCTTGCGAGATTGGTTTCGCGTTGTGCGCAAGGAATTGCTGTCGGGATTTTCTCTCGGGCTGATTCTTGGAACTATCGGTTTCTTCCGCATCACGCTATGGCAATATTTGCACATTTTTGACTACGGTAAGTATCATTGGCTCGTCGCATTCACGGTTGGCGTGGCGCTCGTGGGAGTGGTGCTGTGGGGAACTATTAGCGGAGCGATGCTTCCATTCTTGCTGCGCCGTTGTGGGCTCGATCCAGCCGCGTCATCTGCGCCATTCGTTGCGACATTGGTCGATGTCACGGGATTGGTAATTTATTTCAACGTGGCGCTGGTTATCCTTCGCGGCACGCTGCTGTGATCCTTTAGGTATAGGGCCGGCACAACCGCGCGCAACTTTTGCGATTCGGATGAACAACAAACAAGCGGCCCAAGGCGCGGGCATTTCCAAGCAGGTTGACGAACTGGCAACGATCAGTGTCGAAGCCCTTTTTCAGAGGCTGGGCACAACGAAAGCCGGTTTAAGTGAAGAAGAAGCCGAGAAAAGGCTCGATCAATACGGGCCGAACGAGATCGCCGAAGAGAAGGCACGCACCTGGGTTCACAGGTTATTTACCGCCAGCCGCAATCCGTTGGTGATTCTGCTTACGGTGCTCGCCACCATTTCCTATGCCACGGGCGATCTTCGCGCAGGCAGCGTCATGCTCTTGATGGTTATTCTTGGATTGGGCTTGCGCTTTCTTCAGGAAACTCGCGCGGACGCCGCCGCCGCGAAATTGAAAGCAATGATCAGCGTCACCGCGACGGTAGTCCGTAACGGAGAGGCCAGGGAGATTCCGATCGGCCAGCTTGTCCCCGGCGACATCGTCCAGTTGTCAGCCGGCGACATGATTCCCGCCGACGTGCGACTGATTTCCGCCAAAGATCTGTTCATCATTCAAGCCACGTTGACGGGTGAATCGCTTCCTGTCGAAAAGATGGAAGCGCCGGACACGCGCCAAGGCATAGGCCTTTTGGAGCGCAGCAACAGCTGTTTTCTCGGAACGAGCGTCGAGAGCGGCACGGCCAAGGCAGTCGTCATTGCGACCGGCTCGCACACCTACTTCGGTGACATCGCCCGCAGCCTCGCCGGCCAACAAGAGGAAACGAGCTTCGACCGTGGCATCAAGAAATTCACGTGGCTGATGATTCGTTTCATACTCGTAATGGTCCCGTTGGTTTTCGTCATCAATGGTTTGACCAAACACAACTGGCACGACGCATTTTTCTTTTCGATGGCGGTCGCCGTGGGACTGACACCGGAAATGTTACCGATGATTGTGTCGGTCTGCTTGTCCAAAGGCGCGATGGCGATGTCACGCAAGAAGGTCATCGTTAAGCGGCTCAATGCGATTCAGAACTTTGGCGCGATGGATGTGTTTTGCACAGACAAGACCGGCACTCTGACGATGGATCACATCATTCTGGAGCTGCATTGCAACATCCATAAGGAAGAAAGCGAAGAGGTCCTGTGCGACGCTTATGTCGTCAGCCATTTCCAAACCGGTCTAAAAAATATCCTCGATCGCGCCGTGCTGAAACACACGGAATTGCATAAAGAACTCTCGCTCGAGAAATACTCAAAGGTCGACGAGATACCGTTCGATTTTTCGCGCCGAATGATGTCGGTGGTGGTTGATTGGCCTGACGGACAACGTCAACTCCTGACCAAAGGCTCGCCGGAAGCGGTATTCGAGAAATGCTCTCATTTCGAATACGAAAATGAGATCTTTCCGATGGAGCCGATCCTGGTCGGCGACCTCCTCGAAGAACTGAATGAATTGAACAGCGACGGATTCCGCGTGCTGGCGGTCGCCAACAAAAAAGTAGAGAAACGCGCGGCCTACTCGAAAGCCGATGAAGACGACTTGGTGCTCACCGGCTATCTCGCATTCCTGGACCCGCCGAAAGAGACCGCCCTCAAAGCCATTTCTGCGCTGAACCAGAACGGCGTCACGGTGAAAGTGCTCACCGGCGACAACGATCTTGTCACGCGCAAAGTCTGCACCGAAGTCGGTCTTTATGCGGAAAAAATTCCCCTTGGAAATGAAGTCGAAAAGATGTCGGACGAGGAACTGTCCGAGCTGGTAGACCGGTTCAATGTTTTTGCGCGGCTCTCGCCTGCGCACAAACAGCGAATCGTAAAGGCGCTTCAGAAAAAAGGCCACACCGTCGGATTCATGGGTGACGGCATCAACGACGCACCGGCCTTGCACGCGGCCGATGTAGGCATCTCAGTGGATAACGCTGTCGACATCGCCAAGGAATCTGCCGATGTAATTCTGCTGGAGAAAAGTTTGATGGTTCTGGAGGAAGGTGTTCTGGAGGGCCGCAAAGTCTTCGTGAACATCCTCAAATACATCCGCATGGGCGCCAGCTCCAATTTCGGAAACATGTTCAGCGTGATCGGCGCCAGCGCGTGGCTTCCCTTCGTGCCGATGGCTCCTATTCAAGTCCTCACGAACAACCTGTTGTATGACTTTTCACAAGTGCCAATCCCAACCGACAACGTTGGCCCGAAACAAGTAGCAAAGCCGCGGCCTTGGAATATCGGCGAGATCGCAAAATTTATCGTCTGCATCGGCCCGATCAGTTCCATTTTCGACTACACCACGTTCGCCATGATGTGGTTCATTTTTAAGTGCAACGATCTTAACCTCGTACCGCCTGCGGAACTTGCCACGCGCTTCGCAAACCCTGCCGGCGCGGAACAGACTTACGCGGCCGCGTTGTTTCACACTGGCTGGTTTGTTGAGTCGCTTATGACTCAGACGCTCATCATCCACGTCATTCGCACCAATCTTATTCCTTTCATTCAGTCGCGGGCCAGTTGGCAACTCACTATGACCACGATCATCATCATGGCGTTTGGCGCGTATCTTCCCTATTCGCCTCTGGCGACATCACTCGGGTTTGTCCCGCTACCGTCACTCTATTGGCCGCTTCTTCTGTTGACGTTGATCTGCTATGTGGGGCTGACGCAAGTCATCAAGACCTGGCTCATCCGCAGGGCCTGGGTTTGAAAAAGTTGCGACGCTCTTGCCGCCATGCAAAGCGAAAAGATAAATCCACGTCTCCTCATAACGTTCACGGTAATGCTGTTGTTGCAGAACATGCTCTTAGCAGTTAGTCCCCTCGTAACCGACGACGCCGACACGGTTGAGGCCGGCAAGTTGCAGCTCAACTGCGATTTCCAGTTTGTCCGGACGAGCTCAACCTCGTTGTATTTAGTACCGATCAATCCGGTCCTGGGCTGACTCCTCGTCTCGAGCTCGGCGCAATATTCGGTTATCAGCGGCGAGATGGTTCCGGGTCGATCCCGACCACCAACGATGCCGACGATTTAACGGACCTGACGATCGCGCCCAAGCTTCGCCTCTGGCAAGGCCTCGAGGACAAGCTGAAGTTCGGCGCGCGCATGGACCTGAAACTGCCGATCGCATCCGACCGCCATGGGCTCGGCACAGGAAATTCGGACGTCGGCGTTGTGGGAATCGCGACTTACACCATCGGGAAGACGAGCCTGGACTTTAATGCCGGATATTACCCGATCAACTTCTCCCGCGCGGACTTCGACGATGATCGCTGGTTTGTTGGCCAGACAATCCGGCAGATGTTGAATGAGAAATGGACCCTGCTCGCGGAAGTGTTTGCCTTTCTGCCGAACACGCGGGCCGGTGGTCATGCCAATTGGTATTTTAGCGGCGGACCGCAATGGTCCGTTCGCGAAAACGTTTCTTTCTGCGCACTTGTCGGCTCCGCCGCCGGCCACGAAAGTCCGGACCTGACCGGTACTTTAGACGTGACGCTTACGTTTTGAGTTAGTAAACGTGCAGGAGATGCCGTGGAGTGGTCCACTGGTTTCATCACCGCACGCACACCGCCGCGCTGGCGCCGAACATGAAGAGAATCGTGATTCCAACTACGATTCGCGATAACCACGAGCTCGGCGGATTCTGCCTCAATTTGTGGTCGCAGGCAGCGATGAGACTTCCACCCAAGCAGAAACGGGGCGAGCAGGCCTCACGGCAAGCCCGCCTACAATTTGTCCAGATCTTCGATCACCTTCTCCATCCCGCTGACTACAAGCGTAAAGCGATCGTAATCGAGTTTGTCGGGAGTGTCGTTGGCTGAATGATAATACGGATACCGAAACGGCGCGGTATCGGTGACCATAATGCCAGGATAACCGTTTCGCCAGAATGACCATTGATCCGACCAACTAACGCCGGGAATGAACGCCGGAAGCGCCGCGCCTTCGGATGGAATCTTTGCGTGCTTGCGGAAGAGACCGACAACGCGGCGGAGCAGCGCCCTTGAGTGAACGTTGGCGACGAATCCGATAAAGTTGCCAACGTTTGGATAAAAAGCGCCTATTACTCGCGACGGATAGGTTTGCGAATGCAGCGTATCGGAAAAATAGCCGATCGTTTCGAGGCTGACCATCACGGAGATTTTGTCGCCGCGCGCTTTGCATCTACCGGCGTAAACAAGACTTCCCATTTCGCCCGACAGGAAATAAGGCGGCTCCTCGTTCACGAACGCGACAAAGCGCATCGTGTGCTGCGTTTTTCTTGTGGCAAAGCGTCGCGCCAAAGCAAGCGTTGCAGCGACACCGCTGCCATTGTCGTTCGCCCCCGGTGAACCAAATACTGAGTCGTAATGCGCGCCGATTAGAAGAACCTCTGGACGAATGCCGGGAATCTCGACTTCGATGTTGTGACAGGCCTGGCCGCGCAATTCGTAACTGTCCCGGCGCGGACGAAGGCCGGCGCGTGAAAAAGAATCCTCGATAAAATCGGCAGCGGCATTCAGCTGAGGGTAGTGCCACATATTGCGCTCGCCAATTTCTCCGGCGAGTTTTTGCACATCGGCGCGAAGTTCTTCGCGCAGGGTAACTTCATCAGCCGACAGTGGCGCAGCCTGCGAAATATTCTTGCCGGGCATTCTCATTCCGAACCACCAGAGTAACGCAACAACCGCAGCGACGGCGATAAGAACGCGAAGTGCGCTGAAAACAATGCGTTTGAGAATCACGCGATCTTTTTTCGAAATCGCAAAGCGCAGAGAGCAAAAAGTAAGTTCGACATCAGAATGAGAATGACCAGATTCGGCCAGTACTCGAAGAAATTTGCGCCCCGCAAAATGATGGCGCGCATCAGCGCGATAAAATAGGTCGTGGGAAAGAGAGTGCCGAGCGCATAAAAAATCCACGGCATCGTTTCACGCGGAAAAATGAAACCGGAAAAGAAAACGCTCGGCAACAGAAACACCATCGACATTTGCAGCGCCTGCATTTGGTTTTCAGCATAGGTCCCGACGAGCAAACCGAGACTGAGCAACGCAAAGACATACACCAGCGTTGAAAACAGCATCGCCGCGATATTGCCCTCGATGGGGACGAAAAACACAAACCGCATAACAAGAAAGAGGACTACCGCCATGGCCATTCCGATGCACAAATACGGCACGAGCTTACCAAGCATGAGTCCCGCGCTGCTTAAGGGACTGACAAGTAATTGCTCCAGCGTGCCGCGCTCTCGTTCACGCACAAGGGCCATGGCAGTAGCGACTGTCGTTCCGATTTGCAAGACGATCCCGATCACACCCGGCACATAAAAATTCGGGGCGCGCATTGCCGGGTTGTAAAGCATCTGGGGACGAATATCGATCGGCACTCCCCGCCGGCTGGTCTCACGCAGAAGCGATTCGACTGATTGGGTCAATGCCACGCCGAGGCCCGTGTTGAGGGCTTGAAGAGCTGTCGTGGAATTGGATCCATCGACAAGCAATTGCACGTGCGCAGAGTGACCCGCATTAAGGTCGCGAGTGAAGTTCGGCGGAATGTCCAACGCGGCATAGGCGCGCCCTTTGCGCATTTCGCTCTTCAGTTGATCCAGGCTTTGCACTTCGCCCACCACGCGAAACGTCTCGGTGTTCACGAAGCGATCGATCAACTGGCGGCTCTCGACCGTGCGATCTTCGTTCAGAATAAGCATCGCCATGTGTTTTACGTCGTTGTCGAGCGCGTAACCGAAGGCGACCATTTCGATCAGCGGCGGAAAAAACATGAAGAAAAGCGTCATCGGATCGCGCCAAACGATGATGAATTCCTTGAACAAAATGGCGCCAAGCCCGCGAAAAGGTTTGTGTTTCATTATGCAGCTTTTTGTCGTTCAGCAGCATGTTTCGCCGAGAGCTCGACAAACACGTCCTCGAGCGAAGGGCCCATCTCGTGAATCTCGGCATGAGTGACGCCGACTTTGCGCAGTTGTTCGTCAATCTGGGCGCGCTTAACAGTTTCATCGACCAGCAAATGCATCGATTGACCGAACACCGTCGCACTGCGCACTCCGCGCATTTCGTGCATCGCGCGCAATGCCGTGGTGACATGATCGCAAGTCACGTCGAGCCGGCGCGTTCCGGGCGGATTTACATCCGGTAATTTTTTTAGCTCGTCCGGCTCACCACATACGATCAACTTCGACATGTAAATATAACCCACGTGATCGCAGCGCTCCGCTTCGTCCATGTAATGGGTCGTCACGAAAAGCGTCATGCCTTTACCCGCGAACTCGAAAAGCAAATTCCACAGTTCGCGCCGGGCGACCGGATCAATGCCAGCCGTCGGCTCATCGAGAAACAGCACCGTCGGCCTGTGCATGAGCGAGCAAGCCATTGCCAGACGTTGACGCCAGCCGCCGGAGAGCTGCGAGGCACGCCTGCCGATGTACGGCTGAAGATGCGTTGTAGCGATCATTTCGTCGCGTCGTTGATCCAATTCGCGACCGCTCAAGCCATAAAGTTTTCCTGCGAAGATGAGGTTCTCATTCACGGTCAGCTCGTCATAAAGCGAAAATTTTTGTGACATGTAGCCGATCATTTCCTTGATCGGCTCGGTATCTCGCACGACATCGTGGCCCCCGATGCGAGCCGTGCCCTCGGTCGGCTCGAGAATTCCGCACAACATCCGGATCACGGTTGTTTTCCCGGAACCGTTCGGGCCGAGAAACCCGAAGATCGATCCTTTTCCGACCGAGAATGAAACGTGATCAACGGCCGTGAATGTACCGAACCGCTTCGTCAGGCCTTCAACTTCAATCATTGGCTCACTCATGGGAAGAGAAGTATCGGCGGTAGATCGGCATGTCCCCAAGCCGATGGTGCGGCCGCTGACAACGCGTTGGGGACAACGCGTTCCACCTTCCTTTTTTCCTGCCGTCCAAATTCATGCGTTCAGCTCATTTCACATTGGGAAAATAGACATCAGCAGCCATACCGGCGCGCAAATGATCGTCGTCGCTGGGCAAACGAATCTTGACCCCGAACACCTGTTTGATCCGGTCGGCGACGGTTTGCACATTGCGCGGGGTAAACTCGGCCTGCCGATTTATCTGCTCGACGACACCATCGAAATCTTTTCCCGGAAACGAATCGACCCGGACGCGAACGTGTTCGCCGAGCTTGATCAAACCCAGCCACGATTCCGGAACATAAACACGCACCCAGAGATGGCCCGTCAGAAGCAGCGTGGCGGCTTCACGGTTTGGCGGGAGCACATCGCCCACTTTCACGCTTAACACCTCGAGAACCGAATCGGCTGGAGCAGTAACCTGCATTTCCGCTAACTGCGCGTCGATGTCGGCAAGTTGTGCGCGCGCTTGCGCGACACGCATTTTGCCCGCCGCGAGGTTTTTCTCCTGCGTTTTCGCCGAGCTGTCGGCACGCTGAGCGTCACTTGGAGAAACGACTCTCCGCTTAAGTAAATCCTGCTGGCGTCCTGCTTCATCGCGCATGAACACCAATTGCGCTTCTTGTGCGTCCGCGTCGTGGAGTGCCGTATCGATTTGCGCGGCGGCAAGATCGCGACGCGCTCGGAGTTCTGAGGCATCCAGTTGTGCGATTAGTTGGCCTTCCCGCAGGTGATCGCCTTCCCAGGCTAAAATCTTTTCAACGCGTCCACTCATGCGCGGACCAACATGCGCTTCGTCCACTTCGATCGTTCCGGAAACCGCCTTGCCACGACCGCCGCAACCGGCCAGCAAGATAAGTAACGTCAAAGCTCCCGCTGCGCGCGCCAACTCCGAAAATCTTCGCGAGCCCCGATTCTTTTGGGGTTGTTCGCCACGGCGAATCCGTCCCGCTGTACGGTGGGCGGATTGATGTTCACTAACGAGTGATGCATTCACGCTTTCCGTCCCTTTGGTGTCAGCGCACCTTCGAGAACGATCTTAAGAATCCCGGTGAAGCCTTCTTTCGGCATCATCCCAAGCTCCTCCATCTTCGGCGGATTCATGATCGATTGAACCATCGCCAGCAAAATTTCGATGATCAGTTGGGCCGGAACATCCCTGCGCACCATTCCCGCCCGTTGCCCCTCAACGAAAAATTTTCCGAAGTAGCGCTGGATTAGCGCGGCTCGACGGCGTTCGACAAGTTTGAACACTTCCGGCGCTTTCTGGCGCATATCGCGCACAAACGGCGGCTTAATCTCATCCAATTCGCGATGCGTACCGGCCAACAATTCCTGCAAAGCCGCTGGGAAATCGTGCGCGTGCGCGCGCGTAACTTCCTTCAGCTTCGCTTCGACGCCTGCGAGTTTATCAGCCAGCACGGCCTCCAGCAGATCGATTTTGCCCGGGAAATGTGTATAGAGCGTTTTCTTGCTAATGCCCAGCTCCTCCGCCAGATCATCCATGGTCACACTGCGGAATCCGTGACTGAAAAAATGGACCCGCGCAGCATCAACAATTCGCTGCCGATTCGGATCGCGCTTTCGGCTTCGCGGCCGAGGTTTGTGTGCCTGTTTCATATTCATGGTAGTCCTATCACAACACGGAAACTAATCCAGTATATTTAGTTTCCATAGTCGACTGCCGATATTTTGATCTGCCTCTTTTTACTCAGGCAGCCGTAAAGTGCGAAATGGCTGGTTACTCAGGAACACCGCTACCACAAAAGCTGGGAATCAAACCGGGCCTGACCGTCGTCACAATCAATGCGCCGACAAACTATCGTCGATTGCTCGGTACAATTCCCCAAGGCGTAACTTTTTCCGATCGCTTCAAGCCGGATTCGAGTTTTGTCCACGTTTTTATCAAGAAGCGCAGCGAATTGGAGACGCGATTGTCCGCCTTGCGCGAGAAAATGGCGGACACCGGAACAGTTTGGGTTTCCTGGCCAAAAAAATCATGTGGCGTGCCTAGTGATGTAACGGAAGACGTGGTTCGCGCCGTCGCGTTGCCGCTCGGATTCGTCGATGTAAAAGTGTGCGCGATTGATGAAACCTGGTCCGGACTAAAACTGATGGTTCGGCGCACAAATCGAACAATGCCAGCCAGAAAATGATATTCGGCATCGTCCGACCTTGCCGGTTGTACTCATTCAGCTTGCCTATTAGGCGAGAAAATGTTCGCCTCTAAATACGAAATTTCGCTTAATTCTCGTTAGTGCAGCGCATGCATTATATCTGGTTATTCCGCTGATCTCGCTCGCCTCATGCCAGCGGTGTGCAAAGTACACTGACGACTTGCGCGAAGATGTTGCCTCTCCTTCGGGCGACAAGAAAGCAGTTGTTTTTCGGAGGACTTGCGAGGGGGACAATCCGCTCTATGGAACCGTTCGCCTCTGCATTTCACCCGCACAAGGCACAACGCCGTCGGACGCAGACACTGTGTTCGAAACTGACGGCGACATGACAGTCACGGCGCGATGGGACGACGCAACCCATTTGCGCGTCGTGTATGGCCGCGCTCCGAATGATGACGGCTCGACTGTTGTTAAGCAACTTGGTAGATTTGGCTCGATCACGATTGCCTATCGAAACGTGCCATGACATCTAACCAATCGCTGGAGCCTGCATTTAACCCGGCGAATGGAAGTCGACGGCGGTTTGCCTCTGGGCTGCTTGTTGTTTGAAACGCGAAAGCTCAATCGAGAGTCCGACAAACAGCAGCAACGTGGCGAAAAATGTATTGCCGTAGAGCTGCGCACCGCGCGGAAATATCAAGCCTACAGCGAGCAACGCGAGCGCGGGCACGCACCACCACAGAATGGACGACACTCTTTCAACGAGCGCTCGCTGCGTTATTACTGCGAATGGCAGCATCAGCCACGAGTAAAAGTAGCCAAACGAAAGCGGCGTAATCATTAGCATCAACAGGAGGAGCAGAGCGAACTCGATTGCATCGCTCTCCGCCGTTCTCATACCGCGTTGGGGCGTCACCGCGACAAACAAGATGCCAAGTGCCACCGCCACGCCAATGATGATCGCGTTAACGACCGGAAACTTAAGATCCGCGAAGTTCACGTAAACCGGCTGGTGCGGCGCAGAAGCAGCATCGGCATCGACGTAGCGCAGCAGGCGATTGCTAACACCAATGAGAGATTGATTTTTCCACGTGTAGCTGCGCATCGGGCGTTGCCCCACACTGACTTCGCTATACTTCAACATTCCAGCGCTCCACTTCTCGAGGTCGTGCCACGCTCGTTCGAATCCGCGGAACGGCGCCGGTAAAATGAGAATGAGAAATACAAGTGTCGCGACAAGGCTAACGGTTGCTTTCCAGTAACGCCGGTAAACCAGATAAATGATGGCAAGTACCGGAAATGCTTTGATCGCGGCGGCAACTGCAATCAAGCCGCCACCGACGATTTCGCGTTTTGCGCGCAGCGCAACAAAAGCGCCAAGCATCAGCGCAAGTAAAACAAGGTTCGGCTGGCCAAGGTGATAGCTCGACCAGACATAAACGATCACGAGCAAACTCGGAATGAGATATAGCCACAGGTTCGTTGTGCCTCGGTTGCCTCCAGCGAGAACAGCACTCAGCTTCGCACTGTAAAACCAGGCCGCGGAGTTGATCGCGACAAGGAGAAGAATCAATCCTCCCTGACCAAGCAAACTCGCG
The DNA here is from genome assembly GCA_035472675.1 of Candidatus Dormiibacterota bacterium. GTDB lineage: Bacteria > Verrucomicrobiota > Verrucomicrobiia > Chthoniobacterales > UBA10450 > Udaeobacter. The sequence continues at coordinate 19,243 of DATIOX010000187.1, forward strand.
ACCGCGAGAAAAAACGCGCAGGGCGGCGGATACATGAAATCGTATTTCCCAGCACGAAAGAAATAGATCTCATCACCCGCCAGCACATGTTTGCCGGTGGTGTACCAGAGTTCGTAATCAAAGATGCTGTGGCCGCGAAGGTACCGAAGAAGCGGAAGCGCGGAGAAGACAGTCGCCGCCACGACAAAAGCCACGAGCAACCCGTGAAGTCCGAGTCGGCCATTGAATCGGCGATTCAAGGTGAACCACGATGCGATGGCTGGGGAGTCTTCACACCTGTCATATTGAGTGAAGCGAAACATCTCTGACTATTTCGGGTGGGTGGACTTCCGGAAGCAGTGAGATTCTTCGCTTCGCTCAGAATGACAGGGAAGGCGCGCTTGGTTTTGCGCTCGCTTGGCCGTGTGTCTGGCGAATCATTTTGGCGAGGCAAGAGGCGGACGCGCTTTATGCCAGTCTGTACTCTGCTCGTAGGCGTGCGCCATTTGCAGAATGCGCGTTTCATCCAGCGGTCTGCCTAACAACTGCAAGCCGATCGGCAATCGATGACCATCCACTTCCGCGAAACCACACGGCACGCTGATTCCGCAGATTCCGGCGAGGTTCGCCGCGATCGTGAAAATATCGGCAAGATACATTTGCAACGGGTCTGCGGTGCGCTCGCCTAACTTGAACGCCGGCACCGGCGACGTCGGTGAAATCAATGCATCGACTTTCTCGAAGGCCTTCGCGAAATCCTGGCGGATCAGCTCGCGCACTTTTTGTGCACGCAAATAATAGGCGTCGTAATAGCCGGAGCTCAAGACGTACGTGCCGAGAATGATGCGACGCTTCACTTCCGGCCCGAAACCTTGCTCACGCGTACGGCCATAAAGATCGAGCATGTCCTTGGGGTTTTCCGCTCGATATCCATAACGGACCCCGTCAAAGCGGGCCAGGTTGGCGGAGGCTTCCGCTGTGGCCAGAATGTAATAGACCGCGACCGCGTAATCAGTATGAGGCAATGAGACATCGACAATCTCGGCCCCTAACGAATTCATCTGTTTCACCGCGGCGTCGATTGCAGCTTTCACTTGTGGATCGATCCCTTCGATCATGTATTCCTTCGGCACACCCAACCGGACTCCGCGCAAATCGTTTCCGAGTTTTGCAGCATAGTCAGGCACCGGCTCGTTAAGAGAGGTGCTGTCTTGCGGATCATGACCTGCGATCGCGTTCATGATAAGGGCAGAGTCGCGTACAGTTTTGGTCAACGGCCCGATTTGATCGAGTGACGACGCGAACGCAACGAGGCCAAATCGCGAGACCCGTCCGTAGGTCGGTTTGAAACCAACAACGCCCGAAAGCGCAGCGGGTTGCCGAATTGAACCGCCAGTATCGCTGCCCAATGCACCGAACGCTGCGTCCGCTGCGACTGCTGCTGCCGAACCGCCACTCGAGCCGCCCGGTACGCGCGACAAATCCCACGGATTGCGCGTCAACTTCACTGCAGAATTTTCGGTGGACGAACCCATGGCAAACTCGTCCAAGTTGGTTTTTCCAAATGGGATTGCGCCCGCAGCGCGCAATCTTTGGACGACAGTGGCGTTGTACGGGGCTCGATAACCGCGCAAGATCTTTGAAGCGCACGTGCAAGGCTGACCCATCACATTGATGATGTCTTTGATCGCAAGCGGGACGCCGCCCAAAGGAAGATCCACATTCGCATTCGCCGCTTCTTTAATCGCAGCATCAATGTCCAGCGACAGATAAGCGCCAATTTCTCCATCGACAGCTTCAATGCGTTCTCGCAGAGCATCGATGACTTCACGCGCGGAAACCTTCCTGCGACGCAACAATGATTGCAGATCGGCGATGCTAAGCGCCGGCAGATCCTTCTCCGTCATTCCACAACTTTAGGGACGATAAAAAGACCGTTCGCATTTTGGGGGGCATTGCTCAACGCTTGCTCCGCCGTAAACCAGTCACGCGGCGCGTCCTCGCGGAAAACATTAAAAATCGGAAGTGCGTGAGCAGCCACTTCCACACCGCTCACGTCAGTCTGACGAAGTTTTTCGACGTAATTCAGCACATCGCCCAATTGCTTCTGAAAAGCGTTCGCTTCCTCTTCCGTCAGATTGATCCGCGCCAGTCTGGCGACGTACGCAACATCGAGATCCGCGGCCCCGGCCATGGCTGTCGTTCAGGAATGCAGGTTGCTGATTAGCCAGATGACGACTCCCGCAAGCGCCACCAGAAGAAGTAGAAAAATGATTTGGCCGTCTCGCCGTTCTTTGCGCATCGAACGAGGACGCCTGGAACGTCTGCTTTCGCGCTGGCCTTGCGACGCGACCGAGACGCGGAATCGTTTATCGGTTCGATTATCTTTTGGTCCTTGTTCCCTCCTGTTTTTCTCGATCAGCGGCACCTTCGCAACAAGCCGCTCGAGTTTTTCGAGTCTTTCGTGCAGGTCCGCTTCCTGTCGCGCAATTTCTTCCTGCCTGCGACGAAGCGGTGGGCTGGACTTGGGCGAACGACGAAACATCGCCATCACTTGCTCGCCATCCAAACGAAAAGAGCGAGGGCAACAGCGCCAAAGATAATGAGGGGCAAAGTGAGCGCGACGCCAATCTGGAACCAGTGAAAGAATGAACGCCCGTCGCTGCTCTCGTAACCCTCCGTCACCGCGTCAGGCAGTGACGCATCGCCTTCATTTCCACCCGCTGCCCGCAACCGGCTGCGTTGCTCGTTATACACCGTGCGCGCCTCGTCCACTGTGCTCAAAGCCCGGCTCAGTTCCTTGTGTAGATCGGAGGGGTTCCAGCTCTTTGGATCAATCGCTTCAATTAATTCCAAATGCTGACCGAAACTCTCCCGGGCTGCACGGATCTGCTCGAGCCGGCTTTGCGCGTTGTATCCTTCGCGTTCAAGCACAACGAGCGAGCGAGTCAATTTATCGGCCATTTCCGCGCGACCGTGCTCCAATTCCTCCTGGCGACGGCTTAGTTCTTCCAGCTCGCGCTTTTGTTTTTCGATCTGCTCTTGCTGGCGTTTGAGCTGGAGCAGTTGCTCCTGCGCCTTCTGCACTTGCGAGTCCAGATGCTCGGGAGAATTGGCTTCGTCCTCGCTCAATTCGAGCATTTGTTCAACCTGTCGAAGTTTTTCTGCCATGACAAATCGGGACTCGCCGTCCGGGCTCGCTGTAGCGCCATATTAAATGGCTCAATAGAGAATTCCAGATATTTCTCGCTAAGCACGCGCGAAAATTTCGAGTCAACGTTTGTTCTGCAGCTACAACGTCGTCATCCCGAGCGCAGCGACGGACCTCTCACGGGATGGTCGATTGCGCTGACTATCCAATAGGACGTGAACTTCGTAGGCGAGGTCCCTCACTTCGTTCGGGATGACACGGTGTGGGGATGCTAACGGCTCGGACAATGTAACGCAGCTGTTCTTGTGAGATTCTTCTTCGCTCAGGGTGATATTTCAGCGTCATCGCCCCGGCATCATCTCCAGAAGGAAACCTTTGAAATATTCCGTTTCGGGAATCGTAGGCAGCACGGGATGATCGGGCGCCTGCTCGAACCGGCGCAACCGTCGCGCGGAACGCCGGGCATCGACGAGCGCACCGGCGATTGTCTGCGAAAATGCGTTATCGCTCACGTGATGGGAGCATGAAAAAGTCGCCAGCAGGCCATCCTTCGACAAGAGCTTGAACGCACGCATGTGCAATTCCCGATAGCCACGCAACGCGTCGCGCAATCCGCTCCTGGTTTTTGTAAACGACGGCGGATCGAGAACAATCAAATCATACTGCGCGTCGGCTTTTTCGGCCGCGCGCAGGAACTGAAAAACATCCTGCTCGATCCATCGCACTTTCAAATCATTGCGCACCGCGTTTCGTTTCGCACCTGCAATGTTCTCGGAGCTTTCTTCAACACCGATCACATCCGCCGCACCTGCGCGGGCGCAAGTCAGCGCAAATGCTCCCTGATTTGTGAAACAATCCAGCACGCGCCGGCCGTGCGCGTACCCGGCAACGACCGAATAATTGTGTTTTTGATCGAGATAAAAACCGGTCTTTTGTCCCTGCAAAAGATCGATTTCGAACTTTACGCCTTGGATTTCGATCTCGATTTGCGGTGGCGCACCTCCGCGCAAGACGTCTGCGCGCAAGTCCAACCCTTCCGCCTTGCGAACAGGCGCGTCATTTCGCTCGACGATCGTGGCGTTTCCAAAGAGATCGATAACCGCGTTGGCGATCAGATCTTTTCGCACGTCCATCGCCAGCGTGAGCGTTTGCATCACGAAATGATCGCCGAACCTGTCGATGATCAAGCCCGGCAATCCATCGCTTTCGCTCCAAACAACTCGGCAAAGCCTTGGACCGACGCCTCGTCGAGTGCGGTACTCCGCCGCTTGGCCGATGCGCCGTTTAAAGAAATCCAGGTCTAGTTCCTGTTTTCGACGCGAAAAACGGCGCGCCACGATTTGTGACTTGGAATTGTAGATCGCACTGCCCATCAGACGATCCTTACCGTCCTTGAGGGAGATGACATCGCCGTCCGCCGGTTTTCCA
>DATIOX010000188.1:0-3120 GCA_035472675.1 Candidatus Dormiibacterota bacterium
TGGAACTGGGGCTGTGTCTCAGCGATTGATTCCAACGAGGGAACGATCTGGATTGCGGACGCACGTCGCGACAACGGAAAGCATTTCGTTGTGCGTGCGGATGAGAAACTCACTGCGTTTATGGAACTTGAGGGCGGCGCATCGCGCTGCGGGCAAGGTAAAACCGGTCTATGCCAAAAACACCAAGTGGCTCTTGTTCAATCCAAACCAGCTTCAGAAATTTGCTCAATAAAACATTGGAGGCATGATGATGAAGAAAATAATTGTTGGTTTCATTGGGTTGATTCTTTTTGTCGCAAGCGCACCGGCTGCGAATTCGGTGCTGGAAGGGATCGTCAAGGATGCTAAAGGACATCCGATAGACGGCGCGGATATTCGGATCGAAACGAAAAATGGTGGGAAATTGCTCACAACCGTTAAGACGGACGTAAACGGCCGTTACATTTTAGGTGGTCTCCCGCCAGGCGATTACCGAATTACGTTGGTTGTGCACGGCGCCGTCAAAACTTCCATTAATAATACGACAATCGAACCGGGTGAGCCGACGCACCTGAATTTTGATCTGAGGGCAGCGCCGCCAGCGTCGCGGGCATCTGTAACCGCCAAGAAAGGGCGCCATTGGGTTTGGGTACCCGCGTTTACTGGAAGTCGTCTGCCTGGTCGCTGGATCGAACTTAATGACAGTGGAAGCTGGGCGGCGGAGGCTAGCACCTTGAACGTCGTACGGGTCAGCGGTGAAGAACTGCAACGAACAAGCCGCAACAGCTATTCCCATAAGCTGCCAGGTCATTAAACGGAACTTGGGATGGTACCGCACTCCAGGGAAATCCGTAAGAATGGTCTCTACGATCTCCTTGCTGGGATGCCATCGTGCTCGAATCGGTTGAGCAGCGCCCTGCAAAACTCACCATTGTTTGAAATCACCCGTGTCCTCGTGGGTTTGAAATCGTTTCCCCCATCATCATGAATGGGAATGACGGCCCGACGTGAACGGCAGCGATGCTTGGAGTATTCGATTGCATCGGTGACTTGTTCGTACCACAACCGACCAAATGGCAGAACATCGGAGATTAGATCAACTCCACGTTTATCTTTACGGGGCCTGAGGCGGGAAAACTTTTCGATCTTGGCAGTGAGATGGCAACAGCACCGAGTTCCGAGCCGCGAGTTTCACTTGAGAACACCTTGACCACTGAATTTCGTTGGATATGTTCATTAGAACATGGGACGACTGACGCGAAGCCTCTTTCTGAAACTTCGGCGACGCCGGATAAGCCTGGCGCGACCAAAGCCACCCAAGCGTCCGCAGCAACTCCAACTGAATTTATGGCCGAAACGCCGTTGAAACCTCTCAAGGCGGTCTTAGAGACAATCAGGGAACAGGCGGATTTCGTCCTTAAGCAGCTTCAAAAGTCGGAGGAGGAGCGTTCCACGCGGTGGAGATGCAAAGATTGTAAGTATACTAACCATTTTACCCGGCCTCGTTCCATTAGAAGCAGCCGGCCGATTTCCCAGGTGCAAAAGCACTTCGTTTCAACCCGTCCCTTGAACCGGACAGTTTCAATACTCAGGCAAATCGATCATTGCTGACAATCTCAGCAAAGCCGGTTTGAAGTGGGGGCTGTGTCTCAGCGATTGATTTACGGGCGAACGATCTGGATTGCTGACGCGCATCGCGACAATGGAAGGCGTTTCGTTACGCACGTCGATGAAAAGCTGGCTGCGTTTCTGGAACCGGAAGCGGCAATTCGAGCTGTCGCTTATCACCTTTTTTCAGCTTCACCCTTCAACACTTCGCAGCCGACAACAGCAAAGCTGGTGCCGCCTCCCCCGCAGCCGACAAGGAGCTGGCCACCTTCGGCGATGGCATATTCTGTGTCGTCGTCGCCTTCCTGTGAGTGCTTCCGAACGGTCGCCCGCACCGCGTGGTTCTTGTGCATGTTGTCAACGTATACCTCTGTAAAACCCGAGTTTCTCCCACAGCCACTCGACGTTACACGAATCCGTGCACAATTGGCGAGGTCACCTGACTGCGTCTCCGCATCCAGGCGTTGCTTCTCCCCAGCACCTTGGCAACCGGCAAGGGCAGTAAGCGCGGCGGTAGCGGCTAACAAAGTGGCTCTCACACTTCGCTGGTTTTGCGATCCGGCGGCAACCGCGTCAAGCATTATCGCCGCTCTTTGAAATCGGTCTTGTGTTCGTGCGTTTGGATTAAATTGCCAGCTTCATCGCAAACGCGAATGCCGGCGTGATCTGATCGACTGCGAAACTTCGCATGGTCGATTGCGTGATTGGGTTCGATGTACCAGAGCCCGCCCGAATAGCAGCGCATCGGAGATGAGATCAAAGCCGCGATGATCTTTACGCGGGCGGACTTCGTAAATGTGTTGTGAGTTGGTCATCGTGCCGGGCCAGCCCGCAAGATCGGTGTATCACTCGCTGCCTCACATGGGTACTCGATAGTCTATGGGAGTTCTATCACACTCCCAAGCCCTGCGTAATTATATTGAGAACCGAATGCTCTTTGAAATGCAGCAAACGCGGGCTCGCCTGTGCAGTGACCCAGTGCCACGCGATCAACTTTCCATTTGTCATGCAAGGCTGTCACAATCCGCGCAATCTCCGAATCTGGAGTTGTGACCAAGTGGAGTCCCCCAACGATCGCATAGACGTGCTTGTCAATTACCGTCGACGCCTCGACGATCCGTTCAATTCCCGGATGCGAACATCCTACCACGAGGATCAGTCCTTTGGGTGTCTCAATTGCGAGCGAGAGCTCACGCAGCTCCAAAGTTCCGGGCGTCTGGGACACGGTTGCGATCACAGATATTCCTGGTGCGGCTTTCGTCACACCATCAATTAGAACAAAATTGGCGCTTGGCCACGGCGTGCCGAAGGTCATCGTCTGCGGCGGCTTCCCATTGTAGTACCGCATATGATCAGGCAGTGAGGCGTCTTGGCGATAGGAGGTTCCAGGCAGTGAGGCGCCAAATACTCCGAATCCCTCTTTCGGCGCGTAGATCTTCACCTGCGGGTTCACCGTCAACAGGTAATTCATGCCACCGGTGTGATCCCCGTGCCGGTGTGAGATGACCGCGAAATCGAGCTTCTTGAGATCAA
>DATIOX010000189.1:0-3030 GCA_035472675.1 Candidatus Dormiibacterota bacterium
AACTCCATAACAGAAAAGACTCCGTTCGTGTCCTTGCTCTTCACTTTGTGAGAAATTGGACTGCCTGCGATGTTTAGTTTTTCACCCCCACCCGGCGGGACCAAAATTGGTTGCTGCATCGTCTTCTGTTGCGTTTTATCATCCGTAGCTGTTTGCATGTGCGTAATTCCTTTCGCCTGTTAGTTTTTGAACTTTTAGTGCTTTGATCGCAGCCGAAGTGCTGACGGCCGCTAAAAAATCGAACGCTTCAGGACGCGCGTTGCAAGGTATCTTAAGTTGTATTTTGCGTTGCTCAGTTTTTCGCCCAAGAGCGCGCATTCAGCGTTTGGTTTGCGATAAATAATCGCAGCTTGAGAATGCAACGAAGCAATGAAGCGGCGATCCAAAGCGGCTACCAGACTACAATCGGTTCTCGATCCCACATTGGAAAAACCGCTCCTACATCTGCACGCGGCGATCGATGTCGATTCGTTTTGGAAAGGCGTTCAAGATGTAATCGAAGCGGCCCTTCCCAACTGTTTCATCGGCCTCACCTTGCAGCACAGTCCTATTTTGCCGCGAATCGCCAAATCGACCAAGAAACTTCCAGGTAGCTTCTTCCCGATCATGCCGATCAAGAAATATTTCAGCGCTCATCCGCACCGGAACATTCTAGTCATTAACGATTTTTTTTCAGACGAACGCCATTTTAGGAGGTCTTCGTTTTATCGCGACTGCATCGTGCCAATAAACGGCCGATGTGCCATTGGCTTATTCTTCTGGCAAATCAGGCGCCTCCTCGCCGCAATCATTGTCGTGCGCAGCGAGCAGCAGGGCGAGCTATCACCGGGCGAAATGAAAGTGATTCGCTATCTCCATGCTCAATTTCAAACGGCACTTCGCCGGCTGCATTCGCGCTCGCGCGAACGGGCCGTACGAGTAGCCCTTGAACAATTCATGCGCCGAGTCCCATTACCAACAGTTGTGTTGCGATGGAATTTGAGGTTGGCCTATCGAAATCAAGCCGCAGCCGAGTCTTGTGCTGTGTGGCAAGGGGGGCCGTCGGAGGCGCGCTTTATCAAATTGAAAGCTCCAATTCCTCCTGAGGTTCTCAATCAATGTCGCGTTCTCAAAAAGCGATGGGAACACCTGACTCCTCTTGGTCTCGCGCCAGCCAATTTTTGGGACGAGACAGTTCGGCATCCGACGCGGCGTGATCTTCGCGCGACGATCAGTTTGAAACAGATTGGTTCGGCCGCCTTCGCGCGACCGCATTTTCTCGTCGAGTTCGAGAGTTTTCAGGCGAGGGCAGCGACAGGATATCAAATCAGCGGCGCTTCGTTGTCGCATCTGGTCCGCCTGACGAGTCGAGAACAGAATTTGGCGCGTTTGGTATGCGACGGGCGCAGTAATCAGGAGATTGCCGATGAAGCTGGTTTGAGTCTTGAAACGGTGAAAAGACATCTTCATTCCATCTTCTGCAAACTGCAAGTGTCCAGTCGCAGCCGGTTGATGGCGCTGATGCGTTGATCACTCAGTTGGCTTAGAGCAGCTGATTTGTAATCAGCAGGTCGTCGGTTCGAATCCGACTGCCGGCTCCAGTTAAATCGTAGATTCTCCCGAAGTTGTTGACCGTTGTGCTTGGACACTTTTGTGGTTCTGTGGGCTCTCAAGTTTGCTTCTCGTTCGGTATTCGGGCCGGCTGTATTGAAATTCTCGGAATGGCGAAACGAGAAGAACTCCCTGGCGACTTGAAAGCGCTTTGCTCGCATTGCCGTGCGGGAAAGTTGTTCGCGGTTCAAGCGTGGATTCGAGAGGGAAAAACGTTATCGAGTTCCTCCGGGAAGTTTCACGACTTCACCGCTGCGGACGGCGATTGACACCGGCGTCCATAGTTTACTTGAAGTCTTGCTTCAGGCGGAGGCTGCCACGGCCGAGGAAGAGAACGACGCACAAGCGACTCGCTCGCCAGTTCCTCGTTGCGCCGAGCGAATCTTATCTGCCGGGACGCGGCGCAGATTTCGAACAAGTCTTAGTTTCGACAGTGTCCAGATCAGCCACTTGACGGGTCAAATTGCCAAGGCTTCACTCCGTTACGGTAATCGTGCTGAAATTCGTGGTGGTAGTTGTGATAGCCTTCGCGCATTGTGAGGAGGGCGAGGAATAAAGAGTCGCGCGACTTCCAATCGGAGTCGTTTCCCGGTAATTTGTTGATATGCTTTTCAGAGCCTTCATCTTACTTTTTACCTTGCCCATCGTCGCGCAGGCAGATGTGGATTTTTCGACCTATGATGTGCCCCTCTACACGCAGATCGTAGATCGCATCAAAGCCAAAGTCTCGGCTCGCCTTGGTGAGGGCAGTAACACGCGCGAGCGGTATTTCATCATTCCTTTTGCTTACCAAGACCGCGGGAATCACCCGGAATTTTCGCACTCGTTTATCTCGGTCATCCGAGTCCTTGCGGATAATAAGCAGCCCAAGCTGACGCCGGGTCTCAAACTACGAAGATATAGGAACCGGGAATTTGAAGCGTTTACCATCAGCTGGCTGCCTCACGATTTCTTGAGCAATCCCCATCTGTGCGTCTTTGACGGCGTGGGCAGCCGCATTATTCCAGAGAGGAATAAATGTCCCATATCGATCGGCCGAAACTTTACGCTCGCAGAAACGATCAAGCTTGCCGTGGATGCAAAGAATGCGGTGGCCATGTGGGGGCCTTATGAGATCAAGAAAGCGGCGTTTGATCTCGCAGTGAAGCGCAAACGCTTGCTCGACGGAGGAACCATTAAATATCGCGCGGACGATCGTCTTTATCGAAAAGACAAAGTCGCTATCAGTTGTTTTAATGCCATGGCCGGTTTGGACGAGCTTTTCCCCAAGGGCGGACTTTTCGGGACGGGATTTATGATGTGGGGCTTCAATGGAACGGCAAGAGTGCTGATCGAATACACTGAGAAAGCGAGTAACAAAGGCTTACTTCTTGAGCCGGTGGATGTAAAAAGGGACCGCTACGGCTTTGTCTATGCGCCCACACGAAATGGCCGGGTGCC
>DATIOX010000190.1:0-82678 GCA_035472675.1 Candidatus Dormiibacterota bacterium
CGAAGCTTTGGACTGCCCGAGGCAATACTGGCTGCGCTATTGATCCTTTTTCTTTTTCTGACCATTGGCGCATCTGTTTCGCAGCCCTCGATCCAGTTCAGCGCGCGCAATCTCCTCGCAAATTTTCTCATTACTGGTTGCGTAGTGCTCATCATAGTCACTTTCCTTCAGTTCCGCGGATTTGACGTTGGCTCGTTAGGCGGGTTTTCCGGGCTAAGCTTTATCCGGACCCTGAGCACGGGAGCAATCCTCCTTTTTTTTGCGTATCCATTGATTTTGTTGTCCGACGCAATTACGCAGCGGCTTTTCGAGGGCGGCTCCAGCAGGCAAAACATCGTCGAGTTTTTCAGCGGATCGCGCACGATTGAGCAGCGAATGATGATCATCGTCTTCGCCGTGGCAATCGCGCCGGTAGTCGAGGAATTTCTTTTTCGATTTTTTATTTACAGTGTACTCAAGCGCTATTTCGGCCGCCTGCTGGGCGTCACATTCAGCGCGCTGCTGTTCGCTGCGGCGCACGCCCACCTGCCTTCATTTGCGCCATTGTTTGTTTTGGGAAGTTGTTTCGCGATTGCATACGAGTGGAGCGGTTCCATTCTGGTCGCCATGACGATGCATTCGCTCTTCAATTCGTTAACTCTCGCCGCCCTCGCATTTCCGGAGATCTTTTCTCCATGAGGCTTCGCGACTCTGGTGCCAAAGGTGCAGACTTATCCATAACCTGGAGCAACACCCCGGTCTCAAACTAACATTGCGCCGCGGGCGCCAAAACCGACAATGAAACTGCGCGAGATCGGAGAAGACCGGCTGCTCGGCCTGCTTTTGCCTGATCTTCCACTCGCAAAAGCCGTTGTCCACGGCCCGGGTGATGATTGCGCTGTGGTGGAAACCCGCGATCGCCGCAACTTTCTTGTGCTCAAAACCGATTGCGTTGTCACAGGCGTGCATTTCTTGGCAACCGCGAACGCGCGCGACGTTGGCTGGAAAGCGATGATGCGTCCGCTCAGCGATTTCGCGGCAACATCGGCCGTCCCTCAATTTGCCCTGATCACTCTCATTGCTCCTGAACAAACGAAGGTTGAGTGGGTGGAGGAGCTTTATCGCGGACTGCGCCGGGCCGCGACGCGGTTCAAAGTCAGCCTAGTCGGCGGGGAAACGAGTAGCACACCCGGCCCCGTGGCGATTTCGGTTAGCGTTGTTGGCTTTGTCGAAAGAGACCGTTGTGTATCGCGTGGGGGCGGCAAGGTGGGCGATGATCTTTTTGTCACTGGTCGACTGGGGGGAGCCATGAAACAAAAGCATTTGCAATTCGTTCCACGAATCGCGGAATCGCGGTGGCTCACAAAAAATTTCTCCATCCACGCCATGATGGATTTAAGTGACGGACTGGGAGCCGATCTTCCACGACTTGCAAGGGCCAGCCGAGTTGGATTTACTGTCGAGGCGGAGAATCTGCCGCTTACCCGTGCCGCGAAGACCGACGACGCAATTTCAAAGGGCGAAGATTACGAATTGCTGTTCGCCATTTCGCCGCGCGACAGAACACGTCTGAAGCGAGAATGGCGAAAGAAATTCCGGAAACTGCCGCTCACTCGAATTGGTCGCTTGAATCGGAGATCCGCAAGAAGTTCACCCGCCGTCGCGGACAATCGGCAATTAAAACGTGGCTACGTTCATTTCCAACAGTCCGGCTGAGACTGAAGCACTCGGACGACGATTTGCAGAGGATGTCGGAGTGGGATCGGTTTTAGCCTTGCAGGGCGAACTGGGGAGCGGCAAAACTTTATTTACGAAAGGCTTCGTGGCCGGCATGGGAAGCAAGGCTGCCGTTGCCAGCCCTACGTTTACGATTGTGCATGAATACCGAAATGGGCAACTGCCTGTTTATCATTTTGATTTCTTTCGCGTGGAGAGTTGCCAGTCCCTCGCGCGGCTTGGCCTGGACGATTATTTTTTTGGTGACGGAGTTTCGGTGATCGAATGGGCTGATCGCTTCGCCGAATTCATTCCTGAACAAGCGCGCTGGATTCTATTCGAGATAAAATCCGAGAATCAGCGCGCTATTACTTTCCAGGGAGCGTGAAAATTCTTGCGCTGGAACTTTCCACAGCGCGCGGCGGTCTGGCGTGGTTGGATCGGGACAATACCCATCTCACGCGGGAGTGGCAGAACGATAGAAAAAATTCCGCTGTCTTTTTTGAGAATCTCGCCGCTGTATCGGAAAAATTTGGCGCTCCAGAGATGATCATCGTCGGACTTGGCCCCGGCTCGTACGCCGGGACGCGCATCGCAATTTCGGCCGCGATCGGATTGCAGATTTCTTCTGGTGCGCACCTGATCGGTCTTCCATCGATCTCCGCAATGCAATGCGACGCACACGAATACTGCGTGATCGGAGATGCTCGGAGGAAATCTTTTTTCTTTGCGCGAATCCGCGCAAACAACGTGATCGAAGGCCCAACGCTTTTCTCAGAGTCCGAACTGAAACCGAAACTCAACGCCGTTGGGACGGCAATGCCAGTCTTTACCTCGGATTCGCTCCCGCAATTTGAGCGCGCCGTAGTTCGCTTCCCCTCGGCCCTAGTGCTCGCCAGACTTGCGCGAGAACCGCAGCGCAGCTTTTCTTTGCCACCGCTCGAACCGATTTACTTGCGCGAGCCGCACATCACCATGCCTAAATGAAGGGAACTTATCGTTGTTGGGCCGAAATCGATCGGAGCGCATTGCGTCACAACGCCAAAATCGTGCGCGAACGCGTCGGTTCCGCCGAGGTGCTCGCTGTCGTCAAAGCGAACGCTTACGGGCATGGTTTGATGGGCGTAGCGGAAACACTCGCAGGTGAAACGCAACTTTTCGGCGCGGCAAATCTGGAAGAGGCATTGGCGCTGCGTGGATCCTTCTCCCATCCGATCATCATTCTCGGGCCCGCTCTGCCGGGCGAAAGATCGACGATCGCCGAGCGCGGTTTCATTCCCACAATTTCTGCGCTCGAGGAAGCACAAGATTTCAATCGGGTTGCCCTCCGCTCGCCCGTGTCCGTCAATTTCAAGATCGATACAGGCATGGGCCGCATGGGAGTTCCGGAGCACCAAGCCTTGGACGTTCTTAAGAAGATCTCCACATTTGCGAACATCAGGATTCACAGCGTTTCGACCCATTTGCCAGTGTCCGGTGAGGATGCGGGCTACACGCGTGATCAGCTTTTGCGCTTTGGCGAAATGATGAAGCAATTTCGCGCCGCGGTTCCAATCGATTATAAAGCGCATGTCCTCCAAAGTGCGGGGGTTCTCGCTTTTGCTGAGCCCGTGGGCGCGTTCGACATCGTACGCGCCGGAATCATCCTTTACGGGATTTCACCGCTCCCGGAATTTCAGAAACTTCTTAAACCGGCCATGACATGGAAAACGCAAATTTCACTGGTGCGCGATATACCGAAGGGAAGTTCTATCAGCTATGGCCGCACGTTTATTACTCCTCGGGAAATGCGGGTCGCAACGTTGTCAGCTGGTTACGCCGATGGATATCCTTGGCACCTTTCTAATCGTGACGCCGCCGTCCTGGTTCATGGGCAACGTTGCGCCATTCTCGGCCGAGTGACGATGGATTTGATGATGATCGATGTTAGCAAGCTCGATAATGCGCAAGTGGGCGACGACGTTGTTTTGATGGGACGCGACGGGAACGAGGAAATTTCCTGCACGGAACTGGCAAAGACTGCTGGCACGATTCCTTGGGAAATTGTTACCAGGATTGGCACACGAGTTCGGCGAGTTTATGTTTGAGCGATGTTGAGCCTTGCGGATCACAATTTGGAGGGCGAGCTCCGCGAGCCCTGTGCAAACGCGCCACGGCGTCGTTCCTTAGGCGTCGCAGAGCTCCGCCCTCCAATTGGAACGGTTTAACTCTTCAACGCAGTTACGAGCATCATGTTTCAAATAATCTTCAATGAATTGAGCGCGGCCGAGATCTCGGCGCTTCCGAAGAAATTGCAGCTTGAGCTGCTCGTGGAGTTCCAAATTTTACCCGAGGATCTCGACCACCTCGATTCGGAACGGTTTGGGGTGATCCAGCGCGAAGGGAAAAAGCTATATCGCTATCGTGCGAAAGATTACAGGATTTACTTTGCGAAGGCCGACGAAGGGATCAGGGTCCATCGTGTTTTACACAAAAACACGTTTCGCGATTTCCTTTTCCGGAGCAAACTGCCGGTGTCCGAAGACGCCCAACTGGGTGAGACTCGCGAATTCTGGAAACTGATTGAGCAAGGCGAAAAAACCCGCCGCGCGTAGCTGTAGCCACTTCGCTCTGCGAAGTGTGACGCTGCTGGGCGGCTCGCAGCGCGTGAGAGGCGCATCTCACAAGACGCGGCTACAGGAAGGCGCGAAATGCGCGCCTTATTTCATCATGAGCACCGATCGGCTGCGCTTGATCTCACGCGTGATTCTGCGATGCAGGTGCGCGGGCATGCCGGTGACGCGACGGGGTAGAATCTTGCCACTCTCCGTGACGAATTTTTTCAGGAGATCCGGATTTTTGTAGTCAATTGCCTCGATGGCAATATCGATTCGCCGACGGGGCATGGCGCGATTCGCCCGACGGAAAGCGGAACGGCGTTTGGCGGTTTTAGGGCCGATCATTTTGTTTCGCGGTGCAACGTGTGCCGTCTTAAGAACGAATTGTATTTCTTTTTCTCAAGCCGATTAGGTGTGCGCGGGCTTTTCTTGTTCCGCGTGGTCATGTAACGCGAGGCAGGCTTACCCAAGGCTTTGGCCTCGGTGCATTCCAGCGTTACAATTTCCTGGGCCATTTGTTCGTCACTCCTTCACTTCCGCCGGCGCAACTTCTTCCTCTTCGGCCTCGCCGCCTTCCTCCTCGGTCAAGCCGAATAGAGAGGTGACCGACTGGCGCACCCGCGAAGCTTTATTTTGCTTTTCCAGTTGCGACTGGCACTCGACGGTGAAACGCGCGAACGGGATCGCTTCAAGCCGTGCGCGGGGGATTTGTTTGCCTGACATTTCACACTTCCCGTAGGTGCCCAGCTCAATGCGCTTGAGGGCCTGATCAATCTCGTAAAGCGCGTCCTGTTCCTGCGAAAGCAAACTCAGCGCGAAATCGCGATCGTAAGCGTCCGATCCTGCGTCGGCCTGATGCATTCCAAAAGCAGAAGCCTCGCTGCCTTCGGCCCGCGACCGCAGAGTGTCCTGGGCAACGCCAGCCATGGAATCGACCATGGCGTCTCGAAGCTGAAGGAGTTTTTCTTTCTGCTGGCGTACAAAGGGATCGAGTCTTTTCTCGCGATGATTCATACCCAATAGAAGGGCTGGAGACTCAATCGTTTCTTTTCTGGATTTGGAAGGTCCGCCCTTGGCGGTTTTCGCGGTTCGCGAGACTTTTTTCGAGACCGGCCTTTTGACAGGCGCCTTGCGTGCTGGTCGAGCTTTACTCGCAGCGGGCCTTTTTGCAGAACTCTTCTTTTTAGTTGGTTTTGCCATAGCAGGGGCACTTCCTAAATCGGCAGCGCAGGGAAAATGGACGCTTAATTAAGAACATTTCCCTGTCGGCGCAAGCGGATTCGGTCAAAAAGTTTGCCACGGCTCGGAATGCATCGACACCTGGGGAGGACTAGTAATCGAAACCTACGAACTCGCGCTTGAGTAGTGCCGAAGCGCAAATTTCCAGAAGCCGCGCGACAGGAGGAAAACAATAGTCGAGGCAGCCACAAGATGTAGCATCAACAGCCAGGGTTGCCCGAGCGACTTGATTAACAGGCGTGCGGGAATGTTTGCAATAATGACGACCGGGATAATCCAGCCGAAAATCAAGCGGAACAGCCATGGAAAGATAGCGTCTGGATAACGGGCGATGTTGAGGAAATTAAAATAACCATAAACCAGTCCCTGGGCGCGGACGATCCAGAAACTGGCCCCGGCCAGCCCAAGCATGATGGAATAGTGCACAGCGATACCAAATCCGATCGCAATCAGATAAAGGCAAATCGACGTCAGATTCGGCACGATATTAAGACGGGAAAGGGCTACGCAAACGACTACGCCGCCCAGCGCGGCATTGACGATACTGTCGAGGCTGAACTGTTTCGTAGAAACAGCAAACTGGCTGTCGATCGGTAGAACAAGCAGGGAATCCAATTTTCCCGTGCGCACGAGTTCCGGAATGTTCGCCACGTTAACAAAAAAGAATGCCTGAAAAAGCTGGGCAATCATTTGGTGCGTGCCGATGAGCAGCACGACCTCCCACTTTGTCCAATCACCAATACGATCGACATTGCTGAAAATGATGCTGAAGAAAACAATTTGCCCGCAGAACCAAAGGACCTCCACGACCATCCATAACAGGAAGTTCGCCTTGAAACTCAGCTCGCGTATGAGCGAGTTACGCAGCATGATGGAGTAGATTTGGATGTAACGGCGCATCATTTCTTCCTGCCTCTTACTTATAAGCGCAGTCAACCACCGCTCGAATGAAACGTTTTGTCTCGTGGCTCCTGATCATTATTGGACTACTAGTCGTCGCTGCGGTTGTCCATCAGTGCCGCCATGGCGGCGCAGCAAATTATCAGACCGCAACTATCACGCGCGGCCCGGTTACCCAGGCGGTTACGGCAACCGGCACACTCAATCCGGTCGTTAATGTACAGGTGGGCAGTCAGGTTTCGGGAAATATCGCGAAATTGTTTGTGGATTATAATTCACAGGTGAAAGCCGGCCAGGTAGTCGCCCAAATCGATCCGGTCCTTTTTCAAGCAACCGTCACCCAGGCTGAAGGCGATGTGGCCAACGCACAGGCCGCGCTCGAGCTTGCCAAGGTAAATGCCACTCGCATCCAGGAACTTTTCGCCAGGAAAACTTCCTCTCAAGCCGATCTGGACCAGGCGATGGCAACCCTGCATCAGGCCGAAGCTAACGTGAAAATCAAGCAGGGCGCGCTGGATAAAGCGCGGGCCGATCTCGATCATTGCACAATTACTTCGCCTATTGATGGCGTCGTTATTTCACGGAGCGTTGATGTTGGCCAAACAGTCGCGGCCAGTTTGCAGGCGCCGGTCATCTTTGCGATTGCAAACGATCTTACCAAAATGCAGATCGACGCGAATGTGGCGGAGGCGGATGTCGGCGTCGTCAAGATCGATCAGAATGTCGATTTCACTGTGGACGCTTTTCCCATGGAGACTTTTCACGGAAAAGTTGTCCAGGTGCGCAACGCGCCGATCACTGTGCAAAATGTCGTGACGTACGACACTGTTATCGGAGTCAGCAATCCGGAGCTGAAATTGAAACCGGGAATGACGGCGAACGTTTCAATTGTCGTCGCGCACAAGGATTATGTGCTCCAAATCAAGAACGCGGCGCTGCGCTACCGTCCGCCGGACGCGACATCGGTTGAGACACGAAAAACGGTCCCAAGTCGAGGGGGACGTCCGGCTACGGCACGCGATGGTGGTGCGCAGCAGGGTGCTCAGCGCACGGTTTATGTTCTGCCATCTGGCGCCAATCACCCAGAGCCAAGGCAGATCAAGACGGGGATCAGTGACGGTATCGTGACTGAAGTCGTCGAAGGCCTGAAGGAAGGCGACCGCGTCGTGACGGCCGAGCTCGCCTCAACCGCGGCCGGCCCATCGCCTCCGGCAAATCCCTTCGGCGGATCCCGACGATTTCCATGATTGTCATGTCGAGCGAAGTCTAGCCATCTCGCGATGCAACCTTAAAGCCGACAGCACGGGATTCCTCGACTTTCGCTCGGAATGACAACTAGCCGGAAGCAGCCCGACCAACAATGCGAAAAGATGAATAACGCTGCCATCGTCAGCTTAATCGATGTTCGTAAGACGTACCGCACAGGCGAAATGGAAGTGCCCGCCGTGCGCGGTGTGTCGCTGGAGATCAAACGCGGCGAATTTGTTGCGCTGATGGGTGCGAGCGGTTCTGGAAAATCCACACTTATGAATATTCTCGGTTGTCTCGACCGGCCGACGACAGGCCATTATGTCCTGGACGGCGCAGATGTTTCCGGGCTGGATCGGGATCAACTCGCCGACATCCGGAATCGCAAAATTGGTTTCGTGTTTCAGAATTTTAATCTGCTGCCGCGCACCTCAGCGCGGGAGAATGTCGAGTTGCCCTTGGTTTACAGTGTGCAGCGTCTGACAAACGCAGGACTTCGTGAAAGAGCGGATCGCGTCCTTGCATCCGTTGGCCTCGCAGGACGCGAAGATCATCATCCGAGTCAGCTTTCAGGCGGCCAGCAACAACGCGTGGCGATCGCGCGCGCTCTGATCAATGACCCGGAGGTGTTGCTTGCGGACGAGCCGACCGGCAATCTGGACAGCCGGACCAGCGTCGAGATCATGGCAATTTTTCAGCAACTTAACCAGCGCGGGATTACCGTCATCATGGTGACGCACGAACCTGACATCGCGGCTTACGCAAAGCGCAACGTCATGATGCGCGACGGCCTAATCCTGGATGATCACGTCGTTTCGCGGCAATTGGATGCAACGTCGCAGCTTCAAAATGATAGGACGCGACCGCAGGGCGCGCCAAACGAGGAGTCACCATCCCATTAGAGGCCTAAGTGAGAATTGCACCAACATTTAACGTCGCACTTCGCGCATTGCGGCGGAACAAACTACGTTCCGTACTGACCGCGCTCGGCATCATCATTGGTGTCGGTGCGGTCATTGCGATGGTTGGGATCGGCAACGGAGCGAAGGCTCAAGTGGAAGCCCAGATCGCCAGCCTCGGACAAAATGTGATCCTTATCTTTTCCGGCAGCACCACCTCGAGCGGTATTCGCACGGGGTGGGGCGGCGCCGGCACGCTGAAAATCGAAGACGCGGAGGCGATCCGGCGCGAAGTGCCGGGCATCATCGGAGTCAGCGAGGAAGTTGTTTCGACCACGCAAGTAGCAGCAGGAAATCAGAATTGGTTTACCCGTATTTACGGGGAGTCAGCGGATTATTTTGACATACGGCAATGGCCGTTGGCCGATGGTGCGCCCTTTACATCGCAAGATGTTCGCAGCACGAACAAGGTTTGTGTAATCGGCGGCACCACCGCAACGCAGATTTACGGAAACGAAAATCCGGTCGGACAGATCTTACGAATTAAAGAGGTCCCGTTCACCATTACCGGTGTTCTGATGCCCAAGGGATTGAGCACACAAGGCGTAGACCAGGACGACGTCGTCATCATGCCGTACACCAGCGCGATGAAGCGCGTCATCGGCGGCACAACTCTTCGCAATATCAATGTGCAAATCGGCGATCCACAGCAACTCGAGGCGGCTCAGCAACAAATTATTTCCCTGCTTCGGCAGCGGCACAACATCCGTCCCGGGCGCGACGACGATTTCACTGTACGTAACCAACAGGAAATCGCCCAGGCAGCCACCGCCACTTCACGTGTGATGACTCTTTTGCTTGGCGCAATCGCCGGAGTATCCCTTGTGGTCGGAGGCATTGGCATTATGAACATCATGCTGGTGAGTGTCACGGAGCGTACGCGTGAAATCGGCGTGCGCATGGCCGTGGGAGCGCACGGCAGCGACATTCTCACCCAATTCTTGATCGAAGCTGTGATGTTGAGTTCGGTCGGAGGTTTGATTGGAATTGTCTGTGGTATCGGCGCGTCGAAAATTCTATCCGCTTATGCAAATTGGCCGACGTTAATTTCAATTAGTTCGATCGCGATTGCATTTTTATTTAGCGCTGCGGTTGGAATTTTCTTTGGCTTTTACCCGGCGCGCAAAGCCGCTGCGCTCGATCCCATCGAAGCGCTACGTTACGAGTAGTCACAGCGCTGCCTGACATAAAATAATTGGTACGACGCGACCGCCAGACGCGCCGCACATCACGCCGCTGGCTTGATTTTTTCGATGTGCCTCCCATTTTACCAATGATGCCATCTGGTTTTGAAAGATTGGTTGCTGAGGCGAAGAAGAAAATCACTGAGATTTCCCCATCAGAAGCCGCAGCGAAGTCAAAGAGCGGCGAAGCGGTCATTGTCGATGTTCGTGAGAAAGACGAATGGGACGAGGAACATATTCCTGATGCGATTCACATGAATCGCGGAACGATCGAGCTCGATATCGAAGAGAAAGTCCCTGACAAAAACGCAATGATCGTTTGTCATTGCGGCGGAGGGGGACGCTCCGCGCTCGCGGCCGAGAGCCTGCAAAAAATGGGTTACAAAAAGGTGCGCTCCATGGCCGGCGGCTTTAAAGCGTGGAAAGCCGCGGGTTTACCAACATCGAAATAGACGCAGTCGAACGCCGGCAGATCTTCGCGCAATTACCGTCTGTTCCCAGCGAAGTGAAGCGCGGCGGAACGCAGTTGAGAATGGAGCGGCGTGGAAAGCCGCGACATAGACGGGAGGGCCTGCGGCTGAGCGAACGGGAAATGAGCGAATCAAATCTCTTACCGTTTCAGAACCATCGAGAGATGTCTCGACTTCGCTCGACATAACACAAGAGACAGACGCGCTGCCGAGCGTTGTCTTCGCGTCGGGCGCTCGTTAAACTTGCGCGCATGACTCCTGGTTCCCACGACATGACCTCGCTGGATTATTACGGCATCGAAGAGCTTCTCACGGAGGAAGAACGCGCAGCGCGCGATGGGGCCAGGCGTTTTGTCCAGGAGGAAGTCGTGCGTGAGATTGTTCCTTTCCACCGTGCGGGCAAGTTCCCGGAACATCTCATACCACGCATGGGCGCGTTGGGCTTCTATGCGCCTTATTTGAAAGGATACGGCTGCGCTGGTCTTAGCTACACGGCATACGGCCTCATTATGCAGGAACTCGAACGCGCCGATTCGGGTTTGCGGTCGCTGGCGTCGGTGCAGGGCCCTCTGGTCATACACGCCATTCATTCTTTTGCGACACCGGAGCAACAGGTGCGTTGGCTGCCGGGCTTGGTCTCGGGCAAGCTTATCGGGTGTTTTGCGCTCACAGAACACGAACACGGTTCAGATCCCGGCGGAATGGAAACCAGCGCCAAACGCGAGGGCGACCATTACATTTTGAACGGCAGCAAGTGCTGGATAGGCAATGCTTCGATTGCGGACATTAAAGTTGTTTGGGCAAGGGATGACGACGGGGGTGTAGCCGGATTCGTTGTGGAAAAGGACGCACCCGGATTTCGCGCAAACGATATCGAGGGAAAGTTTAGTCTGCGCATGTCGCGCACATCGGAATGCTGGTTCGAGAACTGCCGCATACCTGCCGACAATCGTTTGCCCAAGGCATCCGGGCTTGGCGCGCCCCTCTCCTGTCTTTCGCACGCGCGTGCAGGTATTGCCTGGGGGGTGATCGGGGCAGCCATTGACTGCTACGAAACGGCGCTGGCTTACGCCAAATCGCGCGAGCAATTTGGCCGGCCAATTGCCGGCTTCCAATTAGTGCAACAGAAACTTGTTTGGATGGCGCAGGAGATTACGAAGGCGCAGTTGTTGGCCTTGCGCCTCACACGCATGATGGAGATGGGCTCGGCGCGTCCCGCACAGATTTCGCTGGCGAAACGAAACAATGTTGGGATGGCGCTGGAATGTGCCCGGAAGGCGCGCGACATACTTGGCGCCGCGGGCATCACAGATCGCTACCCTGTGATCCGCCATGTCATGAATCTTGAAACCGTCTCTACATACGAAGGCACACACGACATCCACACATTGATCGTCGGCCGCGACATCACGGGGATCAATGCCTTCGGCGGTTAAACTCAAAAACGCCGTCGTTCCGAACGAGGTCGATGAATTCCGTTGCAAAATCGAGAGCCAGTTACACGGGATCCATCGACTTCGCTCAGGATGACTCGCTGAAGAAATAGGCTAAGGTAAAGTATGAGCGAGTCAGTTTATATTCTCGGCGGCGGGCGCACCGATTTTAAGCGCAACCTGAAGAAGGAAGGAAAAACGATCCGGCACATCATCATTGAAGCCGGCAAAAAGGCGATCGACGACGCGAAGATCGATCCAGGTGAAATTCAGGCGGGCGCGGTTGGCAATTTCAACGCTGGCCAGTTCACCAAGCAATTGCAGCTCGGCGCGTTTATTCCGGAGATCGATCCGAAATTACGCGGGATCCCAACGATGCACACCGAAGCGGCTTGCGCGTCTGGGGCGTTGTCTGTCTTGCTGGGCGCAGAATGGATCATAGGCGGGTTTTATGACGTAGTACTGGTCGTTGGCGCGGAACAGCAGAAGACGATGTCGTCGCTTGATGGGTCGGATGTGCTCGGAGCAGCAGCCGATTATCATAATGAAAAGCCGGAGTACGGCGATTTCATGTTCCCTAAATTGTTCGGTCGGATCGCGCAGATTTATATCGAGAAATACGGCGCGACCGAGGCAGATCTGGCGTTGGTCGCATGGAAAAATTATGCGCACGCCAAGTTGAATCCGCTCGCACAGATGCGCGACGCCGATCTTACGCTGGATTGCGCATCGCAAGTTTCTGACAAAAATCCAAGCGTCGCTCCGCCGCTTAAAGTCTCCGATTGTTCCCAAATCACTGACGGCGCGGCATCGGTTGTTCTCGTTTCCGGAAGGTATCTGGACAAGATCGGCCGCGACCGGAACAAAATCGCTCGACTGCTCGGTTACGGTCATACCACCGATTATCTACCGCTGGACAAAAAGGATGCGCCAACGTTTTCGGTCGCCCGTAAAGCGGCCGAGAAAGCTTTCCGCATGGCTAATCTAACACCGCGCGACCTGCAGGGCGCCGAGGTGCACGATTGCTTTTCCATTACTGAAATTGTCGCCTACGAAATTCTCGGACTCGCCGAGTCGGGCAAAGGCGTCGAGCTTGTGAAAAGTGGTGCGACAGCGTTGCCACAGGTGCGCACCGAAAAATTCAAAGGGCCTTTCCAAATTCCAGTGAACGCAGGCGGCGGCTTAATCGCTGACGGTCACCCTGTCGGGGCGACAGGTGTTCGCCAGGTCTTCGAAGCGTATCAACAGCTCACGGAACAGGCCGGCGCGCGGCAGATCGAGAACACGAAAAAGTTCCTCACGTTCAACATGGGCGGCAGCCTCACGACTTCCGTCGCAATGGTCTGGGGACGCGAGTAGAATCATTTGTTGCGCGCAGATGGCGACGTGAGGGCGGCGCGTTGCGGAAAGTTTTGACGACGGCGGTCGAAGCAGGAATCACGCGCGTCCTCTACGTCCGCCGTGTTCGTCACGCACGTTTCTTGGATGTGGTCTCACTTGCAATCGAAGAACTTCCCGGGGTGATAAAGGAAGACGTAGAGGATTTTCTCGAAAACCATCCGCGCAGCCCAGCCGCGCGCTTGCGCCCAAGAATGGGAATGGTGGGCGACATCTGGCTGGCCTTTGTCGGACCAGAAGTGCGGAGGGGCGCCAGTGGATTAGGAGAGACGCCACGCGATGCACTGAAAGATTTCAACCGGCACTTCATGGAGCCGCTCATTTCACGAAACGGCTCCGAACCAGCGGAGACCGATTGATTTGGCGATTCAAGGATTCAACGCCTTCATATGAAAGTTCCATTCACGCTCGGAGAAGTTGGTCACTTTGGTCTGGCTGTACGCGATCCGCAGAAAAGCGCGCAGTGGTTCCAGCGCGCTCTGGGATTGCGCAAAGAATTCGACTACGAAAACGGAATCGCGGTTGGCAACGACAATGTCACGATCGCGCTGTTCAAAGGAAAGCCTTCACCTGAAACGATTGATCACATGTCGTTTCACCTGCCGAACATGGCGACTTTGCGAAAGGCGCTCGAACATTTGAAGAGTGTCGATACTCATATTGAAGACCCGGGCGATGAAATCGGTCCGGAAGGTCCGGGATCGAAAAACATGGGCCTTTGGTTCCATGATCCCGACGGATACCGCTGGGAGCTGAGCGTGCTCGGCGGCAAATAGTCAGCTTCTTTTCTTTCTGCTGTCGACGATTGCAGGACGCTCATTGATGTGCGTAGCGCACGATTAAGTGCCTGCATTGACACGATATTTAAGGGTCTTAACTTTTTCGTCCACAATTGAAAATGATCACCTCTGTATCAGAAGAAGGGGACGGAAAAGAGTTCATCTCGCACGCGCCAGGATATTGGCCAGAGACCAGTCAGGAACTTTGGAACGATTGGAAATGGCAGCTCAAGAACAGGGTCACCTCCCTGGCTCAATTGGACAAACACGTGGAGTTGAGTGACGAGGAGCGTAGCGGCGTTTTGCTCTCGGGAGACAAACTCGCGCTCGCGGTCACGCCACACTTTTTTAACCTCGTGCCGCGGGACAATCCCGAGGATCCAATCCGGCGTCAGGTCGTTCCGCGGATCGAGGAGACCTGGACATCCCCGTACGATATGGCCGATCCCTGCGGCGAAGATTCGCACATGCCTGTGCCGGGATTGGTACATCGTTATCCGGACCGCGTCTTGTTTTTAGTAACGGATCGTTGCGCCAGTTATTGCCGCTATTGCACTCGCAGTCGTGTCGTCAGCGGTGTAGGCGAACAGGAATTGCACACAAATTTCGAGGAAGCGTTTCGTTATCTCGAAGCGCATACCGAGGTGCGCGACGTCCTTTTGAGCGGCGGCGACGCCCTCATTTTCAGCGATGATAAGCTCGACAAGCTGCTTTCACGATTGCGGTCGATTCCGCACCTTGAGTTTCTCCGCATCGGCACGCGCGTTCCGATTTTCCTGCCGCAACGCATCACACCTGAGCTGTGTGCGATACTGGCGAAATATCATCCGCTTTGGATGAGTGTGCATGTGAATCATCCGCGCGAGCTGACGATTGAGGTGAAGCAGGCGCTGGAGCGTCTGGCCAACGCGGGTATCCCGCTCGGAAATCAAAGCGTTTTGCTTGCCGGCGTGAACGACGATCTGGAAACTATGAAGACGCTTGTGCACAAACTCCTCATGTGTCGCGTGCGTCCTTATTACATTTATCAGTGCGACCTGATCAACGGATCGTCGCATCTGCGTACTTCGGTCGCGAAGGGAATCGAAATCATCGAAGGCTTGCGCGGCCACACCACCGGTTACGCTGTGCCGCAATTCGTGATCGACGCGCCCGGGGGCGGCGGCAAGGTGCCTATCAATCCCGGTTACGTTCTTTATCACGACAACGAGAAAATCGTCATTAGGAATTACGAGGGGAAAATCTTCGAGTATCCGGAAACCGGCAACGAGCAGGTCCAGTTCGCGCCGCAGCGCGAGTACCACGACGAATATCTCTATTCCTGACGCTCCTTGTCATTCCGAGCGGAGCAAAGCGTAGTCGAGAATGGGGCGGCCCTGGAAGCCGCGACCTGGAAGGCCGGAGCGCTGGGCGAACGGGAAGTGAGCGAATCAAATCTCTCAAGGTCCAGAGATGTCTGCACTTCGGTCGACATGACAAACGGCGGAAACGTTTAACGCTTAAGCGCCGAGCACGTGGATAGCGTGAATGGAGCTAATCTGCTGAATCCAGGGCAGCTTGTTGCCGCATCTCAAGGTTGCTCCGAGAAGGGAAAACTGAGTTATGAAATATTCTGTCGCCGTATGTTTGATGTTGTCTCTACTGAGCGCTGCTGCCGAAGCACCCAGATCTGTTGAAATTCGTTTTTGTCCCGCATCGGCTGTTCGAACCTATCCGTTGGAAAGCCGACGCGACCTTCAAAGTCTCTTGTTGCAGAATGCTGCCGTGATTAATCACGGCAGCGCGCCGTTCAAGGTTGAAAACATCGAGATCGAATTGCTGCAATCGAATCGCGTTATTGAATCACGCCACCTGGATCGAGAGGCGGTGCAGCGCATTGCTGACCGCGGCGCGAAATTGCAAGCAGCAGGCATCCTTCAACAAGTGGGATTTCAATTCTGTGGCGCCGATTTGATCGCGCCTTCGATCAAATTAGCCGGGGCCATCCTGGCTCGAGACCAGGCACTGCTCATCGCATCGCAGGTCTTGGTATTCAACGGCGCGCGCGACACGCTGCGAGTTCGCGTGCGCGGCAATGTCGACGGCCATGCCGCGGAATTCACGGGTTCAATCCCGATCAAGTCTGAATTTGCAACGAATAAGTACATCTTTCCGTTACGCGGTGTTTGGTACGTTGGCTACGGAGCTTCGTTGCACACAGGTCATCGCTGGGCGATTCCGGAAGAGTTTGCACTCGACATTGCGAAGATCGGTGACAGCGGACTCAGCCACAAAGGCAACGGTGCGCGGTTCGATGATTATTACGCTTACGGCGCGGATGTGCTCGCCGCGGCCGACGGTCATGTGATCAGCGTTGAAAACGATCAACCGGAGGATCCTTCCGCAATGCAGCGCCCTAACGAGACTCAGGAAGCATATTTCGCGCGGTTACAGAAAGAGCAGGGAGAGCGGCTTGCCAAAGGCCTGACGGCGATTACAGGCAACTATGTGATGATTGATCACGGAACGAATGAATACTCGCTTTACGCGCATCTACAGCCGGACAGTGTGCGCGTTCATGTCGGCGACAAAGTAAAAGCCGGCGACGTGATTGGCAAACTCGGTTCATCTGGCAATTCCACGGAGCCGCACCTGCACTTTCACGTCTGCGATAGACCCGACCCGCTGATGTGTGCCGGCATTCCAGTGAACTTCAGCAATGTCACGATCCAGTGGGCCGATCTGCCGCGCCCCATCCAAAGCGGCGACGTTGTCATCGCAAAATAACAGAGACTCTCTTTGTAATTTCTTTTCGTTTGGCTGGTTGCCTAAACTTTAAGCTTGCGTAATAAAGATTGCGCCGTGTAAAGTCGCCAACTTCGGTTTTTTGTCACTCAACTGTCACTTTGTCATTTATGAACCAACGTTTAATCGCGGAAATTGGCCGCACTCAACGACTTGAAATCATTAACTCACTCAAGCGCACCAGGGGAATGTCTGTGAACGAGCTGGTGGAGAAAATGAAGATGAGCTACATGGGCATCAAGCAGCATTGTCTCACCCTCCAACGCGACGGTTACCTGGATACGTGGCGTCGCCCGCAGAAGATGGGTCGCCCTGAGATGGTCTATCGGCTGACACGGCGCAGTCATGATCTTTTTCAGGCCGACAGCCATCAGCTTACTCTCGACCTGCTGAAATCGGCGGAGGAAATCTACGGACCCAACGCTCCGGAGAAGCTTCTCTACAGTATTTTTGAGAAGAAGACTGCTGCGCTCAAGGCCAAGGCGAAGGGAGACGCGGTCGCTGAGCGCGCCAAATGGCTGGCCAATGTGCGCGATGGAGAGGGCTACATGTCCCAGTTCGCTAACAATCACGCGGACGGCGGGCCCAGGATTCTCGAGTGCCATTCGCCGATTCTGAATCTCGTGGATCGTTACCCAATCATAGGCCGGCTGGAACAGGACATGTTCGAGGCCGTTTTGCGCACGAAGGTGCGCCGGCAAATGATGCGCAACTCGGGGCTATACGAGTGCGCATTTCATTTCGCGGCGTCGGCGATCTGATAAATGCCAGGGGACGGAGCGCTGGGCCGTCCGTCTCCCTTCGGCGCGCCCAGCAGTCGCGCCCCTAACAAATCGCCCGACTATCTGATTGATTTGTTCTTTCGCTCTACGCGAATCTCGGTTGATTGATGGCCCATGTCTCGGGCTTTTCCTTCCGTTGTCATCGAGAATTTGCAGCCGCTGATTGATGGCGGCCGCTACCCGGTAAAGCGCATCATTGGCGAAGACCTGGTTGTGGAGGCGGACATTTTCAAGGATGGACACGACGTCGTGGCGGCAATCCTGAAGTGGCGTGTACTTGGGAAGCGCGCATGGCGGGAAACGCCGATGAATTTCGTTGATAACGATCGATGGCGCGGGATCTGCACTTTGTACGATGAGGCCATTCACGAATACACGGTCGAGGCATGGACGGACACCTTTCGCAGTTGGCAAGCCGAGTTCACAAAGAAATTTGAAGCCGGCATTTCCGATCTTCGGAGCGAAGCGCTCGAAGGCGCGGCGTTAGTAGAAGCTGCCGCCAAACGCGCACGCGATCGAACCGATCGCAAGCGGTTGCTGGAGTTGTCCCGGCAAATTTCGACCGGTGCGAATTCGGAGATTCACGCAATCGCCCAATCAGCCGAGCTCGAGGTGCTGATGGCAACTTATCCCGATCGGTCCGCTGCGACACAGTACGATCCTTCTCCCCGCGTTGTTGTGGATCGCCCGGCAGCGTTAATCGGAGCGTGGTATGAATTTTTTCCGCGCTCGGCTGAAGGTCGAGGCGATCGCGGATCGACGTTTCGTAATTGTTTACCTCGGGTGGACGACGCAAAGAAAATGGGTTTCGACGTGATTTATTTCCCGCCGATTCATCCCATTGGTCACACGAATCGCAAAGGCCGGAATAACTCGGTCACATGCGAGCCGGGCGATCCGGGCGTGCCATGGGCGATCGGCAGCGAAGCTGGCGGACACAAAGCGGTCGAGCCTTCACTCGGGACGCTGGAAGATTTTGATTGGCTACAGAAAGAGGTGCGAAAGCGGGGAATGGAAATTGCCCTCGATTTCGCGATCAATTGTTCGCCCGATCATCCTTACGTCAAGGAACACCCCGATTGGTTCTACAAACGTCCCGACGGCACGATCAAATACGCGGAGAACCCGCCGAAAAAGTACGAAGATATTTATCCATTGAATTTTCGCTGTGAAGACTGGCGCGATCTCTGGGCGGAGATGAAGAGCATCGTATTGTTTTGGGCCGGGCGCGGGGTGCGCATCTTTCGTGTGGACAATCCACACACCAAACCAGTCGCTTTCTGGGAGTATTTGATCAAAGGCGTGCGCGAGAAATATCCCGATACGATTTTTCTTTCCGAGGCGTTCACCAGGCCAAAGATGATGAAGGCACTGGCCAAAACTGGTTTCAACGAGAGTTATACCTATTTCACCTGGCGAAATTC
Source organism: Candidatus Dormiibacterota bacterium (assembly GCA_035472675.1). Taxonomy (GTDB): domain Bacteria; phylum Verrucomicrobiota; class Verrucomicrobiia; order Chthoniobacterales; family UBA10450; genus Udaeobacter. The sequence continues at coordinate 18,893 of DATIOX010000190.1, forward strand.
AAAGCAGGAGCTCATCGAATATTTTACGGAACTGACCCAAACCGAAATGAGCGAATATTTTCGCCCAAATCTTTGGCCGAACACTCCTGATATCCTGCCGTTTGTGCTTCTGGAGGGCGGGCGGCCCGCATTCATGATTCGGGTAGCTCTGGCCGCGACGCTTTCGCCTCTTTACGGTATCTACAGCGGATACGAGCTATGCGAGAATGAAGCATTTCCGGGCCGCGAGGAGTATCTCGATTCCGAAAAATATCAATACAAGGAGCGCGATTGGAATGCGCCGGGAAACATCAAGGACTGGATCGCTCGACTAAACAAAATCAGAAAGGAAAACCGCGCCCTTCAGCTTTACACAAACTTGCGGTTCCACGACGCCGAGAACGATGCCATTCTGTTTTACAGCAAGATGACCGCCGCGCGTGATAACATCATTCTGGTCGTGGTGAATCTTGATCCGCATCGCAAGCAAAATTCATTTGTTTATGTTCCGATTGAGAGCTTCGGGCAAATGGAGAGCGACGTGTATCAGGTGCAGGATTTACTGAGTAGCGCGACCTACACCTGGCGTGGTCGCCGCAATTATGTGGAGCTCGATCCCGACATTCAACCGGCGCATATTTTTCTGGTGCGCCGCTGAGCTTTGGTTTGCCGCGTCTCGCAACTTGGAGAGCCGGCGTGTGATTGATCCTCTAGTGCGAGCATTTGCATCCGGTAATCGCCCTGCATATCATTACGAAATTTCTGCCATGAAGATTAGGGTCCTGCTGTTTGTCGCGCTGGGGAGCGCGTCTCCTGTGATTGCACAAGAAGCCACAGGCACACCGCCTCTGGTGCCTGAGCACTCGCAGACCATCCTGGAGACGCTCCTCAAAGCCGGCCCCGTAATGATTCCCCTTGTTTTGCTGTCGATCTTCTTTGTCATGCTCGTCGTGGTTTACTTATTGACAATCCGTCGTGGCGCAGTGGTTTCGAGCGGTTACATGGCAACGGCAGACGCGCTTTTGCGTAAACGCGATTACCTGGGTCTGCTCGCCGTTTCCAATCGGCACGGAGAAGCAATCGCGCGGGTCGTGCAGAAAGTGCTCGATTTCACGACCAAAAATCCGAACGCCGATCTTCAGCTAATTCGTGAAATTGCCGAGACGGAGGGAACCCGAGTCGCAGCCAATTTGAATAATCGGGTCATTTATCTCGCGGATATTGGAATGATTGCGCCGCTGCTGGGCCTGCTGGGCACTGTCTTTGGAATTATTCATTCCTTTGGCGCGTTGGGAGCGGACATCGGCTCGGCGCGTTACGTGGCATTGTCGCGCGGCATCAGCGAGGCATTGGTGAACACGGCTGCCGGACTAGCCATCGGCATTCCAGCGATGATTTTCTATGCGTTCTTTCGCGGTAGAGCACAAAAGTTGATTTCGGAATTGGAAGCTGCCTCGACGCACGTCCTGGCTTTGCTTTCCTTGCAGTACGGCAGGCCCCAGCGAACTCCTGTGCTGATCGAGGAAGAACTGTAAAGCTGTTTATTCCAATGAATCTGCGTGGTCACGCGCCTCTGCATCATCCAGGCATTCAACTCGCGCCATTGGTGGACGTGCTGTTGCTCTTGTTGATTTTCTTCCTGCTGACGTGGAACGCGGCGCGGACCGAGAATGAGCTCGATGTTAAGGTGCCGAAAGCATCGGCTGCCAAGGAGAAAAGTGCGCCAATCGGGGACGTGGTTGTTAATGTAAAGGCCGATGGCAATGTAGTAGTGAACCGTCGCACCTTGAGCGGTGCTGAGCTGAGCGAATTGTTGAAAAGCCTGGTCCAATTAAACTCCGAGCAAGCCGTAGTGATCCGCGGCGATGAAGCTGGTGCCTACAAGAACATCATCGGCGTGTTAAACATTTGCACCGAGGCAGGGGTAACCAACGTAGCTTTCGCGACAGCAAAATGAAAACGAGGCGCAGCCCGGCCAGCCTCCTGGGACTGGCGATGCTGCTTTTGACGGCGAGCATCGCCATTGCTCAATCAGAGCCGGAAGTTCGCCGGGCGCGTCCCGTCGATGAACCGCCCGTTCCGCGCGCTCTCCCCGCAGATGAATCAATCGACAGAGTTCTACGCTCTCTAAAGGAAGAATCTTCAGAGCCACCACACCATGAAGGCGAGGGGGCAGCGCAGCGTCAGCTCGATTACGCGAACGGCCTGTTCACTCGGAAGCTTTACGATCTGGCGGCGCCTGAATATCAAAAATATCTCGACGATTATCCTGGGCGCACGGGTCGGGCGAATGCGTACTTCTCACTGGGTGAATGCTATCGAAACCTCGGTCGGGCTTCGAGCGCTCGCACAAATCTCCAGAAAGTGCTCAACGATTACGCCGACAGCGAATTCGCCGGACCGGCGGCATATGCGCTCGCCGAGATGGCGTTCGCCGACAAAGATTACGCTGCGGCGCTTCCGCTCTTTCATCGTTCCGTCGGGAAATCAAAAGAACCGGCGGTGGCACTTTCTGCGCACTATTTCGAAGCGCGCTGCCTTGAAGCTCTCGGTCGGAAGGAGGAAGCTGCAAATATTTATGCGGAGGTTGCCGAGGTCGGAAATCCGAATCCTTTCCGCGAGGATGCGCGAATTACTGCGGCATCCATTTTCACAGCGCGAGGAAGAAAGATCGATGCGCTGAAGCAATACGAAGCTCTTGCCAGCGAAGCCCAAAAGCCGGCTTTAAAAGCGGAGTCGGCCGTGCGCGGCGGCATGCTCGCGCTCGACCTTGTGCAGGCTGACAAGGGCAAAGTCGACAAAGCGATGGCTGATAGAGCCGAAGCTTTGTTGCGGAAAGGTCGGGCGCTTCCCGAGGCCGGAAAATTCCGCGCGATCGCGCAGGCTGGTCTGCGCCGTTTGCAATATCAAACCGGGCAATACGCGCAATTGCTCGCGGAGTACAAAAAAGAGCAGGGGAACCTGCCAGAGGCCGCCCAGGCAGAGGTATTGTTGCTCGCAGCAAACAGTGAACGGCAACTTGGTCACTCAAAGGAGGCTGAAACGCTATATAGCCAGATTATCAAGAAGTATGCGGATCGAGAGGAAGCAAAGGATGCTGCCTATCAGCGGCTGATCAACGTATACAACTCTGATCCGTCTGCGCTGGTTTCGGCAGCGGACGAATTTCTCGCGACAAACCCGACGAGCGAACGCGCTAACCAAGCGAAATTGCTAAAGGCCGAAGCGCTTTATAAACAGCAGAACTGCGCGGAAGCAGTGCCGATTTACGAGGAACTGCGCGCTTCTCAGCTTTCTGCCAAGTTACGTACCGAAGCTGCGTACAAATTGGGATTGTGTCACGCGCAGGCGAAAAACATTCCCGGCATCATTGAAGCCTTCACGTATTACGTGCAGACATTTCCGGATGATCCGCAAGTACCTGCCGCCCTGGCCCAACGTGCTTTGGCTTACGAACAGGACAAGAACTACGCTGCAGCGGTTGCGGATCTAAACACGATCCTTACAAAGTATCCCAAGACGCACGAGCGGGAGGCAGCTTTGCAGTTAAAGGCTTTGATCCTCGGGCAACAGGAAAATACAAAGGGCATGATGGAAACTTTTCGCCAGCTTTTGAGAGAATTCCCAAAGAGCTCTGTTGCAGCGCAGGCGCAGTATTACATCGGCAAGGCTGCATTTGAATCAAAGGATTACAAAACGGCGCTGACGGCGCTCAACGCCGCCCGCCAACTGAATAAGGATCAGTACTACAACCTTGCGTCGCTCCGGATCATGCTATGTCAATTTTATTTGAAAGATCGGACTGCGCTCACGAAAGAAGTGAACAGTTTCATGGCTAACAGCCCGAATACAAATGTTCCGCCGGAAGTTCTGGAGTGGCTCGGAATTGGATATTATAACGAGAAAAATTTCCAGGCGGCGGAAAAGTACCTGAGCGCGCTTCGCAAGATCGATAACCCTGGCAGCGTTAAACCCGATTTTCTGTTTTATCTCGGAGACGCGGCCACCAAGCTGAAGAACCTGCCTGAAGCTGAGGACGCGTTCGGTAAGTATTTGCAGACAGCGAAAGATCCGGCGGGAAAGGCGAAGGTGTTGCTCGCGCTCGGCGCGGTCAAGATCAGCGCTCATAAGCCGGAGGAGGCTCAGAAAATTGCTGAAGAGATCATGACGCTCCAGCCCGAGGGACGCGTAAATGCAGAAGCGCGTTTGCTCGCAGGCGAAGTCCAGCTGGAACGCGGAAATTTTGACGACGCTGGCAAAGCTTTTAAGGGAGTTGCTTTGCTTTACGATGATGCGGCCATCACTCCACGCGCGCTGGACAAGGCGGCGCTGGCGTATCGACAAGCAGGCAAAACCGAAGAAGCAGACCGGCTGTCGCACGAGCTACGCGAGCGATATCCGAATTACGCCGGCGGGTAATTATTAAGGAGCGACGCCTCCTCCTCGTTGCGCCCTATTTGGAAATAGTGGCGATACCCCACGGGCCGTCGCCCACTTTGATGCGGCGCAATTCTTTGTGCGATCTTACGTCGACGACTGAGACATCGTTCGATGCGCCATTCGCGGTGTAGAGTTTCGACCCGCCCGGGTCGAGTGCGATTCCCCAGGCGCGATTTCCGACGGGAATGGTTGTCGCTACTGCGTTCTTTTCGGTGTCGACAACCACAACGGTGTTTCCGCGGCCCGTTGACACATAAAGTTCTTTCCCATCCTTAGCCATTGCCGTGCCCATTGGCAGCGAGCCTGTTGGCAGTTGAATTTTTGACACCAACTTGTGCGACGCCGCATCGATAACGGCAACATAGCCGCCATTCTCGCAAGCGACGTATGCGCGCGAACCGTCCGGCAAAAATGCAATCGACCGCGGCCGTCCGCCCGTCTCGATGGTAGCGACTACGCGTTGTTGATCGGGATCGATCGCGAATACTTCGCCCTTCTCTTCGCAGGTGACATAGACCTCCCCATTCTGCGGATTGACCCCAACGCCTTCCGGTTCCTCCGAGACTTTCACTTTTCCGCGAGACTGCCCGGAGCCGAGATCGATAATGGAAGCGCTCGAATCGTCTTCATTCGCGATAAAAGCGAATCTTCCATCCTTGCTTATGGCGAATTGCTCCGGGTCCGACCCGGCATGCCAGCGATCAATTAACCTGCGCTCCACTGGATCGATTACACCAAGGCCGTCGGCGGTTTTGTCCGCTGGCGCGCGATTTTCATCCAGACCGGGCGCCATTCGCGGCGAACCGCTCAACGTCACGAAAAGTCGCTTGCCATCTGGCGCCGCGTGAATCCCGCGTGGTCTCTTGCCTGCTTTAAAAGTCGCGACAACCGCGTCTGTCGCGCCATCAATCACGCTGATGTCGCCAGAGCGCTCATTGCTGACATACGCGAAGTAGTCTGCCGATTCAGCGCGCACGACGAGTGCGCTGGCGAGAAAGAGACAAAGAATAAATTTGGCATTCACGCCTCACGCGTACATCTCAATGCCACGCCGATCAAGTTGCCCGCAACTTCTTGAACATTGACCCCGAAAAGCCTTGGAGGTTGAATGTTGGGCGCCTTCCGCGCCCCAGGCTTGCCGAAGTCGCGTTGCGCGTTGAACGTTTGGCGTGATTCCGCACGACAAACTTTTCATTCCAGGTCCCGTTGAAGTATCGGAGAAAACCTGGGCCGCATTTTCGCGCCCGATGATTGGGCATCGCGGCGAAGATTTTAAGAACCTTTACCAAGCGATTCATCCGGGCCTTCAGACTCTATTCGGAACAAAGCAGCCAGTGTTCCTTTCCACCTCTTCCGCATGGGGTGTAATGGAAGCATCCATCCGGAACCTGGTCGATCGTGGAGTGCTTTGCTGCATGTGCGGCGCGTTCTCGGACAAATGGTTCGATGTTGCGAAGCGTTGCGGAAAGGAGGCCGCTCCGCTGCAGGTCGATTGGGGAAAACATATCGATCAGAAAGCAATCGATAGGCAATTGGCCACGGGAAAGTTCGATACTGTCACTCTCATCCACAACGAGACTTCAACAGGCGTGATGAATCCTCTCCCGGAAATCTGCTGTACTCTCGCCAAATATCCGGATGTGGCGCTCGTCCTCGATACCGTTTCCTCATTCTCGGGAGTCAAGATCGACATGGACGCGCTTGGACTCGACGTGATGCTCACGGGTGCACAAAAGGCGCTGGCGTTGCCGCCAGGTTTTTCGTTGTTCTCGGTTTCGGAGAAAGCATTTGCTCGCGCAGAAGGGATCCCGAACCGCGGCTTTTACTTTGATTTTCTGGAGTTCAAGAAGCAACAAGCAGAATGGATGACGCCGAGCACGCCCAGTATTGGGCACATGCACGCGCTGGAATCGAAGTTGGAGGAAATCTTTGAGGAGGGTTTGGACGCGCGCTTTGCTCGTCATGCGCGTACTAATGCTCAGGTGCATGATTGGGTCCGCCGGACTGGCTTCGAATTCTTCGCTGAGGAAGGATTCCGCTCAAAGACTCTCACCTGCGTCAAGAACAACAAGGAAATCGACGTCCTCAAGCTGGCGAAGAAACTTCGTGAAAAACATCATCTGGTGATCGACCCCGGGTATGGCAAAATTCAGGGCAAAACCTTTCGCCTTTCCAACATGGGCGACGAAACCGAGGAAACTGTGGCGCATCTGCTCGGCTGTCTGGAGGATGTTTTCTAACCGATTGGCTATTTGATCAACGCATCGCTCAGAAAAACAATCCGCCGCTGCCACAGACATTCTGTTGGTTGTCGTTGAGCAAGTTGAAAGTTATCAAGCATGAACATTCGGCCGCTGATCCTGATTTTTCCTCTCACACTCTTTTTCTTTAGTCCGACGCTGTCAATTTGCGGAGATCCGGTAGCAATAACGCAGGAGGAACTTGTTCGCCGGACGCAGGAACTTTTCGACGCCGTAGTACCAGGCAACAAGGAGCCGTGGCAAAAATACTTCGCCGACGACTGCATCTTCGCCGATGAAAAAGGCCGCAACTTAAACAAGGCGCAACTAATTGCCGATATCACGCCGCTGCCGAAAGGTTATTCGGGCACGATCAAGGTCGCGAAGCCTCAAAGCGTCATTCACGGTGACACCGCCATTCTAAGTTACGATCTTGACGAAACCGAAACCATCTTTGGCCAGAAGCTCACAGCTCGTTATCACGTAACTGACACGTGGCTGCGACGCAACGGCGGTTGGCAAATCATCTCCAGCCAGGCAATGCGTTACTATGAAGATCCCGCTGTTGCCCGGATCAACGCGAAAAAATTCGCCGATTTCAGCGGCACTTATGAACTGGCGCCCGATCAGACGAGACGGGTTTTTTCTGAAGGCGAAAGTTTATATGTCGAGCGTAATGGAAAACGCGAACAACTTCTCCCTGAGGGGTCCGAAATCTTTTTCCGCAAAGGCGTCGAAGGCCGCATCCTATTTCGCTACGCGGATAATGGAAAAGTGGACGCGCTCATCGACCGGCGAAACAACGAAGACGTCGTCTGGCGCAGAGTGAATTAAGTTCGAAGGCATAACGGAAAGGCTTTCGCAGTGCGCGCCAGTTTTCCTCAGACGAATCGGGGGTAACATCTTACTTGGAATGATTCCCATCAGTTATGCCAATGATTGAAACTTCAGGTCTGACCAAGGTTTATCGCACCTACCGGAAGGAGCGTGGACTTTGGGGATCAATCAAAGGCCTGGTCAAACGCCATTACGATGAAACGCGCGCGGCCGACCACGTTTCGTTTAACATTGAAGAGGGCGAATTCGTCGGTTTTCTTGGCCCGAATGGAGCCGGCAAGACCACGGTGCTCAAGATGCTTTCAGGGCTGTTGAATCCAACCTCCGGGGATGCGCGCGTGCTCGGGTTCGTTCCGTGGGAACGACGCAACGAGATGAAAAGGCAATTCAGCCTGCTCATGGGACAAAAAAATGCGCTCTGGTGGGATCTGCCAGCGCAAGAATCCCTCGAACTCAATCGCGCCATCTATGGGATCGACCATGTACGGTTCAAAAAGGTTGTGGACGGATTATCGGAACTCTTGGAAGTGCAGGACAAAATGAATGTGATGGTCCGCGAGCTCTCGTTAGGCGAACGGATGAAAATGGAGCTGATTTCCGCACTCATTCACGAGCCGCGCGTGCTTTTTCTGGACGAACCAACGATCGGCCTGGATGTGGTTAGTCAAAAAAGAGTCCGGGAATTTCTGCGTGTTTACAATGAGGAGCATCATATCGTCACGTTGCTGACCAGCCATTACATGCAGGACATCCAGGAGTTGTGTCACCGGGTTCTGGTGATCGATCACGGTAAAATCTTTTTCGACGGGCCATTGGATGAAATCGTCGATCGGTTTTCAGGATACAAAATTCTGAGTCTCACGTTCGAAAAAGAGGCGACGCGCGATCTTTCTGCCTTCGGTGAAATAACGGAACAAACGCCGGTGTCAGTCCAGTTGAAAGTTCCGCGCGCGAAAGTCACCGAAACCTGTCGTGAACTGCTCGAAGCCTGCGACGTGAGCGACATTAACGTTCAGGAAGTGCCCGTGGAAGAGGTGATCCGCCAGCTTTTTGGCGAACGACGCGAAAATCATCGCGCCGCTGATCTCGCAGCCACAGAAGCGGCGCAAGCTACCTAGGCTGGGTCGAAGTCGAACCGAAGTCGGCGTCACAATCGAGCGGCTGGCTATGACATCACTTGCGGACCAGGGCGAGTAGCGCAAAGTCAAACAGCTTTCACTATGAGATCGTGGGTTCGCGTAATCGGGTGCGCGCTGCTTCCTTTGACTCTGCTCTCGTGTCACGTCAGCCGGGAGCCGAAATCAGCTGAGAAGTCGAAACAGGAGTTGCTGGCCCTGGAAAATCGATGGCTACAGGTGGAGGACGATCCTGTGGCTCTCGAAGGGATTCTCGCTCCTGATTTCCTGCACGTTGTGCCGGGGGCAATTATCACAAAGGACCAACACCTTCAGTTTCTACGCGAGCATCCTGCGGGTGGCCAACGTCCAGAGAAGCGTTTCGAAGATCTGCATGTAAGGGTTTACGGTGAAGCAGGAATTGTGAATGGCGTCGTAATCGAAACGACTGACCACGGCGAGCGCAAGACACTGTTCACAGATGTCTTCGCCTATCGCGATGGCAAATGGCAGGCCGTCAGCGCACAGGAGCTGCCTGTAGCCGCGCCATAAGTTATGCAGGGATTTGCTCGCGCTTTCTTGAGGGCGCGGTTCAACCGTCACACTTAACGCTTAACGGCACATCAAAACTCAGACAAACCAGGCAGGATGCTTTTTTCCATCGCGTCCGCGAACGTAGGGTATTGGAGAGTCCAGCCCAGACTCCGCAGTTTCGCATTGCTCACACGCTTGTTGGTGTCGCCGCGTTTACGTTGCTCTGTCAATTCTCTAATGGACGGCAATGGCCGATTCAGTCTCTGTGCCAACCAGCGGTAGCAGTCACTTTTCAGCATCGGTTGATTGTCAACCACATTGTAAATCTGACGTTTCTGCCACTCCTCACTCACCACGAGGAAAAGTGCGGATGCGATATCGTCGCGGTGGACTTGATTAACGAAGCGATCGTTTTCCGGATCGATGATCGCCATGCCATCTAGAAATTTGCTCAATAGCGCCGACCTGCCCGGCCCGTAGATTCCGCTGAGACGCGCGACCGTACCACCTCGGCCGAGCACTACCTTTTCTGTTTCAAGCAGGACTCGACCGGTCTCGCGAACAGGTTTAGTCTCGCTTTCTTCGGTCACCCATGAACCATCGCGTTGCGCATAAACGCTGGTGCTACTCGTAAAGAGCATCTTAGTTCCAACGAATCGATCGAGTAAATTGCGCGCGCCATTCAAATAGATTTGCCGGTAAGACTGGAGTCGGCCGCCTCGCGAACTCGCGCAATGAATGACGGCATCGAATGTTCCGGGGCGCTCTGCGACTTGATCGTGATTTGAAATATCGACCTGGCAAATAGGATACGGTTTGGCGGATAGCGCTGCTGATTTCTCAGAAGCGGTCCAGCCTTCCGCGTCCCAGCCTGCGGCATGGAATAAATCCGCGGTCGCTTGACCAACATAACCGCAGCCGGCGATCAAGATTTGCGGCATATTGCTGTTGTCCCGACAAAATCGGGACGTCGGGGCGCTTCTCGCGTGTTCGATCCGGCACGGCCGCGCGCGCTGTCGCTGGGCGGCAACAGGGCGGGCGGCGCCGTGGCTACAACCGCTCGCATCGCCACCGCTTTACGCCGCGGCTGCGATTTCAATTTCTTCAAACATGTTTTTCTGGACAGCGCGGACTTGTTTGAGACGAATGAGCTCCAGGAGCGCGAGAAATGTTACCACGACTTCCAAGCGCGATACGGCAGCCCCGAACAAGTCGGAAAAACGTAGCCGCGCATTATTTGCGACCCGTTGCAAAATAATATCGATCTTCTCCGAAACACTAAAACGTTCCGCGAAAATTTCCTGCACATCCTGTCGTGCTTCGATCCGTTTGATCACCGTCTGGAATGCATTGATCAACTGAAAAATTCCAACCTCTTCCAGACGCAGCGGTCCTTGCAGGAGCGAGGGTGCGCTACCTTCTCGAGCAAAAATCCGCTCCTGTTCCAGTTCCCGCAGATGAAGGTCCGCGGCCGCTTCCTTGAACTTCTTGTACTCGATCAACTGCCGGATCAGATCCCAACGTGGATCATCTCCCTCGGCGTCTTCTTCAGGCGGCTGCTGATCAATCGGCAACAGGCTGCGGCTTTTCAGGTAAATGAGGTTCGCTGCCATCACGATGAATTCGCCGGCAAGTTCGATATTCAGTTCCTTGAACGCTTGCAGGTATTCGAGGTACTGACGAGTGATGCGTTCAAGTGAAATGTCGTAAATGTTGATCTCATCCTGCTTGATCAGGTAAAGCAGTAGATCGAGAGGCCCTTCGAAAACCTCCAGCTTGACCTTGTAATCGGCTTCCATGTGTCGCGTAATCTACACTCTTGGTGCTACTCGTGCTCTCTACCAACAGTGATTCCAAAGAGCATGAGCAGGAGCAAGAGTATGATTAAGAAAGCTCCGCCGAGCCTCTTTCAGCAGCCCAATCACGCGGGAATTTTTCGATGGATCCAAACGCTGTTCACAAGGCCGAGACCAAACATGATCATCAGCACAAAGGAGCCGCTGTAACTAATCAATGGCAATGGCACACCGGTGATCGGGAGCAGAGCAATCGTCATTCCCATGTTTTGGAAGATATGCGTGAAGATGAGCGCCGTGATCCCGATAACCAAAAGGAGCCCCAATTGATCGCCAGCGAAAAAAGCGACGAAGAGACACGTCATCAGGAGCAAGGCGAATCCGCCAATTAGAAACATTCCTCCAATAAATCCCCATTGCTCGCCGATTGCGGAGAAAATGTAGTCGTTATGCACTGCAGTGGCAGGGAGGAATCCGAGCTCGATCTGCGTGTTTGGCGCCTTGAAGCCCTTGCCCGACCACCCGCCTGAGCCGATGGCGATGAGAGATTGGTTGATCGCCCACGCGGAGCCTTGCTTGTCGATATCGGGATGCGTAAACGCGGTGATTCGCTGTTGCTGATACGGTTTTAAACCGAAATTGATGGCGATAGGGACAAAGGCAACCCCAATGAGAATCACGCAAATCAGATATCGCAGGGGAAGACCACCAGCGAACAACAGTGCCAGGAGCACCGGCACCCAAATGATAACCTCACCCAAATCAGGTTGCATCAGGATGAGCAAGCATGGGGCCGCAGCAATCGCTCCGCAGAGCAGTAACCGTAGCATTGGATGCATTTCGCGAAATTGTGTCAGGAACAGCGCCAAAACCATGATTCCTGCGATAACCGCAAGCTGTGCTGGCTGAAAATTGATCGGCCCCAAATGCAGCCAACTGCGCGCCCCGTAAACCTTCGTGCCGATAAACTTCGTCAGGATTAGAAAGACGATACCAGCCAGATACATCGGTAGCGCCCCCCAGCGGATCCAGCGGTAATGAATCAAACTCGTTAGCATAAAAGCGAAGACACCCACGACCACCCAGTTTGCCTGTTTTCGCCAGAAATCCACTGCATTCGCGTCTGCGCGCGTGGAAGTGGCGCTATAAATCGCCACGACTCCAAAGATGGCGAGAGCGAGCATGGTTAGCAGCAGAAGCCAGTTTTGCCCCAGCAACTTTCGAAGAAACGGCGTCATCCAAATTTAAGCTCGATTAAATCTCCCGCCATCCGCGGGACTGAGGACAATTATACGCGCATTGCAATCTTGGCAAAATGCTGTGCACCTTTTCTATTCTTTACTGTTCCCGACATAAACCTGGACAGTTGGCGGGTTCGATCAGGAATGTAGCGAGATCGGAGCGGGTCCGGTCAAACCGCGGACAGTTTTTCTGCTAAAGGCCAGACGATGTGGGGATTACGCTGCGAGGTATTGGCTTAGAGAACCATCTATACAATCAGTTGATTACCAGCTACTTGAGAATTTTTCTGGCAAATATTGGCGCTCTGCTTGTCTATGGATTTGAAGGCCACTAAACTGTGTGCACCTTGTTCGTTTTCGGAAGGTGAGTGCAAAATGGCTAAGAGCAGAAAGACAAAGAAAAAGACGAAGCGGAAGCTCGCGCACCCTAAACTGCCGATGCAACGGCAGTTGAATTTGCTTCACGAGGGGATGCATTTCGACCTTCGTCCGATGTTCGACAACTTAAACAAGCGATACTTTCGCGGGCGCCTTCGTGGTTACAAAGTGATGTGGGGTCGCCGGCGAAAGCATCGCGCCAAGGAATATTTCATCTTTGGCACAATTCAGGAAGAGGACCGCGTTATTCGAATCAATCGGGCACTGGACCAGCCATTCGTGCCGGCCTGGTTTCTTCGGTACGTGCTTTATCACGAGATGCTGCACTCAGTGGTGCCTGACGAAGTACTCTCACAAGGTCGCCGGCGGGTTCACACCGAAGAATTTAACCGTCGCGAGCGCAAATTTCCAGGTTATCGACGCGCTCGACGCTGGGAAGAAGAGAACCTGTCGCGTTTTTTGCGCTAAAGACCTCGTCAGCGCGTTTCCGTGATGGGCGCTGGAGACGGCCTCTCAGACGGCGAGGGCGTCGTCGCTACGTTCTTTTTGATCAGGTACCAAAGCGTTGTCGCGAGTAGGAGAGAGATCAACTTCGCGCGCCAGTTTTTCAGAATCAGTCTCTTCATATTTGCTGTGTAACAAAATCTCCGCGATCCGTTGGCGAAAAGTCTCCGGAGTGAAATTGCGCTCAATTCGACGCCGGTGACAAATGGAAATACTGCCTGTCTCTTCGGAAACAACTATCGCCACGGCGTCCGATTCCTCAGTAATCCCAAGCCCGGCGCGATGACGTAATCCCAGACTGCGATCAAGCGTTTCGCGCTGGCTCACTGGAAAAATACACGCCGCGGCTGCGATTCGTCCGTTGCGAATAATCACTCCGCCATCGTGCAGTGCCGCCTTGGGATGAAAGATGGTCAGGATGAGCTCGACGGAAAAATCTCCATCGATCGTGACGCCCGTTTCCTCGTAAACGCGAATCGACGTGTCGCGCTCGATTGCGATGAGCGCGCCGAATTGTTTATTTGCCAGTTGCATGACTGCCTCGGCCAGATCGTGAACAGTTTCCCGCTTCTCGCTCGTCAGCGAGAAAATGGGGTGACCGCCAAGAGCGGCCAGCCCGCGTCTTAGCTCCGGCTGGAAAATCACCACCAGCGCGACTGCGAGGAAAACCGAGAAGCTTCGTACGATCCAGCCGATTACAACCAAATTGAGCAGCGTCGAAATAAGAGTCAGCGTCAAAAAGACGATCGCCAGCCCAGTGAGCACTTTCGCGCCGCGCGTTCCCCGGAAATAAAGATAACCGTAATAGATCGCTACGCTCAGCAGCAGGATCTCTACCAGGCTGCGCCAGCTCCTGAACCAGAGATCGATGAGTTGGTGAATCATTTTGCCCTCTGAAGAATTGCTTCGGTCACCTTTAAGGCATTTACGTTTTCCTTGACATCATGAACGCGAAGCACATCTGCGCCGCGCGTGCGCAGGAGCGAAGTCAACGCCACCGCAGGCGTCAATCGATCGCTGATCTGCGCCGAATTGATCAGCTTACCCAGAAAAGATTTTCGGGAAACGCCAATCACGATTGGTCGATCACACGCGCGGAGCCGCTCAAGCTGCGCGAGCAACTCGAGATTGTGCTCAAGCGTTTTGCCGAAACCAATGCCCGGATCAAACGCAATCGCCATGGGGTCAATATTATAAACCATGGCGCGCGCATATTGTTGTCGAAAAAAATCAAAAACTTCTGAGACAACGTTCGTGTATTGCGGCGCGATCTGCATTGTCTGCGGAGTTCCCTGCATATGCATGATGATGAAAGCCGATTTGGTTTCGGCAATCAGCGGCATCATTTCGTGGTCACCTCGCCCTCCCGTAACATCGTTCACGATCGAAGCTCCCGCTCGAATCGCCGCGCGCGCGACCTCCGCCTTCGATGTATCAATCGAAATAATGACTTCACTCTTTCTGCGCAATTGTTCGATCACCGGAATCACACGGCGCAATTCCTCTTCCGGGGCCACAGCTTCGGCGCCCGGTCGCGTGGATTCGCCGCCGACATCGACGATGTGCGCACCTTCCGCGGCCATCCTTAAACCGTGCTCCACGGCATTTTTCGCGCCGAAAAAATCTCCGCCGTCGGAAAACGAATCCGGAGTGACATTCAATACACCGATGATCAGCCCGTGCCGCGAGAGATCGAAGATGCGGTCGCCGATTTTCCAAAGTCTCCCACGCATCATGGATGAGACTAACACACCAGATACTTTATTCGAAGCTGTAGACGTCGATCTCCGGGCGACGCGGCACAGGCGAGCCATTCATGTCAGTGCCGCGCTTCGCACAGCGAAGCGGCTACAGTTATTTCTTCCTTGAGTAGCGCCCCATCACTTCCCCTTGCGCAACAACATGGCCTTTCATTGCCGCATCCAGCTGACTCCGCTTCGTACCAGGGGGCAAGTCCAGCTCGCGATCGAGCGCAAAAATCCTAAAGTAATAGCGATGTGTGCCAGAGGGTGGACACGGTCCGCCGTAACCGGATTTACCGAAGTCATTTGTTCCGTGGACGCCTTTGGGCGTGCTTCCCTCCGCGATCGTGTTCGTCTGCGGAGAGATATTCCAAACCATCCAATGCGTAAAGAGTCCGCTTGGAGCATCGGGGTCATCTACAACCAGGGCGAGGCTTTTCGCGCCGGAAGGAACCTCTGAGATCTGCAACGGCGGGCTGGTGTCGCCGCCGTCACATGTGAACTTTGATGGAATATTCCCACCCTGTTGAAAAGCAGAACTTGTGATCTTCATCTTTGCTCCTCCTGAAGCAAATGAGACAATCGCGAGGGTGATCGCCAATGCATCGGCAACAATCACTTTTGACATGATTCGACCTCGGATTGAAATCGCGTTAAATCGATAAACCTGGCGCTATTGTTTCGCTTACATGGCTTTGAACGGACGTAACATTCGAGAACAAATTCTGGGTCTGCTAAGGCGGAAAGATTACCGACCGCTTAACAAGATCGATATTGCCCGCAAGCTCGGATTGACAGAGGCCGAACGGGTAGCGTTGCGGAAAAGCTTGCGCGAGCTCGAACGCGCCGGCGAGATCGCGCGGATTCGGAAGAACCGATACGTTTTGCCGGCCGAGGCTGACTTGGTAACAGGCAAACTGTCAATTCATCAAGCCGGATACGGTTTTCTGACGTCAGAAATGTCGGGGCAGCCGGACGTTTTCATCGCAGCGGAAAACACCGGAACGGCCATGCATGGCGACCGTGTGGTCGCGCGCATGTCGCGGGACGAACCTTACGGACGCATCAAAGGGCGCCGCGAGGGGCGCGTGATTCGAATCCTGGAACGCGCTCACGATAGGATTGTGGGCACCCTCCAACGTTCGCGGAACTTCTATTATGTGGTCCCGGATGATCCGCGCATCGTGCATGACGTTTATGTGGGGCAAGTTTCTAATTCGGCACAGGACGAATCCGCCGCGGCGGACTTCCCTGTAGCAGCTTCCCAAGTTGCGCCACGGGTTGGCGATAAAGTTGTAGTTCGCCTGGAAGCCTGGGAATCGCGCCATGTTAATCCGGAAGGCGAAATCATCGAAGTGCTTGGCCCGTCCTCGGCTCCGGGTATCGACATGCTGTCGATTATCCGGAAATATCATCTGCCAACGGAATTTCCCAGGGATGTTTTGGACCAGGCGAAAGGGATTCCTGAGACAGTCGATGCCGGGCAATTCCAGGGACGCGAAGATTTGCGCAGAGAATTCATCGTCACCATCGATCCCGATGACGCGCGCGATTTCGACGACGCGATTGATGTTGAGAAGATCGGGAGCGGTTGGCGGCTCGGCGTCCACATTGCTGATGTCGCCGCTTACGTAGAGCCTGCCGGCCCGTTGGATCGAGAAGCGCGCCGGCGCGGAAACAGCGTCTACCTCCCGGACCGTGTGATCCCGATGTTGCCGGAGCGATTGAGCAACGGCGTCTGCAGTCTCAATCCTGGCGTCGATCGCCTCACGCATTCTGTATTTATTCATTTCGACAAACACGGGAATGCAAAAAGCGCGCGCTTTGCACGCAGCGTAATTCGAAGCGCACGCCGGCTTACGTACAAACAGGCTTACGCGATTTTGACCGCGGCACCCGGCGATCAGTTGGGCCAACGGCTGCACCTTGCCTGGGAACTCGCTGCCCTATTGCGGCAGAGGCGATTCGAGCATGGCGCCCTGGACCTCGATTTTCCGGAGGTAAAAGTCTGGGTCGATAAAGACGGGCAGCCGGTAAAATTGGAGCGTGTCGAGAATGATAAATCGCACCAGCTGATCGAAGAATTCATGCTGGCCGCAAACGAAGCTGTCGCGCGCGAGCTGAAAAAGCGCGCGGTTCCGACCATCTATCGGATCCACGAAAATCCAGACCCGGAAAAATTGGGAGAGTATCGCGAATTCGTGCTCGGCTTTAATTACAAGGTTGGCGATCTGACTCATCGCGCAGAGCTGCAGCGATTGCTGGCGGCAATCCGTGGAAAACCGGAAGAGCAAGCGCTCAAGGTCGGTTTGCTTAAAAGTTTGAAACGCGCCCGTTACTCTCCACAACCGCTCGGCCATTATGGGTTGGCCAAGGTAAATTACTTGCATTTCACCAGTCCCATTCGGCGTTACGCCGATTTGGTGGTGCATCGTGCTCTTGCTAGGGATCCCGCAGGCAGGGGAGGCCGTCCGGCGCGCTCGGCGAGCGCGCCCCGCCATCCTGACATGGCCGAGATCGCTTCGCTTGCGGAGCACATTTCAGTTACAGAACGAACTGCTGCCGACGCGGAGGTTGACGCCATTCAGATGAAGAAACTGGAGTTTTTTCAACGACAACTCGATGCACGCAATCCCCAGATTTTTCGCGCCGCTATTATTGATGTCCGCAACTATGGATTGATGGTGGAACTGCCGGATGCTCTTGTGACCGGTTTGGTCCACGTCTCCTCGTTAACGGATGATTTTTATTTGTTTGATTCCGCCCGACGGCAACTTATTGGGAGGCGATCGCGCGGACGATTCAGTGTCGGCGACGAGCTCTCGGTTTTTGTTGTTCGCGTTGATGCCTTCAAGCGACAAGTGGATTTCGCAATTGCGCTTGCGTCTGCAGAGCCGAAAGGGACTCGTCGCGCCAGAAAATCTCCCGGCATCGCTCGTCGCGCTTAATGAGATTCCTACTCAGATCAGGGAAGTTTACTACACGTGATCCTGGGTTAATTGAAGTGTGGCAGACAAACTGAGCAAACAACCGGAGAACGTCCCTGGGCAGTGGTATGTGGATACCAGCTGCGCGTTGTGTCGTCTTTGTCTCGAAGAAGCGCCAAATCTAATCACCTACAACCCAGACCAGACCGCCGTACATTTCTTCAAGCAACCGGAAACGGCGGAAGAGGTAAATGCCGCTCAACGCGCAATGGAGGTTTGCCCCACCCTGGCGATAGGGAATGACGGATGAATATTTGCGACGACCAGAGATCGCCGCTAGAAACCGTTATGCATGCTGAAGCTTCTGTTGCCGCTCCTCGATATTCGCGAGCAAACCCGTTTCTCGCCAAACTTCTGATCAATCGCCGCCTGAGCGGACCGGAGTCGGCTAAGGATACGCGCCATTTTGAACTGGACCTGACCGGATGGGGATTGAGCTTTGAGGTCGGCGATTCGCTTGCGGTATACGCGACAAACGATCCACAGCTCGTAGATGAAATCGTTCACACGCTTGGCGCCACCGGCGAGGAAGAGGTCCCTCGACCAAAAGGCGCACCAACCATTTTGCGCGAAGCGTTATTGCGCGATTACAGCATCACGCAACCAACGCCCAAGATTTTGAGGGCGATCGCAGAGCGTGCCAACGCTGCGCCGTTATTGAGCGATCTTCTCGCTCCAGAGCGCAAGCAGGATCTCACAACATATCTTTGGGGCATGGAGGTAATCGACTTTCTCATTGAGCATCCGTCAGCTCATTTCAGACCAGAGGAATTTGTCGGTTTGCTCACAAGACTGCAGCCGCGCCTTTATTCTGTGGCCTCGAGTTTAAAGACGTATCCGGAACAGGTTCATTTTATCGTGGACGTGGTCCGCTATGAAAGTCATGGTCGCATTCGCAAAGGGGTGTGCTCATCTTTTCTTGCGGAACGCGCTGATGACGTGCCCGTGCCGGTTTTCCCCAGTATAGCGAAGCATTTTCATTTACCGGAGGACCCGGACCTTCCAATCATCATGGTGGGCCCCGGAACCGGCGTGGCGCCGTTCCGCGCGTACTTGCAGGAGCGCGGGACGACCGGAGCAAAAGGAAAGAACTGGCTCTTTTTCGGGTCGCAGCACCAAAGGTGCGATTTTGCCTACGGCGAGGAATTCGAGGGGTTCAAGAAAGAAGGCCTTCTCACACGCCTCGATTGCGCATGGTCGCGCGATCAAGCCGAGAAGATTTATGTCCAGCATGTGATGAAGGACAATGCCGCTGAGATTTGGAGATGGCTCGACGGCGAGGGCGCCCACTTTTTCGTGTGCGGCGATGCGAAGCGAATGGCGAAGGATGTCGATGCGACGCTGCGAAAAATCGTGCAGGAGCAGGGCGGTAAAAGCGTTGATCAAGCCAATGAATACGTTGAGAAGCTTAAGAGTGACAAGCGTTACAAGCGCGATGTTTACTGAGAATGACAAAGCACGAATGTCGAATGACGAAGGAATGACTAAATGGAAAAAGCAAACGGTTCCATTCGTCATTCGGATTTCGTCATTCGCTTCATTTGTGGCATAGTAAGAGGAGGGCCTTAAAAGCGATGTACGAAAACACTGAATTCACATTGAGCCGCGATTGCGAAGCGATCCAGATTCCGAGCGGGCAAAAGACAACGATCCCGGCTGGAAGCCAAGGGGTAATTACGCAAAGCCTGGGCGGCAGCTACACGATCGCCACGTACCAGGGTTTGGCGCGAATAGCGGAGAAGGATCTCGATGCTTTGGGGCTTGAAAAACCTCATGCGCAACCAACTCAAAAGCCCGCCCCGACGACAAACGGCGAAGTTTCAGAGGAAGATGTCTGGAACCAGTTGCGCCAATGTTATGACCCGGAGATCCCGGTGAACATTGTCGATCTTGGCCTTGTTTACGATTGCCGGTTGATCAAAAAACCGGAAGGCGGCACCAAAGTGGAAGTGAAAATGACTTTGACGGCTCCAGGCTGCGGAATGGGCCCAGCAATCGCCCACGATGCGCAGAGCAAGATTTTGTCCATCGATGGCATCGATGAAGCCGATGTGCAGCTCGTTTGGGACCCGCCTTGGAACCAAAACATGATCAGCGAGGCTGGTCGCATGAAGCTTGGAATGGTTTGAATTCCTTTCAATTTTTCCAATCCGTACGGATGGGTTAGCCGGTTGCGTCGCCGCTAGTGGAGTCAGCGCATCTCTCGCGTATTAGGCTTACTAATTTTCCTCCCACCGAATAAAAACGTCGCATGCCTGCGACGTTTGGCACCGAAACCACGCGCGAAGGTCTGTTCGCCTCACTCGCTGGACAATGGTCCTCGATGCCGGGGAATCGCAAACAGCGCCCGACCAGGCGCTAAGCGCGCTGTCGGAACTATGCCGGATTTATTGGCGACCAATCTTTCTGTTCCTGCGACGCCAGGGCTCAAACCCAGACGATGCGCAAGATCTGATGCAAGGCTTTTTCGCGCATCTGATCGAGTCACGTGCCTACGCTCGAGCCGATCCCGAGAAGGGACGCTTCCGTTCCTTTCCGCTCGACGCACTCAAACATTTCGTGGCCCACGGGCGCGCACACGATCGGACACAGAAGCGCGGCGGAGCCATGATCCTAGGCAGCTCGACACGGCCGCTATCGCCGAGGCGGACGCACGAGCGGTGAGCTTGCAGACATGGAGTGCTCAACACGTTTACGAACGTGAATGGGCAGAGACGCTCCTCCGGCAGGCACTGGATCGGCTGGCCGAGGAATGTGCGCTGGCGGCGCTGGCGGGAAAGGATGAGCTGTTCAAGCACTTGAACTCACACCTTTCGGTCTCCAACGAAGCGGGAGTTCCATACGAAGAAATGTCTCTCAGGCTGGGCCGGCCGATCGCAACGCTGCGCAGCGATGTGTCCCGGCTCCGCTCGAGATTAATTTCTTTTTCGCGGCGTTGACAGTTTTCTTGCCGGTTCTATACTCGTGACCCGCACTTCCGCTGATAAGAAGTTTTTGCGCGGGAAAATTGTTACGATGCCTCTGACCAAAATCATCTTAACCGAGAACGTTCCTGGTTTGGGCGCGGAAGCCGATCTGGTGAAAGTGCGTCGCGGTTACGCGCGCAATTATTTATTGCCGCACAGCAAAGCGCACGAAGTTACGCCGGCAAGTCTGCGGCAACTCGATACGCTCAAGCAGAAGCGCGCCGAGCGCGAGACGCGCGAGCTGAACGAGGCGGAAGAATTGGCGCGCCGAATCGGCAAGGCGCGACTGGTGTTCACGCTGGAGACCGGCGAGACCGGCAAGGCCTTTGGATCCGTTACCGCGCAGGATATTATGAACCGCATCAAAAACGAACTCGGCGCGGAGATTGACCGGCATAAGATTGTTCTTGAGCGTCCGATCAAAGATACCGGCGAACACGAGGTCGCGATCAAGTTGCATCACGATGTGACTGCGCAGCTTCTTTTTCAGGTGAAATCCGCAGAAGAACCCCGCGACCGCGGGGCCGAGGCCGAGAGCGCTGCGACCGACGAACCTGAAAAGAGAAAGAAACCCGGGTTTTTCCGCAGGAAAAAAGAAGAGAAAAAAGAGACCGAATAAATGGCGCCTCAATCGTCCGCATGGACAGGAGAGAAGCCTCGTAAAGCGGGAAATGGCGCTGGCCGAGGTTCGGCGGCACGAAGCGGCGAAAAGGTTGTTCCCATTTCGCCAACAGGTTCTGCGCAGGATATTCACCGTACCCCGCCGCATAGCATCGAAGCAGAACAAGGCGTTCTGGGGTCAATGCTGCTCTCGCCGCGGCAAGCCATTGGCGAATGTGTCGAGAAGATTAATGAGCAATATTTTTACGTGCCCTCCCATCAGACAATCTATAGTGTCCTCGTCGATCTTTGGAATGCCGGCCAGGCGATCGATCTGATCACGTTTACGCAAATCTTACGCGACCGGAACCTTCTCGAAAGCGTCGGTGGCGCGGCATTCGTCACAAGTTTATTCACGTTCGTTCCGACGGCGGCGAATCTTGAGTACTACCTGGAGATCGTTCGCGACAAATACATCCTGCGCCAAATCATTTCGGCCGCCACCGAGAGTGTCCGGCGCGCCTACGAGGAACAGGACGAAGTAAACAATCTTCTCGACGAAGTAGAACAGCGCATTTTCGCGGTGGGCGAAGACCGCTTCAAAGGCCAGCTGCTCTCGATGAAGGAACAAGTGATGAGCACTCTTGAATCAATCGAGAAGCTCTTTGAAAATAAAGGCGCAATTACAGGAGTGTCGACCGGCTTTCGCGATCTCGACAAGCTGACGAGCGGCTTACATTCCTCAGAGATGATTGTGATTGCAGCTCGGCCGAGTATGGGGAAAACGGCGCTGGCAATGAACATTGCTGAGCATGCTGCCATCGAGACGAAGCTTCCGGTGGCAATTTTCAGCTTGGAGATGAGCGCACAACAGCTTGTTCAGCGCATGCTGTGTTCACGAGCTCGCGTCAACCTGGCTAAAACGCGAGACGGATTTCTTGCGGAAGCCGACTTTCCAAAACTGACGTACGCGGCTTCGAAACTGGCCGAAGCGAAAATCTTCATCGACGACAGCGCCGGTCTCTCCATTCTCGAATTGCGGGCAAAAGCACGCCGGCTCAAAGCGCAACAGGACGTGCGCCTCATCATTGTTGATTATTTGCAACTGCTGAGATCGACGTCCCGCCGCGCTCAGGATAATCGGCAGTTGGAAATCTCCGAGATTTCCGCAGGGCTTAAGGGTTTGGCCAAGGAACTAGAGATACCGATCATTGTTGTGGCGCAGTTAAATCGCAATCCGGAAATCCGAACAGGCAGCGGCAAAGGAGTTCCTAGGCTGGCGGATTTGCGAGAATCAGGTTCAATCGAGCAGGATGCCGATCTTGTCGGTTTGCTTGTTCGAGAGGAATATTACGCCGATTCAGATGAGGAAAGAACCGAGTTGGAAGGCAAGGCCGAACTAATTATTGCCAAACAGAGAAATGGTCCAATCGGCCAAGTCAAACTTACTTTCCTAAAGAACTTCACGCGTTTTGAAGATCGCGCGGAAGATGCAGCTGAATCAGAGGAAGCTTTCTAAAGCGATTTTGCTGCATCAATCACATGCTGCGCGTCGATCCCGCGCTCTTTCATTACTTCCGGGCCGGGCGCGCTCAGACCGAACTGATGGAGCCCGACGACCTTTCCATCGAGACCGACGTATTGATACCAAATCTCAGTCACTCCCGCTTCAATCGCGACGCGTCTACGGCATTCGTTAGGCAGAACTTCTTCACGGTATTCTTGCGGCTGGCGATTAAAGCGTTCGAAGCAAGGCAAGGAGACAACGCGCACGCCGTCGCCGAGCTGTTGCGCCGCAGCAAGCGCGTGCTGCAGTTCGCTCCCGCAGGACATGATGATCAGGTCGAGTTTTCCTTTCTCCTTTCTCGCAATGTACCCGCCACGCAACACGCCGTCGCGACGCAGTTTCACATCGATATCGTTTAACATCGGGACCGTCTGCCGCGTGAGCGCGAGAAACGTGGGGCCATCGATTCGTTCCATGGCCGCCACAAACGCACCGGCAGTCTCTTCGGGATCGGCGGGTCGAATCACGTCAATGTTTGGTATCAACCGAACCGAGCTCACCGTCTCCACAGGTTCATGAGTTGGACCATCTTCACCAACGCCGATCGAGTCGTGCGTAAAAATGTAAGTATTGGGAAGCTTTGCCAGCGCGGCCAGGCGAATGGAGGGGCGGCAATAATCGGTGAAAACGGCAAAGGTTGCGCCCGATGCGCGGAACAGTCCGTGATACGAGATGCCGTTTAGAATCGCGCACATCCCATGTTCGCGAATGCCGAAGCGGATGTTGCGCCCGCCGGGATTATCGCGATTGAAATCACCGCCGCCCTCGATGTAATTCATTGTCGATCCGTACAGGTCGGCGCTGCCACTCATGAGCAACGGCATCGCTTGCGCAATGGGCTGCAGTACTTCGCCTCCGGCTTTTCGCGTCGCTAGCTTCGCATCCTTGGGAAAGTCAGGAATCTTCGAGAAAAGATCCGCGGGAACTTTTCGCTCCAGTCCGTCATCGAGGATTTTCGCCTTATCCGGATTTTTCGTGCGCCACGCGTTGTAGGTTTGTTCCCACTTCTCGTAGTCGGCGAGCAGCTTCTTTTTGTGTTCGGCAAAATAGTCGTACACCTCCTGCGAGACGAAATAATGTTCGTCGGGCAGGCCGAGCGCCTTGCGCGCCGCATCAACATACTTTGCGCCGGCTTCCCCATGCGCCTTGTACGTCCCTGCTACTTCCGGGATGCCTTTGCCGATGAGCGTGTGGGCGATGATGAATTGCGGTTTCCCGTTGTCGCGCCTCTTCGCCACGTTCAACGCATCGAGAAATTGTTGCATGTCGTGGCCATCGATTTCCTGGACATCGAAGCCATACGCCTCCATGCGTTTGTGGGTGTCTTCGCTCTGCGTTTCCTTCGCCGCGGCATCCAGCGTGACGGCATTTGAATCGTAGATGTAGATCAAATTATCGAGGCCCCAATGACCGGCCAGCGCGCACGCCTCGGAAGCGACGCCTTCCTGCATGTCGCCGTCGCCGCACAAACAGATCACGTGCTGATCGAAAATCTTGTGCTCATCAGTATTGAAACGCGCAGCAGCCATTTTTGTCGCCACGGAAATGCCTACTGAGTTGCCGACTCCCTGTCCGAGCGGGCCTGTCGTGCATTCGACGCCCGGGGTCTCGCCGAATTCAGGGTGCCCCGGCGTTTTGGAATGCAGTTGCCGGAAACGTTTGATTTCCGACATCGGCAAGTCGTAGCCGCTCATGTGCAGCCACGCGTAAAGGAACATGCTGCCGTGCCCGGCCGAGAGGACAAAGATATCGCGATTGATCCAGCGCGGTTCGTCCGGATTATATTTTAACGCGTGGCCCCACAGCACGGCACCCATTTCGGCGCAGCCGAGCGGAAGTCCAAGGTGGCCAGATTTCGAAGCTTCCACAGCGTCCATGCACAAACCACGTGCCTGGTTCGCTGCTTCAGAGAGAATTTTGATATTTAGGCTCATGGAAAAGAAAGCAAAGATTTTTAATTTTCGGTTGAAAGATTAAAAGGCCCGAATCTCTATATGGCGGAACATTTGGGTTCGACAATGTATTTTCTACTGCTGAGCTATCGCACGCGGATAAATTCAAAGATTGAAAGACTACTCCACCTGTGAAATCGCCATCACTGCTCCAAATTGTCGAGCGCCTCGAACGTCTCGCAGGCAGGTTGCCTTCGAAGATCCGAAAAGCTGTTCTCAGCGAGCTCACACCATTGAAGCAATTATTTCTCCAGCAACGCCCACCACGTTTTCTTTTTGCGGGCTCAGCGAAAATACCTTCAAGAGACGTCATCGGTGCACTTTTTGGTTCGCCCGAGTTCGTCGCTCCGGCCACTGCGCCGCTTTGCCGCTGGTTCGACGTCGGCTTTCCTGAACAGGGAAAGATCTCGGTAATTGATGTCCGCGGGGTCGACGAGTCCGCGGCCATCCACGTCCGGGACGAACTGAAATATCGCGCTGCCGACATCATTTTTTTCATCCGCGACAACCGACTCGCACCAGAGCTGGAAAAACGCGAACTGGCTGACTTAAACGGATATCTTAGCTGGAATGAGACGTTGGAAACGGATCGCAAGATAATCGAAATCATCGTTCCGCCGTTCGAGAAGGTGGCTTCGCGCGATCACAAAGACGTCGGTGCGACACGTGACGAACACGTTGTCGGATCAAGTCTCGTGAAACGCGGCATCTTTTTGGAAACGTTGAGGTTAATTCCTTTGGATCACGATCAGGGATTTGAATTGGCCCCTGCGGAAGCGCGGCGTCTCATGTCGCTGCTTGCGCGCGAGTTGCCGAATGAAGCCCGGATGGAGATGATCCGGATATCGCGAGATCGCGAGGCGCAACGCGAAGTGGCGCAGCTTTTAATAAAATCTACGACCGCCGTCTGTACTGCCATCGGCGCACAACCGATACCGCTCGCTGATCTGCCGATCCTGACCAGTCTGCAACTGATGATGGTTTCCGGAGTCATGTATGTAAGCGGACGGGAACGCAGCCTGCGTGCTTCCGCAGAATTCGCCGGCGCGCTCGGTGCAAATGTTGGCGCAGCGATGGTCCTTCGCGAAGGCGCTCGCGCGATCCTGAAATTCTTTCCGGGTTGGGGCAACGTGGTGTGCGGTCTCGTGGCAGGCTCGGGAACATACGCGATTGGTCGCGCCGCGACTGCGTACTTCATTGAAGGCGTCTCACTGAAGGATGCGCGCCGCACGTATTTGACGAGCCGGAAAAAACGCCGGCGTCGGGAATTGGAAGAAGCTCAGTGAGCGGACGCGAAGGCGTCTCTCGACGCACTGATCAGGTCAGAGATATGCGTCAGCAAATCTCCCGTGAATAACTTGTGAATAAAATTCCTAATTCCTGCATGTTTTGTTCACACGATTTTGTGAACAAAGAGCCCAATTTCGCTGGGCTTGTGGCGCCTTTGCCGGCGTTCTAATGAAGCTCTCCGACATACGGGCGACGCTTCAAGAAATACACGTCTCGCCGGTCAAAACGCTTGGTCAAAATTTTCTGCACGACCAAAACCTTGCCCGATGGATTGTCGATCAAGCGCAGATTACTTCGGAGGATTACGTGCTCGAAATCGGGCCCGGCTTGGGGGCGTTAACAGAACTCCTTCTTGAAAAAGGCGCGCGCGTTCTGGCGATCGAGAAAGATACTCGTCTTGCCAATTTTTTACGGGAGCGTTTCGCTCATGAGCGACTGGAAATACTAAACATCGACGCGCTTAAATTCGATGCGCGCATCTTGTTTGCTCATCGACGCGTCAAATTAGTTGGCAATCTTCCGTACAACATCTCGAGCGCGCTACTTTTCAAGTATCTTGCGCATCCAAGCCCTATGTCGCTGTGGTTGTTTACATTACAAAAAGAGATGGCAAGGCGTCTTTCCGCAAAGCCGTCTACTCATGATTACGGTGCTCTGACATTGCGCATCCAGTTGCGCCGTCACGTAAAATTTCTGCGCGCCATTCCGGCAACCGTCTTCTTCCCGCGACCTGAGGTTGATTCCGCACTAGTGCGAATCTTGCCGCGAGACCCGCGGGAATTGCCTCCACACGAGGAAGAGTTGCTTCTAGAATTGATTCGCCTCGGTTTTTCTCAGAGAAGAAAGCAACTAGGAAAGTTGCTTCGGGAGCGCGTCGATAACTGGGATATTCTCGCGCGCCACCTCAACATCGATCCCAAAGCTCGAGCTGAAGAGCTCTCATTACTTCAATGGATCGGCCTCGTGAATTTCATCGCATCGCCACCGTGCCCCGATATTGGCCTGACGAACAATGAGCGTTTCCCCGTCGTCGATAAAAACGATCGAATTCTGCGCGATGCCAGCCGTTCCGAGGTGCATGCGAATAACTTGCGCCATCGGGCCGTTCACATCCTGATTTTCAACGCAGCAGGCGAAGTTTATTTACAGCAGCGCTCGCGCTGGAAAGATCGACATCCTCTGAAATGGGACTCGAGCGCTGCCGGTCATGTAACCGTCGCGGAAAGCTACGATGAAACAGCTAAACGCGAGTTAAAAGAAGAATTAGGCATAAGCGTTTCTCTTAAGAAGATTGGGAAGCTTTCTGCCTCGGAACGTACCGACTGTGAGTTTGTCTGGCTTTATCGAGGTGAAGTGACCGGCAATCTGTCACCAAATCGAACAGAGATTGAAACTGGCGCATTCTTTCCTGAGCGGGTCATCGATGGTTGGGTGGCCGCGCGACCAGCAGACTTTGCGCCGGGATTCATCGAATGCTGGAAAGTCTATCGTCAGAAAAACTGCAGCAGTCGCAGCTCGCTTACTTAAATCCGACAAACTTTCTTCGCGGCAAACGGCGGAGAGCCGTTTGCTTGAATTTCCGGGCGGCTCGCTTGGCCTTCAGTTTGCCTCCATAGACACTATCGCTAAACATCTTGGTTACGATTTTATCTCCGCGAAGGAAGTGGACCTGAAAACCATGCGTCTGCTTCTTCGCGCGCGTTTTTGTGTCGATGCGGCGAATGTTCGCCTCCGAATCACGATTAGGACGTCTTCGCATGAAGCGAAACTAACCAAACAATCTCAGCAATCAACGAGGCAAACGTGCAGAGCCGCTGCGACCGAACGCATCCGGAGAAGGCAGATTCCAGGAACGCCATTTCTTATCGTATTGGTTGGCTGATAATAATGCATAGCAAGGATGCCGTTTCGCTCGAAGCCAGGTAATCAGCTTTACAAGATTTTCCTGCGCCATCGTCGTGCAACCGGTGGTCGCCCGATTCACACCGCGCCGGATATGAAAAAAGATCGCGCTCCCCGCGCCGGGCACCGGTGGATCGGAATTGTGGCGAATCTCAACGAGCCAGTGATAAGCGAAATCACCGGAGCGCATTTTTTCGTGTGTGTAATTATCCGGTGGATTTTTTGGATCAATCACAATATGCCGATAGTAATTCGGCGATCGCGGGTCATCGCTCCAAACGTCTGCCTCCGTCACCTGATGATATGGATAGTCGCCGCCGGCAGGCAGATGCGGCTCGTATCCAAAAACCTGACCAATCTCGAAAACGCCTGCAGGCGCGCGACCATCGCGTTCTTTCTTTCGAAGACTAGGCTCGTTTTGCCCCGCCAGCCCCGTGCCCCAGGCGACGCCATTTTTTCCAAACAACACCGGAAACGGTCCGGCCACCGCCGTCCAGTCCCCGCCGCGCGCACGTTCAAACAATCGCAACTCACCGCGCATGGAATTCCACGTCGGCGCGATACCCACGATAAGCTGCGTGCAGTCGTCCGGGACACCATCGGCGTGCGCATAGACGTAAGGCACCACGAGAAGGCAGGCAGCGAGACAGCGCGAGATTAACATAAGAAGGAATGCATTTTTATCGCTCTGCCACTTCTTTTCAAATCTGCGGCAACGCTGTGGGCCGATTGTTTTTGGTAGCTGTGTGATCGTCCTTGGCACAAGTTCCTTATCGCTTATGAGGGCATCCCTGCTGTTCGGGGCAATAATCGCCGTTCTTAGTGTGCCGATTGCTTCTACGTCGGCGCAAACCCAGAGCACACCTGTCCAAATCAGCACTCCCCGCGTGGCTGCTTCGCCGGCTGCGAGCGCCTCCGTCGCAGCAACGGCCTCACCCCGGCCAACGCCGGACAGACCATCGCTAAGTCCGCGTGCGACAGCGGCGCCCAGGCCCTACGCTACGGCTTCTCCAACTCCGCGTGGCGCTGCGACCGGGACCCCATCAACAAAACAAGAGCCTAGTGCGAGGGGCAGACCGACTGTGACACCTTCACCTGCTGGCGGTGCGGAACTTCAGCAAGAACCCTCTCGGGCAACCCGGGAATCTGCGCCTGAAGCAGCAAGTCCAAGTGAAAGAACCACGGAAGGGAAACAAACGTGGCCTCACAGGAAGCTAGAAAGGCGCGAAGCTAGCACACCTCCGGAGGGACCTGAAGGGCAGCAACAGTAACGAATCGAAATCTGTGTGAATTCACCTGCAGCCTGGTTTGCGGTCGCAGATTCGCGTGGCTGCCGCGAGAAGATCAACCTGTCATGCCTGAGCTTCTACCGCAGCCGTGTCGGCCGGGAGATATTTCACGCCTATGAGCCATACCAGACCCGAGGCGAAGATGATTACGGACACAAATAGAAACGCCACATGCATATTTGTGTGACCGGCAATGTACCCCAGCAACCAGAATGCCTGAACGTCGCCGAACGCATGGATGATGAAGATGTTCGCAGCAAATGCTGTCGCACGCACCGCAGGCAGCGAAACATTCGCCAGAGCCGTGTTTGAAGGACCGGTGTTCAAGAACAAGAAAAAGATCGCCAGGAACATTGCGATCCATGCCGCGGGAAACGGAACGTAAAGGGCCACAACGAAAATGGGACATGCGATCACCATTCCGATTCCAGAGACCCAGAAGTACGACCCGGGAAAACGCGAACGCAACTTGTCGGCGATAACACCTCCCAGAAGCGTCGAGACCAGCCCCGCGACGACCGTGATCAAGCCAAAGATCGTCATGCCGACGTCAGGGCTCTGATTGCGATAACGGAGATATGCCGGTACCCAGAAGCCCAATCCGCCCGTTACGAAAGTCATCAATGTCATCGCGATGCAGTTGATGAGATAGGAGCGAGTGCGGAACAAATTCAGGTAGTCACGCAGACTGCGCCGTGGTGCCTTTTGTACCACATGATCTGCGGCGACGCGCGGGTCGCGTTGCCAGAAGCACAGAAGACCGAGCAACAACCCCGGCGGCGCGACCAGATAAAACGCCCAGCGCCAACCAAGATGAGCGCCAACTAGTCCGCCGATGACGTAGCCGAGCGCGCTGCCCACGGGAATGGCGGCGCAAAAAATCGCCATAATGCGACCACGCGTTTCGATTGGGAAAAGATCCGACAAAATCGTCGGCGCCGCCGGCCCGTAGCCGCCTTCGCCAATTCCAATGAACACACGAGTTGCTACGAGAATCGCGAATGTCGCCGCAAGACCAGAGCCGCCGCTGGCCAGGCTCCACAAAATCACAGCGCAACCAATGATGAGCCAGCGCGAGAATCGATCGGCGAGCAAGCCGAGAATCGGCGCGCTGATCATGTAAGTAACAAAGAACGCGCTGCCAAGGTACAGGCCGGTGTTCGTCATCGCGTTTACGTCGTTGGCTGCAAAAAAGCTTGCGCGAATATCAGGCTCGAGCGCAGCCAGTAGTTGCCGGTCGATGTAATTAAACAGATTGATCCCGAGCAGCAGCAAAAGCGCGCCCTGTGCGCCACTGATTGATTTCTTCATCCGCCTTCCACCGTCAGATGCCGATTGCAGATGGCCACGCGTTAATTGTAAATGATAAACGATGTCTTCCACGTCCGCTGCTGAACGCGCGCTCTATTTTCTTGGTCGGCTGCTGGTGCGTTGCTTTTATCGGGTCACTGCGCTGGGCCTGGAAAATATTCCCGCAGGCGGGTTCCTGCTTTTGCCTAACCACATCACCTGGGTCGACGCCATCGTCCTGCAGCTCGCTTGCCCGCGCCCAATTCGTTACATCATCGACCAGGAGTATTATTATCAACCGATTCTACATTCGCTTCTGCGCACCCTGGGTTGCATTCCAATCGATATTCGGCATTCGCGTTCCGCCATTCGTGCTGCGACTGAAAAAATCGCTGAAGGCGAGATCGTCTGTCTTTTTCCCGAGGGACAGTTGGAACGCACAGGGGTTCTCTTGCGCTTGCAACGCGGCTACGAACTAATCGCGCGGCACGCCAATGCGCAGGTTGTTCCGGTTTGGCTCGATCAGCTTTGGGGCTCGATTTTCTCATTCCAAGGCGGCCGATTTTTCACGAAATTTCCCCGGCGCATCCCGTATCCTGTCATCATCGCCTTTGGCAAACCGCTCCAGGGCGAGGCCGCCGACAATGCGACCGTGCGTGAGGAATTGCTTAAACTAGGTGAATTTTGTTACAGCCGCCGGCCGTCGTTAGATCGACACCTTGCCGAAGAATGTGTACGTGGACTCAAGCGGAGACGGTTCGCGACGGCGGTGATCGACGGAATCGATCATAGCCAGCTGAGCCGGGCAAAACTGCTCGGCGCGGCAGCGGCATTGAGTCGCTATCTTCGGAAAGAATTTTCTGACAAACGAATCGCCATCGTTTTGCCCGCCAGCAAAGCATCGATGGTAGCCAATCTGGCAGTGACGCTCGCGGACAACGTTCCTGTCGATCTTAATTTTACAGTAGGACGGGCGTCGAATGAATCTTGCTGCAGGCGCGCCAACTTGCGGGTCGCAATTTCAGCCACGCAATTCATGGAACGACTCAAAGATTTTCCGTGGCCGGAACGCGTTTTGAAATTGGACGAACTGATGCCGGAGTTGAAACACCGGATCGTTTTCTGGTGGATCGTATCGCTCCTGGTTCCTGCACGTTTGCTCTTGCGTCTTTTGCAAATTCCAAAGGAAGGCGGCCACAGAGAAGCGGTTTTGCTTTTTACAAGTGGAACCACCGGAGAACCAAAGGGCGTCGTAATCAGCCACCGCAACGTCGTCGGAAATGTCTCGCAGTTTCGGCAACTGCTGGATGCACGAGAGACCGACGCCATCCTCGCGTCGCTGCCGTTCTTTCACACCTTTGGATCGACCGTCACACTCTGGTATCCGCTCATCGAAGGTGTGCGAATTGTCACTTATCCCAATCCGCTGGAAGCGGCGAAGAACGCAGCATTGATCGAGCAATACAAACTAACGTTCCTTCTGGCGACTCCCACTTTTCTGCGCATGTACCTGCGCAAAGCCGAACCGCACCAGCTTCGCAGCTTGCGCCTCATTATCACCGGCGCCGAAAAGTTGCCGCTCGATCTTGCCAGCCATTTTGAAAAACGGTTCAACAAAAAAGTCTTCGAAGGCTACGGGCTCACCGAGACAGCGCCGGTGGTAAGCACAAACCTGCCTGATCCCGAACCGAAAAAGGCTGGAGAACACGTGCAATCATCCAGCCGTTTGGGGTCAGTTGGCAGGCTGGCACCCGGAATCGCCGCGGAAATTCGCGAACCCGAAACGGATCAAGAACTTTCGCTGTACGAAACCGGGATGCTTTGGCTGCGCGGGCCAAACATTTTCGAAGGTTATCTGCATGATCCCGAGCAAACCGCGGACGTTCTTCGCGGCGGTTGGTTGAAAACGGGCGATATCGGCCGGTTCGATGAGGACGGATTTCTTTATATCGAAGGGCGCCTGTCGCGATTTTCGAAGATCGCCGGCGAAATGGTGCCGCACGAAACAATCGAGAACAAAATTGTCGATCTCCTTGGTTTGTCCGGGAGAGACGAGCGTCCACTAGCCGTCATGGGCGTGCAGGATGAGGCAAAAGGCGAGGCGCTCGTTCTGCTTAGCGCGGTAGATATCGATCTCGCGGAGTTGCGCAGCAAGCTTCACGAAGCGGGCGTGCCGAACTTGTGGATTCCCAAACAGGTCCAGCGCGTTGACGCAATTCCAGTCCTCGCCTCCGGCAAACTCGATTTAAAAAAATGTCAGGGACTCGCAGCTGAAAGCTAATGCGCGAACAAGCTTGCCCTGAGCGAAGTCGAACGGGGGCGCGCCGATCCGGTCTACGCAGCCACTAATATGCGGAGTTTTCGTTGCCACCTTCGCTGCAAAACTCGTCACCAGCTCATCAAAGCGATCCGGTTGATCGATAAACACCGCGTGCGCTGCATCGTCGACTTTTTCGAAACGGGCGTCCGGGATCCGGTTCGCGGCCGCCTGCTGGCGAGCGAGTTCATCCGAGTTCGCCGAAGCAATAATTAAAGTCGGACAGCCAATCTTTTGAAGCGCCGACGTCCGATTCACGCCGAACATGTCGGCAACGAGCATGCCGACACCAATATCAGGCGGCGTTTTCATCGCAGTGCTGACCAGCCCTTCAATCGCGTCGTCGCTCGGCGGTTTGCTGATGATTGTTCGCATCATGCCGTGCAAATACTCATTCTGATGCGCCTGATAAACGGCGAACATTTTGAATTGCGCCGCGGTCTCTTGCGAACGCGCAGCCATGCCGTCGGCGCCATCGGAAACTGCCGCATCCACCAACACAATTCCAGCGAGCTCTTTGGTGCCGTAGTGCTCAACGTAAGCTGCGATGTCCTGAACACCTTGCGACCATCCAATGAGAACCGGCCGCTGCACGCCCAGGCGCTCCAGCAACGCGTGCAAATCCTGCGCGCGTCTTTCCGGCGTGTTGCCACTGGTCGTCTTCGTCGATTCACCTTGCGAACGCGGATCGAACGCAATGACTCGATGCGTTTTTGCGAATTTGTCGATTTGATGGCGCCAAATGTCAGCACCTGTGCTCCACCCCGGGATAAAAACTAGTGCAGGTCCATCGCTCGGCTCGCCCGCTTCAATCACGCGTAAAGAGACACCGTCGCCGACTTTCACCATACGCGACGATCCCGCGTTGGATTCCGCGCGTACTCGAAACGCGCCGAGGCAAATGACGGCGATCAGAAGCAAAACTGGTCGAGAAATCAAGGTTATCGCGCTATTGCACATCACTGATGGACGGCCGGATCTTCTTCCTTCAACCGCCAGGGGGAAATTCTGCCAAAAAGATCGCGTGTCGCACCTGCAATATCCTCGGCTTTCGAGACACCGCTGTCGATAAGCGCGCGCCCGGTGCTCGCCCAAATCTTCTTCACAACCAGCGCGCCGTTTTCGCGCACGATCCGACCAAGATGCTGAACAGCTGCAGCTGTAGCGGATTTACGGATAAGTTCGGCCGGACATCGCGAAGTAAGTTCGCAGTAGCGGCGTGCGACTTCGCCCACGCGCAGTGTGAGGAAGGCGTTCGCGGCGCCATTAGAGACACATTTCACCAGGAGAGCTGAGATGCCGCTCAAACCCGGAATTCCGCCTTTGAGCGCCGGCACGACAGAAACCGCGAGCGGCGCGACCATTTCTCCAAGGTCAAGCGACTCCAGCCCGCTCGCGACAAAAGCTGTACCAGCGACATTCGCGTACAGTCGTACCAATTCTCGAGGGGAGGGACGCTGGACGTAAATCCGGGCGATACGTCCGACCATTTGGATTTGAGTAAACAGGACGATGAGCCCATCCAACCGGCCATTTTGCATCAAAGCGGTGCTAAGAAATACCGTGCTGGCAGTTCTGCGGACGACCAAATCCGCTTGGGCTGAGAGATGCCCAACCGCCTTTTCGATCTCTTCCTTGGTGACGAGTGTCAGATCGCGTGTCCGAGGATTTGCGGCGAGTCGGATACGAAGAGCCTGCAAATAGGCGTCGTGCTTCGGACCGCAGTCTTCCTCCGGTGGGATAAGGGCAGCGGGAAGCCTCGCGTATGCCATCGCACAGTAGAGCGCGAAAAATCCAGCAGCCAGGCAAACGGCCCAGAATACGATCGTGCCAGCAACTGGATGCATTCTATCAGCCAATGAGATCAGGCTGGTAACGCCTGCA
Organism: Candidatus Dormiibacterota bacterium; assembly: GCA_035472675.1. Classification (GTDB taxonomy): domain Bacteria; phylum Verrucomicrobiota; class Verrucomicrobiia; order Chthoniobacterales; family UBA10450; genus Udaeobacter. The sequence goes on from DATIOX010000190.1 coordinate 53,743, forward strand.
ATGATTACCGAGACCACGCAGACAGTTAGCATCACAGCGAGGACGATGATTATTTTCCTCGCACTGGGATTCTGATCAGCGGCGGCTTTCACCTCGCGACTACTGTGCACTCAGCGCAGCGGGCTTCAATCGAAAGCTGAACCAGAGCCGCGGATGTTTGAGCTCACGCCCAGCGGTTCTCCGCCAAGCGGTTGGAGGCGGCTGCCTGCTCGCGAATGCTTTCCGAGTGTCAGCCGCGGAGCAGATAACACAATTTCGGATTAGCTCGTCGCGCAATCGCAGGCGAAGCTGCGCCATGCAAAGGTCTCGGCGCACACCTTTCATCTTAAGTTTTGCGGCTCTGCCACTGCTGGTCGTTTACTCCGCGAGCGCCGAGGAAAAGCCAGTGATGAAGGCCGTCGTTGCGCACGAGTATGGTGCTCCTGAAGTCTTAAAATTTGAAGAGGCCTCGCGACCGGAGCCGAATGAAGATGAAGCACTGGTGCGCGTGATTGCCAGCGGCGTCAATCCAGCAGACCCGCTCACGCTCAGCGGGAAATATGCGCGCGAATTCGGCACGCACTTGCCACTGATTCCGGGTTACGAAATCGCCGGAGTCGTAGAGAAAACGGGAGCAAACGTCACGAAACTCAAAGTGGGCGACGCGGTTTATGGCTATCCGACTTTCGGAGGTGGCTGGGCCGAGTACATCACTGTCAAGGAGGGGGAAGTTGCAGCAAAGCCCAAGACTCTGAACTTTGTAGACTCCGCGGCGGTGCCGATGGGCGCTTTGACTGCGTGGCAGGCGCTCGTAGACGTGGCGAAACTGCAGCCGGGACAAACCGTTCTCATTCACGGCGGATCAGGCGGCGTCGGTAGTTTCGCGATCCAGATTGCAAAAGCGCGCGGAGCACGTGTCATTGCGACTGCGTCCACGCCAAACCAGGATCTTCTCAAGCAACTCGGCGCGGACGTGGCAGTGGACTACACAAAGACGAAATTTGAAGACGTTGCCAAAGATGTGGACGCGGTGCTCGATCCGGTCGGGAAAGAAACGCTGGCACGTTCCTACGGTGTGGTGAAAAAAGGCGGCATCGTCATGTCGCTGGTCGCGCGCCCTGACCCAGCTGAAATCAAAAAGCGTGGCATTCGCGGCGCGGGTATCTCCGTTCATCCCGATTCTGAAGATTTGGCAGAGATCGCGCAACTGATCGACGCCGGAAAGATCAAACCAATCGTAACACAAGTTCTCCCAATGAGTGAAGCGATCGCAGCCCAACAACAGGCTGCGACTCATCATACGCGTGGAAAAGTTGTAATCCGGATTGCAGACGAGCCGAAAAGTTGACACCACACTCGCGGACGTTTGAACTTCGTCTGTCATGAAAAATATTTTCCTGGCAATTTCTTCCGCCGGTCCGAATCGTGATTTCTCCAAGGCACGCGCGAGCAGCTCTTTTGGGATGAGCACCCGAAGTTCATCGATAAACTCGTTGATGACGGTTTTGTTTTGATGGGCGGCTCTTTGGTCGATGAAGGCCGCTCTCTACTGATCTTCAATGCCGAAGATGAAAATGAAGTAAGGGACAAATTGAAAAACGATCCCCGGGGCGAGGTACGGCATCCTGAAATTGGAAAGCATAAAGCGTTGGCAAATCTTTATTGATCAGAGGAAGTAAATCTGCCCAACAGGCGACAGACTTCTGACGTCTGTGCGCTGATCGCGCTCGTGATGGTCGGCGTTGGTTTAGGTCTTTTTGCATCAGCATCAGGCTTGTTCACTCCGGGTCGCGCCGTAGTCTGAGTCACTATGGACGATTCTTTCGCCCCCGTTTGGCGCAACATTAGACGCACTCTTGTAATCGCGTTCCTCGCGCTCGTTCTCGTGGTGAGTACGGTCTGGATCATCGCCATCGCGTGGTTGAATCCGCGACTTACGCGCTATGTCGAGGGCGATCGGTCTCGAGCGGAAATGGAAAAGGAAACAGCGAAGGGATTGCATTTCCCGGCCGGGCATTATGAACCAATTAAGCGCACCGGCACGTGGACGGCAGAGACTCCGGGGTTCGAAGCGCACGACGGATGGAAAGCGCTACGCTCGATGGACGCTCACGGAATCACGGCCAGATTCAATCCGTGCGGCGTATTCAGTCGCCTTTGGCAGCTCGACGACGTTCATGTTCAGACCGGAGAAGTCGAGATCCAGGTTTACGAGCCACGACCGGAGCCGTTGCCGCCGAAGCCGTGGTACGCGAAGTATCTTTTGCCGGAACGTGTTTACCTGAACCATGTCGAAGCGGACACGGCGGATGTGACGTGGCGTTTTCGCGGGAAACGCGCTGGCATTTTTGCTACTCAACTTCTTATCACGCCGCACGGTCGTGATTTTGAGTATCAGGCCCGCCAAGGCCAATTGCGGATGAATCCGTTCCCGGAAATGACGGTGAAACATATCCACATTTTGATCACCAGGGAGCTGCTCACCCTCTATAACATGGACCTCGACCCGAAGGCTCGCGTCGAGGGGCGCCTTCACGCGGAAGGCAGAGCCGGCACCCGGCCCGACGACCGCAGCGTTGATTTCCGGTTCACACTGGACCGCCTGCCCATCGATGCCTGGGCTCCAGCCGATTGGCGCGACCATGTCGGCGGCCTGGCCACATCGAAAATTCATTGGACCGGAAAAGACACCAAGCTGGAGAGCTCGGGTGGCGAAGCCGAATTGCGCATTGACGAGGGCCACATCTTTAAGCTGCCTTTTCTCGAAAAGATTGCGACGCTGGTGAACGACAAATCGCTTCAGCGGATCAAGCTCGATGACTGCCAGTTCGATGCAGAATGGCATTACCCCAGCATCAACTTCAAACGGTTCGCGATGGAAGAGAAAGGCAAGTTCCGCGCGGAAGGCGAAATATTTGTGCGCAAAGAATCGTTGCGCGGAACAATTAATCTTAGGGTCACGCCGGCTCTGCTCGAGTTTCTCACGGCGCCGGTGGTGAAGGAAGTCTTCCCGAGCGAAAAAAACGGATACTTGTGGACGGCCGTGCATTTGTCGGGGACGCTCGAGGAGCCTCAGCAGGACCTAAGCGAACGCATCATCGAAGCAATCCGGGAGCACCCGACTGCAATGCTGAAAATTTTCTTTCGGCAAATAGGCGAATCACTGCGCCGCGCGTTCGGGGCGGAATGAGTCAAAAACCATGGAAATCAATACTCGCCGGAGAAATAAAGCATGATCGTCATTTTGAACGCGCGGGCTGGTACCGCCGCCAAGTCCGGCAATCTACAATCGAGGATCGCGGAATTGTTCTGCGCGGCTGGCCTGAATGCTGAAATTTGTACTGGTCGCCTGCTTCTGGAACCTGCTCATCGGGCTTACCCGCATTTATCTCGGAGCCCATTATCTGACCGACGTTATCGGCGCCCTCGCGGCCGGTCTCTTCTGGCTGGTCTTCTGCTGGACTGCATTCGAAACCTTGCATTGGCGACGCTACTGAACTCGACGTTCCAACTTGAGGGCCGGCGCTTAAATGGCACATAGCGGATTCTTGACGCAACGCATGCGCGTTTGAAGATCGTTCTGTAATGAAGAAGACGTTCCTGGCAATTTCTTCCGCCGGTCCAAATCGCGATTTCTCTAAGTGCACACGCGAGCAGCCGTTTTGGGATGAGCACGCGAAGTTCATCGATCAACTCGTTGACGACGGTCTTATTCTGATGGGCGGCCCTTTGGTCGATGAGGGCGGCTCTCTACTGGTGTTCAATGCTGGAGATGAAAACGAAGTGCGGGAGAAATTGAAAAACGACCCGTGGGCCAAACATGGCATCCTGAAACTGGAGAGCGTAAAGCGCTGGGAAATCTTTATTGACCAGCGGAAGTAAGGTTTGATTTGTGCTCGGATGGCTGACCTTCGTGCCGTCCGTCTCCGATTGCTTGTTCTTGCTCTTCGCAATACACTTTGGGCATGACCGCTAACGAAATCATCGAGGAGATCACGCGGCTCGATTCCAAAGAACAGTTGGTTGTGATCCGTTTTGCTTATCAGCTGGATGCCGAACGGCGGCTCACCGGTAAAGAATTGTCCGGACTAGCAGAGCGAATGGTGAGAGCAACGGATCCGGCCGAAGAAGCGATCATTCGTGAAGCGATGGTTCGCGGTTTCTACAGCGCAACCGCTGGGCGTGCCGGATCAGGAGCTAGAAACAAGCGCGCTATCGCGAAAAGAAATAGGAACAAGCGTTCCGCGAAGCGGGTGTAGAGGCGGCTGTGTCAGCCGCGGAATGCTCTAATTGTTCCGCTCAAACCTCTACAACGCGCCGTGGAGAACTTTTTCGTCGATCGCCAGGTAATCGTTCCGTGGTGGACTGAAAGTATCGAGAACACGCGTCGGCAACAACGTTTCCACACCGTGCGGCACATTGCTCGCGAGATAGAAAGAATCGCCAGGTAAAAGCTCATGCGGCACGCCGTCAACGATGAGGTGCATCTGTCCTTCGAGAATGTGAACGATCTGCTCCTGCGGATGCGAATGCGCTGGCATGGTACTCCCGGCTGCCAGTGTCGCCATCATCTGATACATCGTCTTTCCATGGGCAACGGTTCGGCGCGTGATGCCGGGACAAATTTCAATTGTCGGATTTTCTCGTTTCATCTTCAGGATACTACCGTAGCAGCGCCTGCCTGCTCGCGAAAGCTTTCGGAGTGTCAGCCGGATAACGAAAAAGTTGGTCGTACGAATATTTCTTTCTTCGATTTTCGCACTTGTTACTTGTCACTGATCACTGGCAGAATCCGCTCATGAAAATATTAACGCCATTAATCACAATTCTATTCGCGGTACTGATCGCGACTCCCTCATTTGCGCAAAGCCCGGCCGAATCGCCCGCTGCTGCCACAGGCTCCGCTGCAGCTCCAAGTGGACAGCCGAATCCGCAGGAGATGATGAAGCAAATGATGGAGCTGTCGAAACTAAATGAGAACCACAAGCTCCTCACCGATCTCGATGGCAATTGGACTTACACCATCAAGTTCTGGATGAACCCCGACCCGAACGCGCCGCCACAACAATCAAAGGGCACGGCCGTCAGAAAATCGATTATGGACGGCCGTTTCTCCACGCTCGACGTGACCGGGAAAATGGAAATGCCCGGCCCCGACGGTAAGAAAAAGGAGATGACGTTCAAAGGGCATGGAATCGATGGTTACGACAACGTGAAAAAGAAATTCGTCGGTTCATGGATCGATAACATGGGCACGGGCATCATGTTCTCAGAGGGCGAGTACGATCCAGCGACCAAGACGTTCACTTACACTTCCGAGTTCGAAGGCATTCCCGGCATGAAACAGAAGATCCGCGAAGCCATCAAGGTCACCGACAAAGATCATCACACACTGGAGTGGTACGAAGACCGCGGCGGCCGGGAAGTGAAGACGATGGAGATCAACTACACCCGCGCAGGCAAGAAATAGCACTGCTTCAATTTCGTTCATGCGAGAGTCACGACAGCCAATGTCGTGACTCCTTTGCATTTCATAGAGGTCGGCATGCTGTGACGCCGGCCGCAAAACGACTTGCGTCGGTCTCTACACGCTTCGCCGTTTTTGGATCTGTCGCGTTATTAGAAAATGCGCCATAAATCCCAGCGGAAATACGATCAGCGCAGCCATTGGCCGCAGCGTGATTGCGACCAGCAATTCAGCCAGCCCAAATAGCCAGACAAAACTCTCGCCGCCGAATGCCTGCGCCCACTGCGGCCGGAGATTTCCGGACGGAACGCGCGGCTTTAGCGCGGGCCAGAAGCGCGGGACCGCCCGGCAATAGGCGCGATACGATTCACCTTGAGTTTTCAGCAGTGATTCCTCTTCGCGAGAAATCAGCCGATAAACAAAAATCCAGTTTGCCAGCACCAGAAAAATAAATCCGAAACGGCTGGTCAGGACGCCGATTCCAGCCGCTACCGGAAGGTTCGCCAGATAAAGCGGATTGCGCGTGTAACGAAAAGGCCCGTCCGCTACGAGCGCTTCCGAATGTTGCGCAGTGTCGTGTACGACTTCGGTTCGCAAATAGGCCGCGCCCCAGGTGCGTAGCGCTGCTGCGAGAAAAACAAGCAGGGAACCAAACAAGATTACTATTCGTGCAAACCTTTCAGCCTCCGCGCTTCCTGGGATGACCGACGGCGCAATCAAATGCCGCAGCGCGGCGATGAACGGAACCTGGTCAAAAACAGAAAGGGAAAATCCTACGAAATAAATCGCGCATATGATCCAGAAGCGTTTTTCGAACTCGAACCTGGTCGCTCGCACAGCCGCACAAATAGCGGCGGTTGCCATTAGCTGCAATCCCTGTGGTCAACGGTTGGTGGCTAGTCGCGCGCATCGAAGCGAAGGCGATTACTTGTCGCTCATGAGATGTCACTCATTACCGATGAGCACTCTTTCACTCCGACGAAAGAACGAACCGATTGCCTTCGCTGTCCTTGAACATCGCGTAGGTGCCCCAGGGTTGTTTTTGCGGCGGGCCTTCAAATTCCACGCCGCGCTTTTCCAGTTCGGCATACGTTTTGTGGATGTCATCGCACACGTACGACATGTTCATGAATGACCCGATTCGCTTTTCCTCACCTTCAGGTGTGAACAACACGACGCGTGTCTCCGCTTTCGGAATTCGCAATTCGATCCAGCGCTGCTTCTCGTCGAAGGGCTGATCGGTGATGATCGTGAACCCCAGTTTCTCCGTGTAAAAATCCAAGGCGCGATTTTGGTCGGCGACCGGAATGCGAATAAACTTGATTTGCTTGATCATGATACGCCGAAGCTAATGCGATCGACACGTTCGCGTCCAGGAGCGAGCTGCTCGCAGTATTAGAAAGTGCTGTCCATTTATCGGTATAGCGCGTACCTGTAGCCGCCTCGCTTCGCGAGGCGCCATGCCCCGTTTTCGCCAAACCATTCCTACGGACGATTATGTCCTCGACGTTCTGATGCGTGATTTGATCGGACACGATCAGAAACCCGCCGCCTATCTGGTTTATCTGCATCTTTACGGCCAGGCCGCGCGGAAGAAATGGAAACCCGTCAGCGCGAGTTTGCGAACAATTGCCGACGCGACGGGCCTATCGAAGAGCGCAGTCCAAGGTGCACTCGCCCATTTGCGCCGCCGACAACTAATTGCGACGACCGCCGATCACGTAACTGCTAGTCCGAGCCATCGAGTTCTTCGCCACTGGCGCACGTAGTGATTGTAGCCGCCTCGCTGTGTCGAGGCGTTCCGCCGGCATCAGGACGCTATCTCGTTACGAACGGCGGCGGTGCCATTCGCTCGACGCAGCTCACGTCAAGATTGTTCGCATCGCCTTTGTCCAGAAATTCGATCGCAATCCGATCCATACAACCAGGGTCCGTCAGGCCATCAACACCGTGGCCGGCCTCTGGAATAATTACATGTCTGCTGTTTGGCAAATGCCTGGCGACTTCTTCACCATACCTTGACGGCGTGACCGGGTCCCTGTTGCCGGAAAAAATCAGCACCGGCACATTTGAAGAAACCGGCTCAAGAAAATCGGTTGGAATCTCACCGCGCGGCCACATCCCGCATGCGCGGGTTTGCTGAAACACACGATAATTCCCGAACGGATTGCCCGCATTCAACTTCGCCGCCTCGTCCTGATTAATGAACGGGACGTCTTCCGCGCACGTGACCGACAAATACATTCCGTCTGCCACGAAGTCAGGAATCGATGGCCCGATCGCTTGCTGGAGAAACGGCGCGAAATCGCCAGCTGCCGCATGGTGAACGATCAATGGAATCCGCGCCGCCTTGTCGCGTCCGTACATCCAGGTCCTGATCTTCTCCTCAAACACACCCGGCTGAATTTCGACTGTCGTCGGCGCGGCCTTGTCGCGCGGAGAATATTCCACACGGGCTGGCTGTTTCTCCAACTGCGCCAGCACGTTTTTCCAGTCGTCGCGAATTTGCGGGAAAGCCGCATGACACTTGGCGTCGTGTTCGCATTCGCCCAACAAGAGCTCCATTGCGCGTGCTCCGGCCTCGGCATGGTGCAACGGCATTTTTAAATCAGTCGGAGCGACGGCCAACAAAATCGCGCTGCGCACGTGTTCCGGATGCTGCCGCATGTAAACCAGCGCCGCGCGCGTTCCATACGACCCACCAAAAAGATTGATCCTGTCGTAACCAAGCCATGCTCGCACGTCGTCGAGATCATCCATCGCGATGGACGTTGTGTATTTCGTCAGGTCCGCGCGCTGCTCGAGCGCGTGACGCATTTCTCTGACGTAATCGATTGGAAACATCTCGCTCAGGTAATACTGCGCTGTTTTTTCTCGTGGAATTGAAAGGCGGTTTGATTGCCCGGTGCCGCGCTGATCGACGCACACCACATCGTGGCGGCGGCGATAGTCTTTACCCGGTCCGACGTAGAAATCCGCTCGCTCAGCGGACGATGCGCCCGGACCGCCCGCCAGATCGAACAGCGGCTCAGCTTTCGTGTTTTGATCAAGCGCCGGCAGCACGACGATGTTTAGATCGATCGTTCGACCAGTGCGCTTTTCCCGATCTTCAAAAACCGTCAGTTTACCGCAAAGCAATTCCTCATCAATTCCAGGCAACTGGCACGGCTTCAACTTTGACAAACCGCCCTGCAGGCGATGTTTGGCGCAACCGCCAGCATCGAGCAGGAACCAGATGGCCGCGGTCGTCATCAGCAAGATGGAACAAACGCAGCGGAGTCCGCGCACCCGCCATCTTATTGCGCGCGCACGAGGTCGCGCAAATCCAAAGCTGAACTCACGCGATGTCCGGCATCGCGAACCCGATCGCTTGCAATTCCGCAGCGAGCAACTTTGCCTGCTCTCTCGTAAGCTCGACCACAGGCGGGCGCACGCGGGACCATTCCGAATCGTTCCTGTAGATAGCAATCGCCTGCTTCAAGGCTGCGATCATGGACGGAAATTTCCTGCTACTGAACACCTCACGCACGACATTTAATTTCGATTGTTGTTGATCCGCGTTATTCCACTGTCTGTACAGCTTGTGGATTGCCGCCGGATTCACATTGGCCGTTGCAGAAATGGTGCCCGCACCGCCATTGCGCATATTGGCCAGCAAGAACGACTCGCTACCGACAAACACGTCGAAACCATTTTTGGCAAACGCGTCGAGAAAAGTTTTGGTGTTGTTCCAATCACCCGAGCTGTCTTTCATCCCGGCGATCGCGTTTGGATAAGCTTTCAGGAGCAGTTCGACCAATTTTGGTGTGATACCGACGATCGCCACTGGGGGAATATGGTAGAGGTAAATTTTCAGACGCGTATCGCCGACGCGTTGCACCACTTCGCTAAAGTAGCGGTAAAGACCTTCTTCGCTGACGTCCTTGTAATAAAACGGCGGCAGCATGAGCACACCGGCGCAACCGTGTCTTACCGCATGCGTCGTGAGTTCGACTGTCTCCGCGATCGAGCAGCAACCGGTGCCCGGCATCATGCGGGACGGATCGATGCCGGCCGCGACCACGGCGTCCAGCAACGTCGATCGCTCGTTGGCTGCCATCGAGTTCGCCTCGCTGTTGGTGCCAAACACGGCCAGGCCGCAGTTCTGCGAAAGTAACCATTGGCAATGCCTGATGAATCGTTCGCAGTCAGGCGAAAGATCGGCCTTGAACGGGGTTACGACTGGCGCCAGTACGCCGCGGATGCGTTGAGTTGACGGCAGGATCCTGGTTTCCGGCATCGCCAAAAGAAAGCCGAAAAATACGGTCCTGGACAGTTGAGAGTTAAATTGAGACATCCAGGCCGCAGTCATCGCCAGCGGCTACGGCTCAGCGCTGATGGATTGTGTTGGTCGTTGCCGATGATCGTTTTCGGAGTTACACGGTCCCGGTGCGTCGTCGCAAGCGGACACGAGTGCGTTTATCCGAGCCCGGATTCCATCATAATGTCTATGTCGTTCTACTCTCGAAAGCTGCCCTGAAGGATGTCTCGATCTTGCGGCGCAATCCCGGGCGCGATCCATCCAAACCGGCGGTGTACGTTGGAATGACCGGATTGCCGGTCGATCATCGATTTGAAAATCATAAGAACGGGTACAAATCGGCCCGGCTGGTCAGGAAATATGGTGTTCGATTATTGCCGGAGCTGTTCGAGCATCTGAACCCGATGCCGTACGAACATGCTGTTCAAATGGAAAAAGATCTGGCCGACGACTTGCGCGCTCAAGGCTACGCTGTCTGCGGCGGAACTTGAGGAAACTACGAATCGGGCGTCGTGGTTATTTGGCGACCGCGAGTTTTCGAACCAGGGCAGGCAATTCTTTCAAACTACCGAGAAGATAGTCGGCTTTCTTCTCGTACTCGCGCGGATTTACAAAGCGCGTGTCGGGGATGGCGGCGACGCGCATATTCGCCGCTTTGGCTGCGGCGACGCCGGGCAGCGCATCCTCAACCACAAGACAAGCGTCAACAGGTATTCCAAGTTGCTCCGCCGCGCAGTGGTAGATGTCGGGAGCGGGTTTGCCGTGTTCGACTTCTTCGCCAGTAACAATGACCTGGAAGAACCCGGTCAGTTGATGTCGATCTAAAAAGGGTCGTGCAGACGCGCTCACCGAACTCGTGGCAACTGCGAGATGCAGCTTCATCTGCCGCAGTTCTTCCAACACTTCTTTGACGTTAGGAAACAGGCCGACCCGCTTGGCAAAGAACTCCGTCGCGATCTCACCGCGACGCCGCATCATTTCCTCAGTGGGCACGGAGAGGCCGAATGCTTTCTTGTAAAACTCGATTGCGAGCCGGTAGTTCACCCCGACTACGTTCTGATGGTATTCACCGCGATACGTCACGCCGTAATCGGCGAGTAATTTCGCGTCAATCTGGTTCCACCACGGCTCGGAGTCGGCGAGCACGCCGTCGAGATCGAAGATTATGGCGGATAGCACAAAAGTTGAGCGGTTGGCGCGCTGACTCGTGCGGTTAACTCGTTATTTGTTTTTCGTTGACGGCTCGAAGCCGCGCAACTTTATAAGCTTTGCAGTAGTTGGGTGAGATCGCGGCGAAAGCTGGTTTCGGAGCTGTTGTAACCACTGTGCGTCAAGCGCACGTGGCCCGTGCGGTCGATCACCACCAAGGTGGGAAATCCGCTCAAACCGAATGCATGCATCGTTCTCTGTTCGGGATCAAACGCGACCGGCAGTGAAATGTGGCGGCGCTGCGCAAACGCTCGCACCCGCTCGGGCGTATCGCCGCCACTGTTCGTGCCGACGAGCACGAATTCAATGTCGCGTTTAGTCTGCAGATCGGCGCGGAGACGCTCCAGTTCCGGCAGCTCTGCGATACATGGAGAACACCATGTCGCAGAAAAATCGACCACGAGAATTTTGCCCGGTGTTGCGCCGGTCGGCACCCGGCCCTGGCTAATTGGTTGCAAAGTAAATGGCGGCGCCAAACCGTTGCTCACATGCGTTAGCGCTCGCTGCGTCTGCACCGGAATGTAGAAGACACAATACCAGGCTGAGGCCGCGACTAATATTACAGCCCCACCGATTCTGATTATCTTGCCAAATCGCGTCCGGAACAGCAGCAGCATGACAATCGCCGCCCATAAGAGAATGGTCGGCCAGAGAAATGGTATTTGCGGCAGGACGAAGAACGCGAACAAGAACATCAACGCGAAAAGAAGAAGAACACCGGCGATCCAATCTTCCCGCGCTCTCGCGCCCAGCAAAAATGCGGCGACGGCAAGCAGCAATGCGCCGCCGAGGTAAAGGAGACGGAGGTCCTCCGAGACAAGGAGCGCGCTGCCAAATACGGCCGCGGCGACAATGATGCCGATCCCGAATGCGACGAGTCGTACTTTCCAGTTCGCGCGATTTGCTGGCATCGAATCCATACGGTTCCCTTTTCCCGATTCGATGCGGCTACGCTTCCATCTGGATTCAAATAAGAGATTGAGACGTTGTTGCGGGTTTCTTCATCCCAGAAGAAAATGGGCGACTTATGCAATCGCTTCGAAATGTAATCGTAATCGGTTTCGCGATTGGTTTGGGGCTTGGACAGGCGCGAGCGGGAGAGTTCGACTCGATTCTGCGGTGGCGTAACATTGGACCTTACCGCGGCGGGCGGACGCGCGCGATCTGCGGTGTGCCATCGCAGCCGAATGTTTTCTACATGGCGCCGGTGAACGGCGGTGTTTTTAAATCGATCGATTACGGTCGGACGTGGCAACCAATTTTCGACGATCAGCCGACGGCGTCGATCGGCGCGATTGCGGTCGCGCCTTCAGATCCGAACATCGTTTATGTCGGCAGCGGTGAAGGATTGCATCGGCCGGATCTTTCAGTCGGCGACGGCATTTATAAATCGAGCGATGCCGGCAAGACGTGGACGCATCTCGGATTACACGACGGTCAGCAGATCGCGCAGTTGGCTATCGATCCAAAAAACCCGGGCCGCATCTTTGTTGCCGTAGCCGGTCACCCGTACGGGCCTAACGAGGAACGCGGCGTTTACCGATCGCTAGACGGCGGAAAAACGTTCGAAAAAGTTCTTCATCGCGATGAGAACGTCGGCGCGAGCGATGTGCAGATCGATCCGGGTAATCCGCAGGTTGTTTACGCTGCGCTATGGGAATCACGCGAAGGGCCGTGGGAAAATGGAGTATTCAACGGAGATGGCGGCGGCATTTTTAAATCCACCGACGGCGGCAAGACATGGCAGCAGTTAAGCAAAGGACTGCCGGGCAACATTGTGCAGGCGAACATCGCGATTGCGCCGAGCGCGCCGAAAACATTGTTCGCCGCGGTCCGGACAAAAACGATCGCGAAACTTTATCGCTCGGACGACGCTGGCGAAACCTGGAGTGGAACAACTGATGATCCTCGCCCGGGACTTGGAATCGGCGGTGGCGATCTCCCCGTGGTGCGGTTTGATCCGAAGAATTCGCAGATCGTTTACTCGGCCAGCGTGGTTTGTTGGAAATCGACGGACGGCGGCAAAACCTGGGACGGCTGGCGCGGCGCACCCGGCGGCGACGATTATCAAAACGTTTGGATCAATCCGAACAATCCCGACATCATTCTTCTCGGTTCGGACCAGGGCGCGATCGTCACTGTGAACGGAGGCAAGAGTTGGAGCTCATGGTATAACCAGCCGACTGCGCAGTTGTATCACGTTAGCGCCGACAACACGTTTCCGTACCGGCTTTACAGCGGACAACAGGAAAGCGGTTCGGTCGGAATCAAAAGCCGCGGCGATGAAGGCGAGATTACGTTCCGCGATTGGAAGCCGGTCGCGGCCGAGGAATATGGTTACGTCGTTGCCGATCCGCTCGATCCAGACATTATCATCGGCGGGAAGCTGACGCGATTCGATCGGCGCACCGGTCAGGCGCAAAATATACTTCCAGTGCCGGTGCAAACAGAAGACTTCCGGATGTTGCGGACCGAGCCGGCTGTCTTTTCGCCGTTCGATCCGCATTTGCTCTTCTTCGCTGGAAACACGCTTTGGCAAACACGCGATCGTGGCGACCACTGGGAAAAGATCAGTCCGGATTTGTCGCGGCCGAATTACCAGCTGCCGGCGAGCATTGGGAAATACAAGGAGGATGCAACAAAGCAGGCCCATCGACGGGGCGTGATTTATACCGTTGCGCCGTCTCCGCTCGACGCGAACCGGATCTGGTGCGGCACCGACGATGGTTTGATTCATCTCACGACCGATGCTGGAAAAACCTGGACCAACGTGACGCCTGCAGATATTTCGGCGTGGCAGAAAATTTCGTTGATCGAAGCCGGACATTTCGACCTGAACACCGCTTACGCAGCGGTAAACACGATGCGGATCGACGATTTGCGGCCGCACATTTTCGCGACACACGACGGCGGAAAAACGTGGACAGAGATTGCGAATGGAATACCGGCCGGCCAAATCGTCAACGCAGTTCGCGAAGATCCGGAACGCAAAGGCCTCCTGTTCGCCGGAGCCGAAAGAGGCGTTTACGTCTCATTCGATGACGGTGCCAACTGGGAGTCGTTGCGATTGAATCTGCCGGCGAGTTCCGTGCGCGATCTCATTATTAAGAACGACGATCTCATCGTGGCGACGCATGGTCGCGGGTTCTGGGTCCTGGACAACATCACGCCACTGCGGCAACTCAAATCTGTAGCCGGGGGCGTTGACCCCGGTGCGCGTACCACGTCAAACACAGCCGCAATCAGCGCCCGCGGCTACAGCGACGATCTGCTATTTAAACCGCAGACTGCGTTGCGCGTTCGCGCGAACCTGAACCCCGACACGCCACTGCCGCCGGATGAACCGGCCGGCGAAAATCCGCCAGACGGCGCGATGATCGATTATCTTCTTTCGAAAGATGCGGGTGGCCCAGTAACGATCGAGATCAAAGATGCTAAAGGCCAGTCAGTTCGAGAATATTCGGGTGCGGATGCGCCGATCGAGGCGAATCCAAAGCGGCTCAGAATTCCGAGCTATTGGATTCGGCCGCCGCAATCGCTGTCCACGAAAGCAGGCCTGCATCGGTTTCTGTGGGACATGCATTACACATCGGTCCCGGATGTAGAACCGGAGTTTCCGATGACAGCAACGTATCGTAATACGGCGCCGGCAGCGACGTCACCATGGGCCGCGCCGGGTGATTACACGGTCACGTTGACGGTCGACGGCAAAAGCTTTAGTCAACCGTTGACGGTCGCGATGGATCCACGCGTTAAGGCGTCGGGCGCCGATCTTCAGGAACAGTTCGATTTCTCGTGGAAGTTGTATCAACTGCGGCTCAGGCTTGCGCCGATCGGCAAGAAGTTCGACAACATCGCCGAGCAATTAACGAAACTCAGAGCAAAAGCCGCGGAGCGATCTGACGTCACACAAAAACTGGAGGCCTTTGCTCAAACACTCGTGAAGTTCGGACCGGCGCATCCGCGGCCAGGCGCTCCACCCTCGCTTTTCATTTTGGAATCGGCGACGCGCCTGTTCAAGGAAATCGAAAGCGCAGATGCTGCCCCGACAGCCGCGGTCAAGGCCGCTGTCGCGGATCTTGAGACAAAAGTCGGTCCGATGATGGACGCATGGCACAAATTACTCGAATCAGATCTTCCCGCGCTGAATCAGCAATTGAAGCAAGCGGGATTTCCCGAAATCAAAGCAGAGTTCGAAGGGTAAGGCGCCGCAGTCGACGCCAGCGGCTACAAGTGCGGCTGATACAGCCGCCGCTACAGCGCGCCAGTTCGGACATCACTTTTTCTCCACGAGCGACAGGTACGTTTCGTAACCTCTGTCTTTCATTTCTTCGACCAGTACGAAATGGAAGGCAGCCGAGTAAACGACATAACGTTGTCCCGTGGGCGATTTTGGGTCGGGAAACACATAGCCAAGGTGAGCGTTACTTCGCTTGGTATGGACCTCGGTCCGCTGCATGTCGTGCGAAGTATCCAGGCTCTCCACGAGGAGATCTTTTGAGATCGGCTTGGTGAACGTGGGGAAACCGACCCCAGCGTCGAATTTGTCGAGCGAAGTGAAAAGCGGTTCGCCGGTAATCACATCGACGTAAATGCCAGTCTTCTCGTTGTTCCAGAACTGATTTTGGAAAGCCCTTTCGGAGCCACCCTCGCGCACGACGGAATATTCCTCAGCCTTCAATCGTTGCTTCAAGACGGCGTCGCTCGGAACCGGACGGTTCGGATCGAAAGTTGTGGTCTCCTTTTTTTCTTTCTGCGCGAGCAAGAAGAAGTACAGCCCACCTGCGATGAGCACAATTGCGATACCGACACCGACGTACGTACTGATGGCCGATTTTTCCTCGGCACTGATTCGACCCCCACGCATCAGATTGCGATTGAATCGGAGACTGGCCATGTCCGTCAAGAGGGAACAGGCGTCTGATGTTCACTTTTGCTTGTAGTTACGCTTCTGTGGAGCGTTGGGTAGGAAAGTTTTTGCAGCGACACGCCCCGTCGCTACAGCATTCGCGGGGATTTGAAAAAACCGGTAAATTGCTGTGAAGCGGAGCAGTTCACGTATTTCTTCAGGCGTCATGTCGATCGTCACGACCTATCTTGAGATGCATTCGCCCGACCAGCTTCGCTCAAAGCGATGCACAGATGGACGATTTCATATCCAGGAGAAAATCGAACGCGACTGGCGGTTCAATCGGGATCTTTACCTTGGCGTCGGGCAGATGTGGTCATGGAACGACAAGCGCGTGTGGAGCGACGAGCAATGGAAGGAATACGGGCTTGCACCGGAGCTACGGACCTTTGCCGCGTCTTACGAACATTCTCTGGCAGGCTATTACGAACTGCGTCGCGATGATGGAGGCGGCGTTGAGATCGCCTACTTTGGTTTGTTACCGGAGTTTATTGGTCGCGGCTTGGGAGGACCCCTATTAACCAGCGCAATCGAAGAAGCGTGGCGGACGTCGCCTTCCGTCAATCGCGTTTGGGTGCATACCTGCAACCTTGATCACCCTCGCGCGCTGGCCAATTACCAGGCGCGCGGCATGGTGATTTATAAGCAAGAAGCAGCGGAAAACTCAAATGCTGAAAGCAAAAAACGAACCGCAGGTTATCATTTATCATAAGCGGTTTGTATTCTGGGATTGTTGTCTCTGTGTTAGAATACCCACGCTTTCCTCATCTTAACCTTTTCGCCGCGATTTTTGCGTCTGCCGCGGAAGCCGGGCTTCGGCCAGATCGACGTCACGTTGGATCCGGCGCATGGCCTGGTCGTTGATGGCTTCTTCATTGCGCAGTTGGATTACGGTGTCGCGTTCTGTTTGTAACACGTCGCGGGCCAATTCTTCAAAGTCTTCCGAGAACAATCTGCTAACGCTTTCTTCGTCGGGAGCTTCACTGCGCAGTTGACGGATACGGTCTTCGTATTCCGAGCGAAGACGTTCAATGGTCCTGGGCCTGGCTCGCTTCGACGATGCGATTTCCTCGAGACGAACCAGAGCTGCTTCGTTAGCCTTCAGGCGCGCCAGTCGCTCTTCTTTTTCCGTGATACGATCGTCCTTGATTTTCAGCCAACGGACCAGCGGCGCTAGAGTAAGTCCTTGTAGAACAAGCGTTGCGAAAATGACACAGAACGTCAATAAAAGGATGAGCTCGCGTCCGGGGAATGGTTGACCATTGGCGAGGACAAGCGGGATCGCCAGTGCGCCGGCAAGCGAATCCGCGCCGCGCATCCCGGTCCACGCGATCAACGCAGTCTGCTGCCACGGAGCGGGATTTTTACGGCGGAACGTTGGACTCAGCAGACGCGGCAAGTAGGTGGCTCCGAACACCCAGGCGAAACGAACCAGCACCATCATCAGAACAAAGAAGATCGCCAGCTGCGCCGCGCGAGTCGCTGTTCCCGGAGCGAGCGCGCCGATAACCTGCGGAAGTTGAAGCCCGATGAGCATGAAAAGTATTCCGTTCAATATGAACGTCACCATTTCCCAAACTGGGAACGCTTGCAGGCGCATGCGCCCGCTCATGATCCGCGGGGCGCGCCATCCGATATAAATGCCCGCAATTACAACTGCTAGGATTCCTGAGACATGCAGGTTTTCACCGCTGAAGTAGGCAACGTACGGCGTAAGCAGGGAAAACAATGTTTGAACAGGCGGATCGTCCAAACGCTTTTGCAATTGGACTACGAGCCAGCCCACGGCGAGACCAACACAGATGCCGCCGACGGCGACAAAAAGAAATTGCAAGCTTGCTTGCGCCAGCGAAAAGGTGCCGGTCATCACGGCGGCCACTGCGAAACGGAACGAGATAAAAGAAGTAGCGTCGTTTACCAGACTTTCCCCTTCGAGGATGACAATAATTTTGCGAGGCACGCGCAAATTTTGAGTGACCGCGAGCGCTGCCACGGCGTCGGGCGGCGAGATGAGGGCGCCGAATACAAAACCTACCGCCAAAGGTAATCCGACCAACTCGTGGAACAGATAAGCAGTCGCGGTCATCGTTAAAAGAACGAGAACGATTGCCAGTGGGAGAATTGAGCGAAGATTCATTCGGAAATCTCTCCACGACGTGAAAATGGCCGCGGGATAAAGCAGCGGCGGAAGAAACAGATCAAAGACCAGTTTCGGTTCGAGGTGGATCGCAGGAAGACCAGGGATCAGAGCGAGCACCATGCCACCGATGGTCAGCAGAATTGGGTATGGGACTCGGATTTTCCGGGCAACGATCGCCAACAGAGCAACGGCAACCAGACAAATCAGGATTAATTCGGTTTCTTCCACAATGGTTCCGATTGCGTCCGAGACTCTCCGGAATTAGACCATGCGTCCAGTCAGGGCGAGACAATTCAAATCGGCGTTGTTTTTGTGTCGCAATGAAGAAAGCCGTGGTGCTTGTGCACACGACACGCCGCGTGCGTCAGATTTTGAACGATGTTCCCTGCGTGAAGGTCTAGGCTCCTATGACCAAACTTATTGCGTTAATAACGGCGGGACTCTTTGCGGCAGCCACAATGTTCGCAGGCGAACACGGCAACTGCACAAAGCAAGTCGGAAACGAAACGAAGATCGCGTGTGAGGTTTCATTGGCGAGTCTAAGCCTGACACCTGATCAGAAGACAAAGATGAACGCAGCCATGGAGGAGCATCACAAGGCTGGCTGCAACGAGGCCAGTGAAGCCAAATACATGGAATCGGCGAAATCAATCCTGACTCCGGAGCAGTACACGAAGTTCGAAGCTCAATGCAAGAAAGGCGAGAAAGGTAAGACGCAAACCTGATTTCACTTTCCAAGCAAATAAACGCTTCGCGCCGAGAGCAATCTCGGCGCGTTTCGCGTACGGGATTTTTTAGGTACCTATTGAAGCCGTGATTCCTCTCGGCCTGAAAGTTGTCTACACGATTTTCGTTTGTGCGCTGGTGCCGATCTATTGGCGAGAGTACGGGCCGGCCAACTTCCTTTGGTTTTCAGATATTGCCTTGCTGGCGCTCGTGCCAGCGCTTTGGCTGGAGAACGCGCTGCTCGTCAGCATGCTGGCCATCTCAGTCGTGTTCTTTGAAGCACTCTGGAATGTGGATTTCTTTTTTCGCCTTGCGACCGGCAAACCATTGATCGGTTTGAGCGCTTATATGTTTGATCCCAGGATCCCGTTGTTCATCCGCGGATTATCATGTTTCCACATCGTCCTGCCGCTTCTACTTCTCTGGATGCTGCACCGGCTCGGCTACGATCAGCGCGCTTTTCTCTGGCAGACAATTGTCGCGATGGTGGTCCTGCCGCTGTCTTACCTGGTGAGCAATCCACAGGAGAATGTGAACTGGGTCTATGGTCTAGGCGAAAATCCGCGGCGGATTCTGCCCGCGCCTCTGTTTGTGATTCTTCTAATGCTGTTGTTCCCGCTCGCTGTTTATCTGCCAACGCACCTTCTTTTCGCCAGAATTTTTCGAGCCGTAGGATCGTGATCCTCCGGTCCTGTCCGATGGTCACGAAAAAGCCGCACGATTCATCGAAATCGTGCGGCTTCTTATTGGTGATATCTCTCAGGTTGCGCAGGCTTAATCGACAACGACGTGATCAACCACTCGTGAATCGCCTGCGTTTACATAATAAACACGCACGTGCGTTCCGGGTTTGATCGCGGTTTGGATCACCTCGCCGTTCTTGTTCACAACGTGACCAGGTCCGCTGAGAACGTAACTGCCAGGAGTATTTGAACTGTCCTCGCGAACAACGAGAGTCTTGTACGGCTGGTAATTGGCAGCCGACCCTTCCCCAGTTGTCATTTTGATGATCGTTCCGGTCACCGTTATCGGTTGTTCTGTGGCAGCGGTTGTTTGTTTCTTTTCTGTCGAACGCGTCTGAGCAAATGCCATCGGCGCAATGAGTACGCCGCAGGCAAGAATGACAATTGTCTTCTTGATCATGATGGCCTCCTTTGTTGTGATCACTATTACGTCCGTTAGACACCTTCCTTAAACTTGTCGTTCAACACTCGTTAGGCCGAATGGGATTTACGTGACCAGGCCACCAGTTCGGACAAAAAAAGGCTCCGCAAGACTGAAATACGAAGGGATCCTTCGATTCTTTCTGAAGACTGATAGGGCCAAACGTTACTGCTTCCAAACACAGTATGGTAACAAACTTGTTACTAACGCGGGAACTACATCTTCGTGGCTGCGCGGCCGCAAATGCAATCGCGTTCCCATAAGTATTGCCATCAAGGCATTGCCTGTGGTTGTCTCTGAGCCATGGCCAGAGAATTCAAACCGGTGCTTTTTTTCGTGATGATGGCACTGGCGGCGTTTGTCGCGTGTGGAGTTACATCGTTCTACACTCATCGCGCAGCTCATGGTAGAACGGCGGAGGAGCGGGCGGCTTATGCCATCGGATTGAAAGTGGGGGAGCAAGCCCAGCCGGGAGCAGCGCTGCCAACCGCTGCTGACTTAAACATGATGGCTCAAAAATATTTCAAGCAGCAGGGATCCGGCAACCAGCTCCGAAATCCTTCGCGAGCAGGCAATCAGCAGACTTGGGACCAGGGCTTCGGGAACGGTTACACGGACGGGTTCAACAAGACCCATCCCCGGCAATGAACCCGCCACCTTTGCCGATTCGGAAACGTTTCCCGTGGATTTTTTATTGGATCGTTCTCGTCTTCATCGTTCTCTTCGCGTTTGCGCCGATAGGATCGGTGATCACATGCGCATGGATTGCAAATTCCCACGGCTGCAAAGTGGACGAAGGGTCGGTGCATCCCTGCATCATAAATGGAAAAGATTATGGCCACCTTTTGTACACGCTGGGTGTGCTCGGCTGGTTGATGCTTGTTACTATTCCCGGCGGGCTGTTCGCGTTCGTGATTTGGTTGATTGTTCTCATCCTGCATCGGGCAAGCTGGCGAAAGCGATTCGCCGCTGGAGTTCCCCCTCCAATACCCCCGCCGCCTGCGACGCCATGAGCGCCATAATGGCGATTGATGGTCGGTTGGCACTGCAAAATAGCGAACCCAGGTTCGTCAGCGCTACTCTATAAACTCCGCGAGCGCCCGATATTTCTCGCTGAGCTGTTTGATGTGATGCTCAAAGTGGCGAATGCGGTGGATAGAACGGAAGACCAGCCAGGTGCCGAGTACGACCAGACCGAGGTTCAGGAGCATCAGCGGCGCCAGCAGCGGCATCACCTTCTCCATGTTGTAATAGCGCGAGGTCGCGATCAGCGCACTCAAGACAGACAAAGGCAAGGCGAACACGGCGATACCGGTGCGCATGGCAGCCAGCGCAGTTCGCTTCTCAGCGAGGAGGACCTGGATTTCGCCGAAGATGACATTGTCGGGCTTTGGCAATTCGTTGGCTTCATCATCCATTTGCGGTTCAATCTAATCGATTCAGTAGAAACGGCGGCGAAAAATCCAACGTGACGTGTTCGGCGCCCTCGCCGGAAAATCATCCTGTGGTAGCTGCCCGCGCGTTACCGGCTCTTCCGTGAAAAATTAATATAGAGACCCTCGCCGGAACCGCCTAAGTTCATGCCCCGATGGGGGACGAACAGAAATCGAAACTCCGACTGGAAATCGCCCACGTTCTTTTCATCGACATCGTGGGCTATTCCAAATTGCGGATTAACGAGCAGAGCGCGCAGATTGATACGTTGCGCAAGATCGTCCGCGGGACTGAGCAATTCCACGCCGCTGAAGCTGAAGGAAAGCTGCTGCGGTTGCCGACCGGCGACGGTGGCGCGCTTGCTTTCCGCAACAGCCCGGAGGCGCCGGTACTTTGCGCGGAGGAAATTGCCAAGGCGCTAAAGAGTCATCCCGAGATCCGGGTCCGCATGGGTATCCACAGTGGTCCTGTTAACGAAGTCACTGATTTAAACGAGCAGGCGAATATTGCCGGCGCCGGCATCAACATCGCCCAACGCATCATGGATTGCGGTGACGCCGGTCACATTCTGGTGTCGAAACACGCCGCCGAAGACCTCGAGCAATACGACCAGTGGCAGCCGTACCTTCATGATCTCGGCGAATGTGAAGGGAAACATGGCGAACGTTTGAACGTGGTAAATCTCTACAACGATGAAATCGGCAATTCCGCTGTTCCGACAAGATTCGCCCGGAACGCGATTCCCGGAACGATGTCGTCTACTGGTGCGGGAAATCGCCGCCGCTACTCGATGGTGGCGATGGCGATTGGTGCGGTGATCGTCCTTGGCGCGACCAGCCTGTTTTTGATAACACGAACCGCTTTCCGAAACATAACGGCACGCGGCGGACCTGCATCGCCGATCTCGGAAAAAAGCATTGCCGTCCTGCCGTTCCAAAACCTCAGCGACGATAGATCGAATTCTTACTTTACCGACGGCATCCAGGACGAGATCCTTACCAGGCTTTCGAAGATTGCTGCGCTCAAGGTCATCTCGCGCACCTCTACGCAGAAATACAAGAGTACACCCGAGAACTTGCGTGAGGTCGGCCAACAATTGGGCGTAGCGAATTTTCTCGAGGGCAGTGTCCAGAAAGTCGCTAACGCTGTGCACGTGAACGTCCAGCTGATCCGTGCCGCAACGGACGAGCATCTTTGGGCGGAAAGCTACAACCGCACACTCGACGATGTCTTTGGAGTAGAAGGCGAGGTGGCCAACGCCATTGCCGACCAACTCAACGCCAAGCTCACCGGCGCCGAACAAAAAGCCGTTGCGGAGAAGCCGACCCAGAATGCGGCAGCGTATGACGCTTACTTGCGCGCGGTCGCAATCGACAACGCCCAAACCCTCGAAACAACAAAACGAGTCGCTGACCTTTATGCCGAGGCGGTTCGGCTTGATCCTCAATTCGCGCTGGCATGGGCCCGCCTCGCCGTCGCGCGTAGCCAGCTCTATTTCAATGGCATTGATTTGGAGACGAACAGCGGTGCCGCGGTGAAGGAGGCCGCGGATCGGGCGATGTCGCTCCAGCCCGAGCTAGGGGAAGCATGGCTCGCGCAGGGCGTTTATCGCTACCGCGTTTTGCGCGACTTCCAAGGCGCGCTCCAGTCGTATGAAGAAGCGCTCAGACGTTTGCCGAACAGTGCTTTCGTGCTTGAGCAGATGGCTCATCTGGAACGACGGCTCGGGCAGTTTGACGTTGCGCAAAAAAACTATCAGGCGGCCGCACAACTGGATCCGCGCAACATTGGCATCCTTTTAACCCTTGCCGATACACTCCAGAACGCCCGTCATTACGACGAGGCGCGGATGGTCCTTGATCGTGTGCTGGAGATGTCGCCCCGGAACGAGGCCGCCCTCGCGGCGAAGGCATCGGGCTTCCAAACGCAAGGTCGACTCAACGAAGCCGCTGAGATTCTGGCGAAAGGTCCAGCGAATTCCCAGGACGAGGCCCTTGTCTTCACGAGATACCTACAGCTCTACCTCGAGAGACGCTTCGATGAAGCGATTGCTCAGATTCAGCAAAATACGCCCCCGGCATTTGCGAACGATCCGCGCACCATGACGCTGGTCGGTTTATGCCAGAAATTTGCGGGTAAGGATGACGACGCTCGCGCTACTTTTACGCGCGCCGCCGCGGCGATGAAGCCAACGCCTGATTCCGTTGTTGTTGTCGATGCGCGATTGCTGCCGTGCTATCTCCCCTGGGTTTATGCCGGACTTGGTGAAAAGGAGAAGGCACTCGAGCAGGCGCGCCACGCGATCGCTGATTACGACAGTGACGCTTTAGCCAAACCTTTCGCAGAGACCTCTCTGGCTATTGTCGAGGCCCAACTTGGCGATATCGATTCAGCGATCGCTGCGTTGCCGCATCTGCTCGAAGTGCCCAATGGCGAAACCCGCGGCGATCTTCGGGTCAATCCGCTCTGGGACCCGCTGCGCAAGGATCCGCGCTTTCAGAAACTGGTTGCGGAGGAACAGCATTAGCCTCTCATGACCGCTCGTGTTCAAACGCGAGCACGACCGAAAGCGACCCATGCTGCCTCGGTCGCTATTTTTCGAATCTGGACTATAGTGTTAGATGTCTAAACGGTCTGCTATCTCTTTTACACGGCGGGCGCCCGACAACATTACCGAAGAGTTGATTGCTGTGCTTTCGTCGAAGGTCTCTTTCGAATTCAAGCCGTTATTCGATATTGTCTTGCTCAATCTGCGGGAGCGAAACGCAGCCAGTGGCGGCGAAGAGATGCTGCGCTTGCGTGCTTATGAAAAGCTTCAGGGCCTTGTCAGCCAGGGGGCGGTCAACCGGACAGTCACCGGGGCCACGAAGAAATACAAAGGCGTCGGTCCACGGATGGTCGTGCTGCGCGCTGAGATGAAAGCGTTACGCGCCGCTTGCAACGAGCGCGCTCTCGCCAAGGCTGCCGCGGCTAAGTGATCGCTGCCTTCTGACATCGGATTCCGGGAGCGTAGTGCCCCGTCCAATCCGCCAGTCGGACGGACTCGTCCCGTCGCGAGCTCGGACTTCGGGGCGCTCGCCGGGGATTCTCGACCTACGCGTCTCAATTCTTGTATCGTAAGCCGGTTTTGATGCATGATTGACCCGACGAATGATGGCGTTCCATCGAATCAACGAGTGTCGATCTTACTCCGTTGGCTTCGACTGCGTCGCGGCTTTCTTTTTTCGTTTGCGCGGCCGTTTCTGGGACTTTGAGGCGACCGCATCGCGCTGGCGACGTTCCCGGCGTTCCTTACGTAGCTTCTGGTCTCGCAAATACCTTCTAAACTTGGTATAAGCAAAACCGCCGCCCAAACCGGCAGCAGCAATTGCGAGTGCAGCTGCGATCTTAACTGGCCCCTGGCCCGGTGCCATGTGCCACGGACATTTGTCTAGCGGATATCTATCCGGAAGATAAAACCCACAACCAGATGCAGTGCACTTACGCGCCATAATTGCTTATCTCGTTAGGCAGGGTGATTGAAACTACTCGTAAAGCTCTACTAAGGGTGTCCCCGCTGACAAGTTAAATCGCGTGAACCCTAGGGTGCCACCTGTTGCGGCTCCGGCAGATAGAAAAAGAGAATCCCGAGAATCACATAGACCGAAAGAAGTTGGATGCCTTCGATCCAGTTGGTCTCGCCGTCTCCGCTGATCTGAAACAGGATGTAAACCGAGGCCACGACCGCGACCACTTCCGGCATCGTGAATTCCAGGTTCATTGGTCGCCCGAAAAGGTAGGAGAGAAAAATCAGCACGGGCGCGACGAAAAGCGCGATTTGCAGACTGGAGCCGATCGCGATGCCGACGCTAAGGTCCATCTTGTTTTTCATCGCCATGAGGATGGCAGCCGAGTGCTCGGCCGCGTTACCCACGATCGCCACCACGATAACACCGACAAAGACCTCGGTCAGGCCGACGGAGTCCCGGACGTTTTCGATCGTGCCGACGAGAAACTCCGAGAGCAGTGCGACCACAGCGGTAGAGATGAGCAGGATAGTAATGGCCTTGCCGCGCGACCATTGCCTGTCTCTCTCTTCGACATGTTCCTCAGCGCCTTGGAAGAAATACTTGTGAGTCCGGAGCGAGAAACCGAGCAAGCAAAAATAGGTAAGGAACAAGACAACGGCGATGGCTAATGAGAGCTTTTGCTCGACCAGCGGGCTCCAGCCGCCAGGACTGGAGTTGGCGGCCAGATGAAAGACCGTCGGGATGATGAGACCGATCGCGGCCAGTGAGAGCGAGATGACGAAAGTGCGCGCTGCGGTGCGGTTGAAACGCTGTTCTTTGTATTTAGTGCCGCCGAATAGAATGGAGAGGCCGAGTACGAGCAGCACATTACCGATGATCGATCCCGTAATGGAGGCTTTCACCACATTGGTCAGACCTTTGGAAAGGGCGATGCCGGCGATGATCAGCTCCGCGGCGTTTCCGAAAGTGGCGTTGAGCAATCCTCCCAGGCCTTCCCCGACGCGGGCGGCGAGCGCTTCGGTGGCGCGCCCGATCCAGCCCGCGACCGGAATGATGCCGAGCGCGGAGCAAACGAAAAGCGCAGTCGGACTGATGCCTCCAGGCCAGAAGCGCAGAAGGATCGCGAGCGGCACGAATATACGAAGCCAGTCGAGGGAGGGTTTGAGTTTCAGAGGTCTGGGAATTTCGCCACTTGCCTCGGCTAATCAACCCGTCCGTCTTCCGCCAGTTTAACCCTCTTAATTTAATGGATCTGCGCAGATCTCGCGCGGAAGTTAGATCCAACGACGCACTTCGCGTTTGTATTGCAAATAAGGCTCACCGAATTTCGCGGTAAGATATCTCTCTTCGCGAAGGATCACACCGTAATGGAAGATCACAGCGAGGGGCACTACAAAGAGTAACGTGATCAGGTCATTAAGAAAAAAGCCGAGTGCAACCTGCAGTAAACAAAGCGCCAGATACATCGGATTGCGGGTGAATCGAAACGGTCCGCCGCGCACAAGCGCTAGCGCAGGCTCGGAAGGGTGAACGTTTGTTCCGGCCGCTTTCATTGTTCGCAACGCTAACAGCGCCAGCGCTGGCGCCAGAACGATTAAGACGATCCCGCAGGCGAGACAGATGCTGTATCTCATGATCGGCAGCCGTATCAACAGATGCACCAGAACGCTGATGACTGCATTCACCAGCCAGATCAACGGCGGGAACGCGATGACTCCGGGATTGTCGAATGGTTGATCCGTCTTCAATGGAGAGAGGTTGTGCGTCGTACTCGTTTCCTTTTTAGTCTAGAATCCTACCGCTTTGTGTTGTTTGGCGTGGGCGAGACGACGAGTTCTTGGAAGCGCAGATCATTCCGGAGCGGATCGAACATTGGATCAAGACGGAGTAGCGCAGGAGTGAGCGGCACACCTGAAGCCAGCGGCCCTTCATACGGGATCGAGAGCAATTTCTGTAAAGCTGTGATGGCGCGGTCGCGCTCTCCTACCTGAGCCGCCACTCGAGCGAGAATCTCGATCGGCTCCGGTCCGTCCACGGCGTCTTTCTCGATCGGGTTCGCAGCGATCGCCCGTTCGACGAGCGCTAATGCGGCAGCCTTATCACCGATGGCCATATTGGTCAGCGCGAGGTCCCCAATGAGTAGATAGTTTTCCGGCTGCTCTTTGAGGAAAGATTCCAGTACGGTGCGCGCCTGTCGCCAACTTTGCTGGGCGCCGGTTTGGTCGTCCGCGACTTCCTGCGCCCAGCCTAACCAAAAGTGGAGCTCACCATTGACGTAACCCAACGTTGGATCAGGCTTGGCCAATATTTCCTTTAGCCGAGGGATGATTTGTGCAGGACGGCGCTCCAGGATCGCCTGGTAAACCTGTATCTCCAAGGCTTGGGTGTTGTCAGCATTCGGATGAAGCGGAGCGAGAAGCGCCGAGGCGCGCGGCAGATCGCCCTCGGCTTGTGCGACACCTGCCTTTAGCGCGACGGTGTCCAGGTCGTCCGGTGTGATATCGAGAACCTTCTCAAGATTCCGCAAGGCTTCGGGAAAACGACGGAGCGTGATATAGGAAAGCGCGTGCTGATTGAGCAGCTTAACGTTGCGCGGGTCGAGTCGTTCGGCTTCGTTGAAGTAGGCTTCGCTCCGGTCCCACTGGCCTTGCCTGCTTGTGACATAGGCCAGCGATTCAGGAATCCGGCTGCTATTCGGCAGGAACTGACGTGCTTGCTCAAAGTAACGCACAGCAGTGTCGTAATCCTTCAGACAGGCGTAATGGTAATAGCCCTTGCCCAATACGGCCTCGCCGAGATTGGGCTCAAGAGCTAGCGCGGTTTCGGCCGCCTGCCGCGCCTCTTCACGCAGGGCGACTGTTGGTTGAAGATTCTGCGTGATGTAGCCGCGCGCATCGACGGATGAGAGTAGCGCCCAGGCAAGAGCAAACTTCGGATCCAATCGCACCGCCTCTCTGAGATATTTCTGTGAGCCAAGAGCGTTCGCAGGTGTGTCTAATCCTTTAAGATTATAAGCCAGCCCGCGGAGGTAAGCATCGTACGCCTGAGGATTGTCTGTGGATTTGGCGGCAATTTCTTCCTGTTCCCGGCCGGTCAGTTTCGCTCGCAACTGATCGGCAATAGCCTTCGACACGTCACTCTCGACTGAAAAGATGTCAGTCAATTTGCGGTCGAACGTATCGGCCCAAAGATGGGAATCATTGGCTGCCCTGATTAACTGCACATTGACGCGCACTGCATCGCCAAACTTCTGCACACTTCCCTCTAAAATGTGAGCGACGCCAAGTTGCTTTGCGATATCGGAAAGATTCTCCGGGGCGCTCTTATACTGTTGCGTTGACGTACGCGAGATCACTTTCAGATCGGCAATTTTGGACAACCGGGTCAGGATTTCGTCCTGGATGCCGTCAGCGAAGTAGGCGTTCTCTTTATCGCTGCTCAGGTTCGCGAATGGAAGAACGGCGATGCTCTTTTCGGGGGCAACGAGCGTCGATCCCGCGCGGTTGCGGGAAAACGTTGCGATCCCCGCTGCGATTGCCGTAACCACGAGCAGCGCTGCCGTCATTGCCGCCCAGCGGAGACGCGTCCGGCGTTTCTGCAGGGTTTCGAATTTCTTCGGCAGCTTGCCATTGCCGAATTGCTGGTCGTACAGGTTCACGACTGAGACCCGCACGCCATGCTTTACTTCGCACGAACCAAGGTCGTGGAGCAGCGGTCGCCACTGGTCGTATTCTTCGAGGTCTTCACCGGCGTGCTTTGACAGCAAAATGTGGCCTGCGTCGCCACAATCCATCACCCGTTGCGCAATGTTGAGGCCGGCGCCCGCAAGATTGGTTCGCTCGTTCACATCCACAACGCCGCTTACCGGACCGCTGTGAATTCCCATTCGAAGTTGCAGGCGCGGATCGTCCTTGAGCGCGCGGCTAATCTCCACCGCGCATCGCGCGGGCGCGTCCGGATTCGCGTAAAATACAAGCGCCATCCCATCGCCGGTTGGGATCCTGATCAAACGGCTCGCAGCTTCCGCTCGTTGAAATTGCTCGGTCCCGCGGACGATCTGCGTTAGTTCCTCGATCGCCGCGTGCTGGCCGCTAATCGA
>DATIOX010000191.1:0-16502 GCA_035472675.1 Candidatus Dormiibacterota bacterium
GCGCGACCCGGCGATCTGGTCGGCGTGCTCGGGATTGGCGGACTCGGTCATCTCGGAGTGCAATTCGCGGCTAAAATGGGGTTTAACACGGTGGCAATCGCGCGCGGCAAAGACAAGGAGCCGCTAGCGAAAAAGCTCGGCGCACAGCATTACATCGACAGTCAATCGTCAGACCCGGCTGCGGAACTGAATAAACTCGGCGGGGCGAAAGTTGTGATCGCAACCGTGACAAATGCCGACGCCATGGCGGCAGTACTGGGCGGTCTTGGACCTAACGGAACACTGATCGTGATTGGCGCCGCCGGCCCGCTCTCGGTCGATCCGGTTCTGCTGATTATGGGACAGCGTTCGCTGAAAGGCTGGTACTCCGGGACATCGATTGACTCACAGGATACTTTGAAATTCAGCGCGTCGAACGGTGTGCAGTCGATGAACGAAATTTATCCATTGGAGCGAGCAGCCGAAGCCTATGATCGGATGATGAGCGGCAAAGCCCGGTTTCGTGTCGTCTTGCAAATCGGCGCCAAAAGCTAACGCGCCGAGGCAGAGGCAAAGAAGCCGTTCTGCGCGAATTCTATCGCAGACTGGATCGGCCTTGATTTACACGAGTACCTGAAAAATGAGAAAGCTGATAGCGATGGTCTGGACGAGAAAGAAGACGGCGTAGAACTCATGATAGCGCTCGTTTCGCGTGATCGCAGCAGTGACCAGACCTGCGAAATAAAGCAGCCCGCTGGCGAAATATACCGGTCCTAAAGCAAGAAAGTGGGGGACTCCTTTCAGCAGCGAATCGGCGATATCGACCGGCGTAAATAACCCGAAAAGAATGAAAAAGGCGCGATGGTTCGCGTAATAGTGCGTCTTGTAATCAATTGCAAGGTCGACGTCG
The DNA here is from genome assembly GCA_035472675.1 of Candidatus Dormiibacterota bacterium. Lineage (GTDB taxonomy): Bacteria > Verrucomicrobiota > Verrucomicrobiia > Chthoniobacterales > UBA10450 > Udaeobacter. The sequence goes on from DATIOX010000191.1 coordinate 890, forward strand.
CTTTCACGTGGAAAGAGTAAAAGCGATGCCAAATACAAGATAGTTGGGGAGATAAGGACAAAAACGAACAGAAAAAAAGTCCACTGCGGCTGATTGCGCCATCTATAGAAAATCCACCAGGCGATCACCAGATATAGGAACAGGTTAATGATCCAGATGGTATGTACCCAGTAGAGCCGTCGAACGGAGCGGGCTTGCAGCATTTCACCTACACCTGCCAGCACACGTGTCATGCCCAAGGCGAGGATGATTGAGATAAGAACGGAAAGATATTCAAATGCGGACATCGGCTAGAAATGTTATCTCGCCGTGAAAGTACATTGCGAGTGGCTTTTCTTTCCCCGTTCTCGCCGGACATCGCTGCCCTCACTGCGGCGGCGCGGGAGTAGCAGTTTTGCTTTTGATCAGATAGTCGACAGAAAATTTTCCGGGACCGATCAAAGCCAGGGCAACAAAGACGATCAGATAAAGCGCTGCTCGCAGCCAGTCCTCGTCCAGGCGAACACTGGTGTAGAGCGCTCCGGCCATTCCAAGCGCGGCGCTAGCGGCCAGTATTCTGGTTAAAAAACCGCACCCGATCAGGAGAGCGCCAATTGATTCGTTAAACGTGATCCACAAGGCGAGCACCACCGGGATTGGAAAACCCATTCTTGCGATTAACGGCGCCAATCCAATGGCTGATAAAGATTTCCCAGCGTGAAAAGCTGTCCAATACCAGCCGATCTTTTGCAGGCCGAAAGTCGCAGCGAGCAAGAATCCTGCTCCGCGCAAGATCAAAAGGCCGAAATCTCTACTCGGGACACGCTGAAAAGCTGACATTTTGATTCTCCTTCATTAGCAAGTTACGACACGACAAGAAACTGAAATTCTACTGCTTCCGGGTTCGGCTACAAAATCCAGAACTTGGGAAACCGGTCGGCCAGTAGTTTGTCGATTCCGAAGGTGCGGCCGGCGTCGGTCAAGAAAATAATGAGCGCGAGGACGATATCGGATTGATCGATGCCCGGACCCCACGGCACCGCCCCTTTCGCGCACATATAATTAAGAAGTAAAAACAGCGCGAGAGCGGTGGCCAAACGGGTGGTGACGCCGACTACAAGCGCGATCCCAACGTAGATTTCGCCGATCACCACGAGCTTGGCAAAAGTCGCGGCGTGCGGGACAACCGCTGAGTTGAGCAAACTTTGGTACCAGGAATAACCATTTTTCAGCGCGAATTTGAGGAAACGAGCGGCCTCGTTAGGCTGGGCATTGCCGTGATCGCTGAAGAAGAAACTGATTCCGAGATAAACGCGCGCCAAAACACCAATATAGTTCGAAGCCTTCATCTGCGTTGTCCTTTCACGTGACGGAAGTGGCGACGATATTGTCCGGGCGCAATTCTCAATGCGCGCTGAAAGACATTGCGCATCGAATTCACGTTTCCAAAGCCGCACTCGCTTGCGATCGATTCCATACTGTTCTGACTTTCCTCCAGCCGGCGACGCGCGGTTTCGACGCGAAGACGCTCGACGAACTTCGCAGGCGTGGTTTTCATTTCTTTGGTGAAGACGCGCGCGAAATTTCGCGGACTCATCGCCACGCGTTGCGCCAGCACGGAGACAGTCAGTGGTTTGTTTAAGTTATCGAGCGCCCATGCCTCGAGTTCGAGTAATGGTTTCCGATCGGTCAGTTGCAATGATAACGCGGCGCTGAATTGCGATTGTCCGCCTGGCCGGCGCAAATAGAGCACGAGATTGCGCGCCACCTGCAACGCCAGTCGCGAGCCATGGTCTTCTTCCACCAACGCAAGGGCGAGATCCATTCCAGCCGTAACGCCGGCCGACGTGTAGACATTTTTGTCGCGGACAAATATTGGATCAGGATCGACACGTGCGCGCGGCGCGCGCCTGATCAAAACTTCGCACCAGTTCCAGTGCGTTGTAGCGCGTCGGCCGTCAAGCAAACCGGCTCGGGCCAGTAACATGGCGCCTGTGCAGACGGAGCCGATTCGCCGGATTCGCCCGGCTATGGTTTTCAACCGGCGAATGACTTCAGCACTTACTTCATCATTCTCAATCGCGGTGCCGCCAGCGATTAGCAGGGTGTCGATGTTCCCGCGCAGCTCGCGAAAAGTTTTGTGTGCCGTGATTCGCAAACCACAATTCGCGACCAATGAGCGGTGAGAGGAAGTAGTCACGACTTCAACGGAATAGATTGGTGATACGGCCGGATTCTGCCTGACGAAGATTTCCGACGCGCGAGCAAAGACTTGCAGCGGTCCGACCAAGTCTAGGATTTCGGTGCCGGGTGGGGCGACAAAAACGATTCGGCGCGTTGCGCGAGACGGACTTTGATTCATCGACTATTCACTTGTCGCTCATCAAACGTCACAAGCTCTTACTGTCGGTGTTCACAAATTTATCCGGTGCGGCGTCGAATGTTTTCTTGTCGTCGTCGGAACAAAAATAGTAGGTCGCGCCTTTGAAAATGGACTTGGGCGCTGTTTTAGGATCGACATCCATTCCGCAGACCGCACAAAGCGGATGCTCGGCGGTGGAAACAGGGGCGGTAGCGTACAGCTGGTTTGACTCCGGATTCATCCAGCCTTGACCCTGATATTCGAGGTCGTAGGCGGTCCTTTGCGCGACTTCGCGGCCATAGTAACGCTCGACTACTCGTAAAGCGAGATCGATTCCAGAGGAAAGTCCGCCTGCAGTCGCGAGATTTCCGTTTTCCACAAAGCGCGCGCCCCGTTTTAGCGCAATATCCGGAAACTCTATCGCGAATCGCCCGAACGCGCCGTGATATGTGGTTGCCGCCTTGCCTGACAACAGACCAGTCTTCGCCAGCACAAATGCGCCAGTGCAAACCGACATGGTCACATCGGTGTTCCTTGTGGACTTGCGAATCCATTCCAATGTTGCCTCGCTTGGCTGACTCTGGGCCGGGATAACGATTACCTTCGGAGCAGGAGCATTTTCAAAGGTGTAATCAGGGACAATCTTCATCCCGCCGCTTGCATGAATCGGCGAAGTCGACTCGGACACGGTATAAAGACGGAATGGATGGTCCGCACGTCCGGGAATCATGACATCTTGAAAAACTTCCCACGGTCCGGTGAAATCGATTACTTGTGCGCCTTCGGAAATAAGAAAGGCAACAGGTATGCTGCCCTGGGTCGGCGGCTTGAGCGGGTTTGTTTTGACCGCAGATGGGTTGTCTTCACGCCCACTGGGGGCTTTAGCCGGATTTGAACCCGAAAGTTGACCCAAAATCCCGAGCGTAATTGCAGCCAGCAAGCCGAGTTCCGCTATTGGATTTAATAATCTTCGATTGGTGATGTTTGTTTGTGCATTCATGACACTCAAGTTCTCGACATGAATGTGTGGCAGCAATGACAATTATCATCATATTTCTGCCAACGAGCAATCCGGCTGCAATGGCGCGGAAGGGATCTCTAATAATGAATGACTAACGGAAGATCGGGACGCAGATCTTTCGTCTGACTTTTTCGCCCGTCGTCGAATGTGATTTCTACTGCCCAGTCATTTCCCTCGCTCGACTGGAAAATCCTGGCCTTCTCCAAATACGCGAACGCAGCAACAGGCTGATATCCTTTTGGCCGAACTAATCGAATCTCGGTGATTCGTTGGACTCCGATTTCATGCTGCAACGCTCCGGCCTTCGGATCGTTCCTGTCGATCTTTCCTTTTTCTTTCACCGCGAGGACATCGGGCTCGATGAAAAACGACGGGCTCTTTGTGTCGTCGCGCGCTGTCAAGATTTCGATTGCTGTTCCCTTCGGCATCCAATCCGGCGCGATCGTCCAAGTGGGAAACAGCAATGGCGTCGCGGTTCCAACCCGATGAAGCCCTATGCCGATCGGGCTCCAGCCGCTAGTCCGCCAGTTCATTCGATTCTTGAACTTTTCCACGCCGCGCTCAGCGCCAGGCGCAACGGAAACCGTTGGGTCCGGCCACATCAGCTCGATGTAAGAATTTTGAAAATCAGCAGTGATCGACGCTGTGCCTTGTCCGTCGTGACGATTCACGTCGGGCGAAATCTTTAATCCCGCTTTTTCCAACGCTGCTCGTTCCGGGGCATCGCGTGTCACCACAATCCAAACATGATCGAACTCCAATTCCGCCCGTGACGCCGAGGGTGACGTCGTCGCGCTCTGTTCCAACGCCATCGCACTCACACATCCGAAGCAGATCAGCGCGCTTAGAATTTGCGGCTCGTTCATCATTAACCTTTCCATCGATGCCTCACCGCGCAACGCTCGTCCTTTTACAAAGAGATGCAGCCGCGCCTATCAAAACTTTCTGTGACCAAGCAATTAATCACTTAAACGACACGAGGCGACGGGACTCTGCAGAGTAAGCGGCTTACGATGCAGCCTTCGCAGCGAGCAAAACAGAAGATTGGCCAGGGATAGGATCGCGCTCTACGATTGCGGTCTGGCGCCGCACGCATAAGTCCTTTCGCGAGGAAATGTTTGATGTTTGCTTGGCGATGTTTGACGTAAGCATGCAGAATTCGAAATGAGATCGCAGTACGATGTGGTAATTCTCGGCGCCGGTCACAATGGTCTTGTGGCGGCGAGTTATCTTGGACGCGCAGGGCTAAGTGTTCTGCTTCTGGAAAAAAACAATTACATCGGCGGCGCTGCGACTTCACAGAAAGTGTTTCCCGATTACGACGCGCAACTGTCGCGATATTCCTATCTCGTCAGTTTGTTCCCGGAGAAAATCATTCGAGACCTGGGGTTGAATCTCGAATTGCGCCGACGCGCGACGGCGTCGTTTACGCCTTATCTCAACCACGGGCAACAGGATGGTTTGCTCTTGAGCAATGTAGACGAGGAAGTCAGTCGCCAGTCGATGTTCGAGTTAACTGGCAGCAATACGGAATTCACGCAGATGAAAGCGTTTTACAATCTCTCGCGCATTTTTGCCGAGCAGGTTTGGGACACGATGCTAGAGCCATTGATTGCGAAAGATGAGTTTCGACGTCGTTTCAATGCCGATGATGTTTCTCGCGAAGCCTGGCGTAGCCTGGTGGAGGAACCGCTCGGGACCGCTGTCGAGCGGTACTTTAAAAACGATCTGGTGCGCGGCCTTGTTTTCACCGACGCAAAGATCGGTGTTCTGACGCATCCGCACGATCCGTCACTCCTGCAGAACCGCTGTTTCATTTATCATCTTATCGGCAACAAGACCGGCGAATGGAAGGTGCCGGTCGGCGGCATGGGTGCAGTAGTACGCGAATTGGAGCAGGCGGCGCGTAACGCTGGGGCGGAAATATTGACAAATGTCGACCTTCGCGCGCTCGGGCTGGCCGGGGAGCAGCGAACAGTGGAATTTTACAAGGATGGAGAACAACAATCCGTCGAAGCGCGATATCTTCTGGTAAATTTTGGGCGCAACGTGCTGGCAAGGTATATCGGCCGGTTGTACCAGCCGGATGCCACGGACGAAGGCTCCGTGTTCAAGATCAACATGCTCCTGCGACGGTTGCCGAAGTTGAAGGCGACGAGATATACATCGGACCAGGCTTGGCGCGGAACGTTTCACAGCGACGAAGGCTACGGGCAAATGAATGCCAGCTACGATCAAGCATGTAGCGGACGGCTGCCGAACAAAGGACCATGCGAAGTTTATTGCCACACATTGACCGACGACAGCGTTCTTGCGCCCGAGCTGCGAGAGAAAGGTTTCCATACGATGACGTTGTTCGGACTGGATGCGCCATGGAACTTGTTTGTGCGCGATAACAGAACCATGCGAAAGCATGCGGAGAAAAGATTCATCGAGAGCGTCAACCAATGGTTGGACGAACCCCTGGAGGATTGCCTGGCTGTGGCGCGTGATGGCAGTCTCTGTATCGAAAGCAAAAGCCCAGTCGATATCGAGGACGCGCTCGGAATGTTCCAGGGTAACATTTTTCAAAACGCGCCAACGTTTCCTTTTGCTCAGCGCAAAGAACAGGTCGGAACCTGGGGCGTCGAAACCGATTATGAAAATGTCTTTCTCTGCGGATCAAGCGCCCATCGCGGCGGCGCCGTCAGCGGAATCCCCGGGCATAATGCTGCGATGAAAATTTTGAAACGGGATTGAAAGAATTGTGATGACGGAGCAGCTCACATAAAAATCTATTTTGACGTCTGCCGCCGTTCCAGTTCGCACGCGAGCGTGGCGAAGCAGCGCGTGAGGAGTGGCAAGTGGCGAGTAAACAATGTTTGAAATGAAAACGTCGAACACTAATCCCGCCGATGTCGCGTCGATCGATGCTATTATCAGGGCTGCGTACGATTCCGTCTCGGGTCCAGCGGGTACGCGAGATTGGAATCGACTGCGTTCGTTATTTATTCCAAGCGCGCGCCTGGTTCCAACAGCGGAAAACGCCGGCGAAGTAAATCTGGGCGGCAAACCACAGATGCTCGACGTCGATGGGTTCATTTCCCGTTGCGCCGCGCATGTCGCAAACAACGGCTTTTTTGAAAGGGAGATTGCGCGGCGAACAGAACAGTTTGGGTGCATTGCTCACGCTTGGAGTACCTACGAATCACGCCACAACGCCGATGATCCGAAGCCGTTTATGCGCGGCATTAACAGCATTCAGTTGTTTTACGACGGTGCTCGCTGGTGGATCGTGAGTATTTACTGGCAACACGAAGGTCCCGACCATCCGGTTCCTGAAAATTACCTGTAGCGAGGGGTGCCGTCCCTACCGATGCGATGTACGGCAAACGCCCGCACTTCTTTCACAAACCTGTCGAGAGCTACGTCGGCGGATTCGGGCGCATAGCGCAGCGCGATATAGATATTCGAAATTTGGCGAATGCGCTCCGACTGCTCAGGCAACAACAGCGCGGCGCGCCTTGAGAAATCTGAAGGACCTTCCCAGGGGTGGCGACGCGCACCCAGGCGGGCGGCCTTTCGACAAAAGCGTTCATATAACGTCTTCACCGGGTCCGCGCGTGAGCGCGTCCGCAATTGCATCCAGCCGAAATAGAGTACGAGCAGCGCGATTGCGACAATGAGGATTTCGATAATGAGAACGAACGGTCCGCGGTTCGCGAGCCCCATTGAGTCCAGTAATACTTCTTGTACGTCTGCATCGAAGGCCAACACCCGACTGTCCCACTCGTAACTGAGTGTCTCCAGGACCAGGCGACCGTCGGTAAATAATGCGGACCGGGCTAACTGCCTGAAGAACCCGGTTTGGCGAGCTTCCATTTGCGCTGAAGCGATGCCTCGTTCTAAAAACGAGTGTAGATCGAGACTCGCTCGCCCAGGTGCAACTGCGGTGGTTGGATCCACTCGTGTCCATCCGCTTTCTGGAAGCCACACTTCGCACCACGCATGCGTGTCTGCTTGTCGCACGAGAAAAAAATGGCCCAGGTCGTTATATTCACCGCCCAGGTATCCGACGACCACCCGCGCAGGAACTCCTGCCAGTCGCATTAAAGTAGCGAAACTGGCGGCGTAGTGTTCGCAAAAGCCAACCCGTCGATGAAAGAGAAATTGTTCCAGATCGTTCTTTCTGAATTCGCCTGGCGTCAACGAATAGCGAAACCCAGTGCGGAAAAACTGGAGTGCGCTATTCACTATGGCGCGCGGACTGGAGTTCTGCGCCATCCAGGATTGTGCCAGCTCGCGCACAGCGGGACTAATCGCTGGCGGAAGCTCGAGTGCTTCCCGCCGTTCGCCTGGCGTCAATTCCTTGCCAGCAGGCCCGAGAGACGAAACGACTTCATATCGGCGCGCCTTTCGAATTGTCTGAACGCTCCAGAGGTAATCGCCACGCGCAAGGATCGCACCGGGTGGAATTTCAAACGGCCGATCCAGCGCAAACATCCAGCGTGCGCCATGCGGGGCGAGCGTGATCCGTTGGCGAATTATATTGTTTGTGAAGGATTGCCTGATCTCGCGGCCGCGGGAAGATATTGACACCGGCACGTACGGGGTGCGCCATTCCAGGCCATCGCAATGCCACATGACCGCGCCACGCCAATACATGGAACCAGGTGGCGTCGCGGTACTGCCGGGAAACTCCGCGCGAAAGGCAATTTCCGAAGAATTTGCAAGGGCTGCGATGCTGCCCGGGGAGAGTCGATCGGAGAATCCGGAGCTTGCCAAACGGTTGGCGCGAAAATCAACGCGTAAGCCAGTATTGATTCGGGGAAACAAAACAAACAAGAGGACAACGAGCGGGGCCGCTTGAACCAGAATTTTGCCTGTCGTACCCAAAGGTGGCCAGAACGCGCCCGGTGACGATCCGCGATAAAACTGGATCAACGCCACGAGCAGCAACGCGAACGCGGTCAGAAGGGAAAGCGCAATCACGAAGTCCTGGGAAAGAAAAAAACCGCAAAGACAAAGCACCCAGCCCATGAGCACCATCACTTGAAACTCGCGCGCCGTGTGTGCTTCCAAGACCTTAAGAGAGACGAGAACAACAAGGAGAGATATGCCCGGCTCAATGCCCTTCAGCGATCCATAACTGACGAAGATGGCGAAGAGCCCCATCGTCGCCAGCATCAACTTCAATGTTGCAGAGCGGAGCCGGTAGCCTCTTGGCTCCATCCAGAATTTCATTGCGAGCGCCAGCAGAAAAACATACGGCACCCATCTCACCAGAGAACCGAACATGGGAGGCAGTGTGAAGAGCAATGCAGCTGCCAGCCACAGCAGCGGTCGCCGTGGAATACTCCTGTCCCTCTTACTCCCGCTCATACTCTTACTCCTCGCCTGCGAAGCAGGACGAGCCGCGCCGTAGCCTTGGCGAAGGCGGGTTGGTTTCTGCTCTTACTCATATTTGCTTCTGCTCCTTTAACTGGAACAGACTGAGTGCCCGCAAGCACTGGTGAAAATGCGGTTGCCCCATAGCCGGGGGAATTTCGGTACTTGAAAGGCGGAGACCGTAAGGGCGCCGCGCGCGTTCTGCTTCAATGACCCAAAGCGCTAACTGCGACAGTCTTTCTTCCACGTTGGCAATGTCAAGAGCAGCAAAATCAAAATACACGACGCCTTCCGCCTCAGCTGCAAATTGTTTCGTCATCAGTGGCTGTCCGCGGGCGACGGCTCTCCAGTCAATATGACGCTGGGATTCACCGGGCACATAGTCGCGCAGTCCGGCAAAATCATCGCCTTCGCCAAGCCCCGTCAACGGTCGTCCGTCGCGCCGGTGCACGAAGCTTGACGGAAGCCGCACCTCGCCCGCCGGCTTAGGATAGACAATGTAGGTTTGAGAAGGCGCAAATTTCTTCAAAAAGCGAATGAAGCCGAGCGGATAGGCACTCGTTAGGCACAATGTTCCTACCTGGTGTTCGCCGCGTTGCCGCGCAGGAAACCGCAACTTTACTCGGGCCGCCTTACCAGCTGGAATGTAGTCGATGCGCTGATGCTCTCCTTTCGAGCCCGACAAGGTTATCTCAATTCCATGACGGGTTGCATGGGAGTCGTTCATAATCTCAAGCGGCAAAGAAACGTCATGGCCCACAAACGCGGGCTGCACGGATTCGAGAGTTACCGTTACACCGGCGAGATTGATCAGAGTGTGTGGAATCGAAACCAGAAACACCGCCGTTAAGGCGAAAAGGAGCAGATAAACGGCCGTGTTATTTTGACTCGACGCCGCGTACCACATTGCACCCAGCACAAACAGCAGGCCGGCAAAACCTGCAGTCGGATAGATGAGCGGAAGTTTTCTTGCTTTCACGGGACCGGCACGCTGTGAAGCAGATTATCAGCAAGCGTGCGTCCGCTTTGGCCCGGTTGTTCGATATCGTGTCCCAACCGGTGCGCCATGACTGCGATTCCCACGGCTTGAATGTCTTCGGGAAGAACCATTTCGCGTCCGTGCATCAACGCCCATGCCTGGGACGCGTGCATCAGGGCCAGGCCAGCACGCGGTGACAAACCGGTGTTGTGACGTTGCCGCGATGCATCAAGCAAATCCTGCAGGTAATCAAGCAGAGCAGGGGACGCGTGCACCTTTCGCACATTATCTTGAATCTCGATCAATGTTCGCGGGTTCATTACCGGCTTTAACTCCTTGAGCATGTCGCGACGATCCATGCCCAGAAGCATGGCGCGTTCGCTGGCACGGTCAGGCACGCCGAGCTCGATCCGCATTAGAAACCGATCGAGCTGAGATTCAGGTAGCGGGAAAGTACCGACTGCATGTTGCGGGTTCTGTGTCGCGATCACAAAGAACGGCTCGGGTAACTCATAGGTCACGCCGTCGATTGAGATGCGATGTTCTTCCATTGCTTCCAGCAGCGCACTCTGAGTTTTGGCGGTCGCGCGATTGACCTCGTCAATCAGCACCATCTGCGCGAAAAGCGGACCGCGATGAAACACGAACCGTTGCTCGCCCCGATCAAAGATGGAATTGCCAAGGATATCGGCGGGCAGCAGGTCACTCGTAAATTGGATGCGCTGAAATGCGAGAGCGAGCGAGCGCGCCAATGCCTGCGAGAGTGTCGTCTTGCCGACGCCCGGGATGTCTTCGATTAAAAGATGACCGCGTGCGAGCAAACAGGCGACGGCCAGTTTTACCGCCTGATTCTTGCCTACGATAACTTCACAAACTTGCTTCGTGAAGGCGTCAACGGGGTCGGTCACCCTAAATCATCTGCGGGAACGCTGCGCTTCGCAAATGCGGCGCCCTACCGGGAATCAGATTGGGCTGGAGCAGGGGAGGGATGGGCGTCGCGATAACATTTTGTGACAAGACCGAGCACGAACGCGGCGAGGACAAATGCGACCACTCGTTTTTCCATTGAAGTAAGTCGGAATCTCTGCCCCGCTTGATCCAGTTTGAAGCGCCAGCGTTTCGCAACCACTAATCAACGCTCCTTCGCGACGCTACGGCGTGGCAAGCACGAATAGACACGAATCCTGTGATTGACGAAAATCTTAATGAACCGCCTTCGCGCGAATCTACCCCGCAAATCTTCGCGAGCAGGCGGCGGGCGGATGTTAATACGTTGTAACTTTTTAATTCTTTTAACCTTTTGACTGCTCTTGTCACCGCCCAAGAGGCGTTGAGATTTCAGTCCCCGGCGGTGGAGTGAATTCGAACATTGACGCGGGAACCGGCCCGCGCGTCTGATTGGAATACGTGGTTACGATCCGGTCGCCGTTTGGTAACAGCATGTCGGTGCGTTCAACCCGCAGTTGATTATTGATTCGTAGATCAAGCTTTTGAAACACGCGTTTCATCGACGCTGCGCGTGGTAACAATGTCAGCTCGTATCCCCCCTGAGGCGGGTCGGTCTTTGTCGCTCTGATCTGGAAAGTGTTTTCGACGCCCTCGAGGTTCAATGAAGAATTGATCGCTGCTACGGTGGAATCGAGCGGCGATCCTTTGCCCAGTGGGTAGCGTTCGGCCGATTTAAAGTTTGGATAATAAATCCAGAGCTGACGACCGTCGCTCACGGTCAGGCTGGGTGAGCTGCCTTTTACTTCGCGCCGGAACTTGTTGGGCGGCTGGAACCAAATCTTTCCTGAGCTGTGGATCGGCTTTTTCATCAGCCGGATCATTCGCTGTTCCTGAAAATCGGCCTGTGTGATCCGGTTCTGGCGAATTCGCGCGAGAAGATTTTTTAGATCAGCCTCTGAAAGCGGTGCGCTGTTTACCATACATGTCAGGACTAGGAAAAGAAAAATCGGAAGTAATACGGTGCGCATCGGGTGATATTATAGGAGCAGATTGAATTCTCAAAGTCAGCCTTTCTTGTAATACTTGACAGGACGGCAACGCGCGGCGTTAGAAGGGAAGCACGGTATTTTCGTCGATCTATGAAGACTCTAATTTCCGCTTTGTCACTTATCATTGCTCTTTTGTGGGCCGCCATCCTTCCAACAAATGCCCAGGTCAATGTTACACAGGAGCACAACAATCTTTCTCGCGACGGCCTCTATATTGATTCCGCATTTACGCCAGCCAACGCAGCCAATCTAACGCGCGACCTGAACTTCAACGGAACAATCTCAGGCAACGTCTACGCCCAGCCACTTTATATCGAGGGTGGTCCGAACGGGGCCATGGTCATTGCGGTCACGGAATCGAACAATGTCTATGCGCTCGACCCTGACGACGGCAGCATTATTTGGCAACGCAACCTCGGCCCGGCGGTCACGTCAGGGCTGCCGTGCGGTAACATCAACCCGCTCGGCATCACTGGCACGCCTGTTGTCAATCTTGCTTCCAGGTCACTTTTCATCGATGCGATGATTGATGGTGCGACCAAGAAGCATTTCGTTTATTCGCTGAACGTGGACACTGGTGCCACCAACCCCAATTGGCCGGTGGATCTGAATGCGGCTGCTAACTATAACGGCACGACGTTTACCTCGCTGGTGCAGAATGAGCGCGGCGGCCTCGCGCTGGTAAATGGCATCCTTTACGTCTCTTTCTCAGGGCACGCTGGCGACTGCGGGATGTACCGCGGATGGGTTATTGGCATACCAATCAACAATCCTTCCAACGTCACGGCCTGGGCAACGAATGACATCGGTGGCGGCATCTGGGGACACGGCGGTGTTGCCAGCGATGGAACTAACGTGTTTGTGGTTACGGGCAATACTTTCACAAGTCCGGGAGATCCATGGAGCGGCGGCGAAGCGATTATTCGTTTCCAGGCCGGGCCAATCTTTAGCGGTTTTTGGGCGCCTCCTAATTGGCAATCGCTTGATAGCAGCGACACCGATCTTGGTGGTTGCAGCGCCACCCTCATCGACGCGCCGGGAGCGACGCCTTCGCAGCTGGTGCTCGCGCTGGGCAAAGATGGCATGGCCTACTTGCTTAACCGCAATAGTCTGGGGGGCGTTAGCCCGCCGCTGGCTTCAGAAAACCTTCCTAGTGCTGTCAGGGGTCAATCAGCTGCCACTTACCACACGAGCCAGGGGACATATTTTGTTTTTCATACCGAAAACAACGCTGTTGCAGCTTATAAAGTTACCGCCACAACTCCGCCTACCATAGTTCCAGCCTGGAGCATGAGTCAGAGCGGACTGGGTTCAGTTTTTGTTACCTCGACGGACGGCACGAATAACGCAATCGTCTGGGTAGCCGGCGGCGGAGGCGACCAGCGGTTGCACGCATACAATGGCGACACTGGCGCTGTGGTTTATGCCGGCGGCGGGGCCAATGAAATGATGACCGGCACGCGGAAATGGAATACGGGCATCGTCGCTCGCGGCCGCATTTACTACCCCGCTGACAACAAGATCTACGCCTTCAGAGTGCCGGCGACTGCCGGCGCCAGCGCGGGTAGGGCTGGAGTAGCCGACTTTAATGGCGATGGCCACCCCGATTTGGTGGTCCGTAACGCCGGCACGCGCCAAACAGGGATCTGGTATTTAAACAACAATGTCTTCGTCGGCGCCGCGTACGGCCCGACTCTTGCAGCGGGCTGGGGGCTGAAAACTGTGGCCGATTTCAATCTCGATAGTCATTCAGATTATGGCCTGTTTGCCCCAAGTACTAATCAAACTGCGATTTGGTATTTGTCGGGACCAACGTTCATCAGGGGCGCTTACGGGCCGAGCCTTCCCAGTGGCTGGGAATTGGTGGGCGCAGCCGACTTTAATGGTGATGGCAACCCGGACTACGTGCTTTACAAGGCCAGCACCCGTCAAACGGCGGTCTGGTATCTGCACAACAACGTTTATGTTGGAGGTGCCTACGGGCCAACTCTTCCGCCGGGCTGGAGCTTGATGGGTGTAGCAGATTTTAATCACGATGGTCATCCTGATTATCTCTTATTCCATCCCAATACAGGCTCAACAGCTATTGGTTACTTATCGGGAACAACGCTTATTGGCGCCGCTTGGGGACCGACCGTTCCCAGTGGTTGGAGCTTGGTGGCCACAACCGACTTTAACGGAGATGGCAGTCCGGACTATACGCTTTACAAGGCCAGCACTCGGCAAACGGCGATCTGGTATCTGAATAACAATGTTTACGTCAGCGGCGCGTTCGGTCCCACTCTTCCGGCCGGCTGGAGCCTGGTCGGGCAGTGAAGTGACCAGCCTGGCTTCTTGGTTTAAGCGTTAACTGTTCATATTTGGGAAGTGAACCTGGCATTTAGAAAGCGCAATGATTCGCCCTTTCTCTTGACCCCGGAAGCCTGCCCTCCATAATATCGCCCGCTCAATCTATGGAAAACAATAAGAGGCAAAGACTCCTCGTACTCATGCTCGCTGTGGTTTGCTTCGGTTTTTTGCCGGCGCAAAACGTCGTTTCCAGCACCCCGTTCCAACCTGGTGGGGCAACACACCAGACGTGGGCGGACTCGCAAGCCCCGTTCCAGTTTCCAAACGCGAGCGAAGTTGCCGCGAAAATTGAAACTGTATCGTCAGCGCCGGCAACGCGCAGCAGCTTTATGGCGAGTTGGGAGAACGTAACCGGCGCCACCGGCTACCTGCTGGATGTGTCCACGAACGAATCGTTCAGCCACTACGTGGAGGGCTACCACGACTTGGATGTTGGCGACGTGACAGGGCGAGTGGTGACCGGACTGAATCCGGGTAACACCTACTACTGCCGAGTGCGCCCTTACACTGCCACTGGGCCAGGTAGTTACTCGCAAGCAATGACGGCTACCACGGTGCCTACGACAGGGCTGATCATTCACGCGACGTTCGACAGCTCTATCACTAACAACGCAAACGCCGCGGCGATCGAGGCGATGATTAACCGAGCGGTCTCAATTTACGAATCGCTCTTCAGCGATCCGATCACCATTGAGATTCTTTTCCGCTACGCAACGACTGCGCCCGACGGATCCCCTTTGCCCGCAGGTCGCATTTCGCAAAGTAACTATGTCTATTATACGATTCCGTGGAACACTGCCGTTGATGCTCTGAGAGCTGATGCGAAGAGCAACAACGACAATCTCGCGATCGCGAGCCTGCCAGGCAGTGCATTGTCCCCGAACCTTCTGCCGGCGAGTGCCAACGGGCGGGCAGTGGGGGCGGACACCCCACCGGCGATGTTCGCAAACGGCACAGTCGGCAACGGCGGCCCGTACGACGGAATCGTTACGCTTAATTCTGCAGATCCATTTCAGTTCACCCGGCCCACGACCAGCGGCAGCTTTGACGCGCAACGTTCAACTGAGCATGAAATTGACGAGGTCATCGGGTTTGGATCGCGCCTCGGCAACAATCTGACCGACCTTCGGCCGCAGGATCTGTTCAGTTGGTCGTCAGCTGGCGTCAGAAATATTACTTCAAGCGGCACGCGCTATTTCTCGATCAATGGCGGCGTCACCAACATCGTCGGTTTCAATCAGACCTCGCCCTTCGATTTCGGTGATTGGCTGAGCACCGCATGTCCGCAGGCGAATCCGTATGTGCAGAATGCGTTTGGTTGCACAGGGCAGTCTTCCGACATCTCGGCGACATCGCCGGAAGGCATCAACCTCGACGTTATCGGTTATGACTTGGTGACTACCGCCAGGGCTGCAGTGGCCGACTTTAACAACGACGGCCACCCGGACTATGTGCTCCGTAATCCCAGCACGCACCAAACAGCGATTTGGTATCTAAACAACAACATTTATCAGGGTGGCGCTTTAGGTCCAAGCATTACAGCTGGCTGGAGCCTGGAC
>DATIOX010000192.1:0-22043 GCA_035472675.1 Candidatus Dormiibacterota bacterium
TCGAATTCTGGCAGGGTCGCCCGAACCGTCTGCACGATCGTTTTCGTTACACCCGCCAGGCCGGTGGTTCGTGGCAGATCGAGCGTCTGGCGCCGTAGGAATGAAGAATCCTGACGACCGAATCGAGATTATCCAGGGCGATATCACGAAACTTGATGTGGACGCGATAGTAAATGCGGCCAACACGTCACTTCTTGGCGGCGGAGGAGTCGATGGCGCGATTCATCGCGCCGCTGGGCCTGAGTTACTTGCGGAATGCAGGAGTCTCGGTGGCTGTGGACCCGGTGAAGCGAAAATTACTCGCGGACATCATCTGCCCGTTCGCTTTGTGATTCACACAGTTGGTCCGGTGTGGAGCGGCGGAAAACACCGTGAGCCTGAGACCCTGGCGAATTGTTATCGGAACTCGCTGCAACTCGCGGTTAAAAATGGAATCAAGACGATTGCTTTCCCGGCGATCAGTTGTGGTGCATATGGATATCCGATTCCCGAAGCGGCGCAGACCGCAGTAAAAACCACCCGCGATTTCCTCACGACTCAGGGCAGGATCGACAAAGTGGTTTTCGCTCTTTGGAGCGAAGATATTTACGACGCGTATCGCCGATTGCTGTAGCCGCTGATCTCTGGACAGCGCGACACACGTGCCGTATAAGACATTACGGCCGCGCTTCGCAGAGGGAAACGGCTACAGAAGTCGAGAGACGCAAACTGGCGGCCATTTTCGATTTTATTTTGTATGATTAATCCGAACGAAAACAATCTTACTAGGGACGAACCGCTGTCTACGCCGGTTCAGCCGGGTGCAGAAGAAATTGGACCGGGTGGGCGTGAGCAGTTTCGTCGAGCAACAAACAAATTTTCCACGGCTATGAGCCAGACGTGGGATGAGACAAAAGATAAAGCCGGCCGCGCTCGGGAGCGTACTGAATATTTCGTACGCGAAAATCCCGTGCCGACCATCCTTGGCGCGCTGGGGCTCGGAATCGCGATTGGATTAGCTATCCGCTTTGCATCTACCAGCGAACGAAAGGCAGAGATCGAGATGAAGTCGCCGCTTGGAAATCTTAACTGGAGTGTTCTTTCGTTGCCTTTTCTATGGCCGTTGTTCAAGTCGGCCCGAGAAAAATATGAAAGTTCTGCCGAAACGGTGAACGAAGCGGTAAAAGATGGCGTGAAACGACTGAAAAAGATCGATCTCGACCGCTATGCAAAGCCGATGCGCAAACGCTGGAAAGCCTGGACGCGTTGAGCGTTAATGGCAGACGCGCCCCGTCGAATCCTTCATCCAAGCTCGAGAAAACTATTGATGAGGTCGGCGAGCGGACGCGGATACTGGTACATGAAAGCGTGGCCACCGCCATTGAATTGACCAAGCCAAGCGCCAGGAATGGCGTTCACCAGCTTCAACGCATTGGACGGCGGGATCACGATATCGGCCGTACCGGTGGCAATTAGCACGGGCACATTTATCTCTCGCAGCCGGTTCCCGACGCCAGTGCGGTGCCACGCGTCCATCGCCGCGACCTGACGATTAACGAGATCAGGAGATAACTGCGCACGGGCCGCTGCTACGATATCGCCGAATTCGCGATAAATGGATTCCACGACATCACTCGGAAAAACCAACGACAGCAATCGACGCGCCTGCTCATGGGGCGTCCCGGACATATCGATGAGTTGTGACCACACCTTCGTTGAGGCGAGATCTGCGTCGGCTCCTCCGGGGTCCGTCGATAGCAAGATGAGTTTGGTAATAAGCCCCGGATGCTGCAAGGCGAGCGTCTGGACAATGAAACCCCCCATCGACCATCCGAGCACGTTTGCCCGCTCGATACCGAGCATCTCGATTACTCGCGCGGCATCATCGGCGAGTTGGGCAATATCATATGGCCGTCCGTTGTCTGTGGAGCGACCGATTCCGCGATTGTCGAGGAGGATGAGCTCATTGGAAGACGCGAGCCTGTCGATAAACGAAGGATCCCAGTCCGCACTTGTCGCGGCGAAACCATTCAGGGCGACAAGCGGTCGGCCGTTCCCAATTCGACGATAAGCGATTTGTGCCCCATCGACTTGGAGTTTTTCGAACGACTCATGAGGCATCGGTGACGTTAGAAAGTCGCGCAATGACGGTCAAGATGCGTCTGGTGGATTGGCCTCTCCAAAGGCGCAAGATTATTGTTTACCAGGGAGCGGTGCACATTTGTTTGCCAACGGGTTGAGGACAACGCCTTCCACCTTGAAGCAAGCAGTCTCCTCGCGGAATGTGTCGATCTTGGCATGGCAATCTCGAACTCATCCCAGCAGCCCGCTTGGCAGCGCAATCCGATCTTCGAATTCTTCGCATCGCTTAAACTCGCGGTTGTCCTGCTTGCGGTGATCATTGTCGCCGCGATAGCAGGTACACTCTATGAGTCGAGTTTCGATGCGAAAGTTTCGCGTGCCTACGTTTACGGGGCACCCTGGTTTAATCTGTGGCTTGTTTTGCTCGGAGCAAACCTTGCCTGTTCGGCGCTCTCTCGTTGGCCCTGGCGCAAACATCATCTCGCGTTTCTCATCACGCATCTCGGTATCATCACGCTGCTAATCGGATCCCTTATCGGCCGAATTTGGGGAATCGAAGGAACAATCACGCTTTTCAAAGGCGAACCGCCAACAAATCGGCTCCTGGTCGACGAACGCCAGCTGCGCGTCCACGATGTCGAAGGAATCGTAAAAGGCTATCCCGCCGAGTTTTTGCATCATCCGCCGACGCCACAGCATCCACGCGACGTTGGTCTCCTCGCGAGCGGCGCACATTTGAGGATTATTGATTACGCCCCAACGATCGAAGCAAAGCTCAACCCAAAGCCACTGAATGACGGCGGAGCGCCGGCGCTGCATTTCTCCATTGCCACCGCGATGATGAACCAACATCTCGATGGCTGGCTCCTAGCCGACGATCCGCAGAACGGAAATTTCTCCATGGGTCTTGCCAAGATCGAACTCAGAAACGGCAACGCGCCAGATTCAGGTAGGGGCGATTCGCCGAATCACCCGCAAATGATCACCAGCACGAGCAAGAGTATAAGTAAGAGCGAAGAAGCGGTCGACCTTGAGGAATCAATATTCGCCTTTAGCAAAGCGCCTGAGGAGCAGATTGGCCATGTTCGCAAGGGCGGCAGCATCGGAGCGAAAGTACGCCTGGGGCAACCTCAGAACGGCAACAAAGGACAGGTTCTTGTTTCATTAGGCGAAAAGGAAACCAGTTTCGACGTTGCAGAGAATCTCGGTCGCGATGCCGCAATCGCCGGTACGCCGTTCACACTCAAAATCGATGACTACTGGGCCGATTTTCGAATCGAGAATGGCAAGCCCAGTTCCCTCAGCGATCAGCCAAATAATCCTGCCGTGCTTGTAACAATCCGAGGCAAAGGTGTCCCCGCCGGCGAACCCGAAACAAATCAACATGGAAGTAGTAAAGACCTCACTACGACCGGAGGCCCACCATCAATGCCCGCATCCGGTGAAGGAACACCGAATCATCTAACGCTATTTATCGCGGACGATGGCACGATCAGTTACGAGCTCGCTTCACGAAAGAATGGTAGATCAAACGGTAAGATCGAGTTGGACAAGCCACTGCCAACCGGTTGGGCGGATTGGCAATTAACGATTGATAAGACGATGCCGCACGCGGCGAGCTCGATGGATTTCAATCCCGTTAATTCCGAGACGGCACCGGCGAGCACCGATTTGCCAGACGGAGTGCACGTCCAGATTCAACAAAATGGCGAAACGTTTGAACGATGGGCTCCAGCGGGTTGGCAGATTGCAATTCCCACTTTACCCAGCCCGACGATGGTTGCCTATGGGTGGAAAACAGTGTCGCTGCCAGTCGGACTGGAACTGCTGAATTTCGAAGTAAAACGGAATGAAGGCAGTGACAGCCCTGCGGGATTCAAGAGTACCCTGCGCATTGTTACTGCCGAAGGCGAGAGTACCACGGGATCGTGCTGGATGAACCATCCATTCAGTTATCCGGGCGCTTGGTGGCATACCTGGACGGGACTCACCTACAAAATTTCTCAGGCCTCCTGGAACCCGGAAAACCTCGGACAAAGTACCGTGCAGATTTTGCGCGATCCCGGTTGGCTATTGAAATGGATCGGTTCGCTGCTTGTGGTGATCGGCGTGTTCATGATGTTTTATCTCCAGCCCTACCGAAAACAAACCGAAGGCGAACCGATCACGCCTTCAGCTCCAAATCAAGGAGATGAAGTTGTCAGAGGCGAAGCCGTCGCAGAAATCACCCGCTAGCCTCGCGAATGTCGGCGCGCCTTTCGAACGTGTGAAAAGCGGCGCGACAGCGCCGCACTCCAAAACGTGACCGCCACTTCCACGTCAATTCGCGGCGGCCTTTTAGGGTGCTCCGGCGGTTTGGATTCTGCTTCCTGGCTTGGAGAAGCGGACCAGGCTTCGTAGAGCTACGGTAAGAGCGAAACGCGAAGTGATGGTTGAATCTTGAGCATTGAGAGTTAAACGTTCTTGATCTCACATGGAAAACAGAAAAATCATTCAATTGTTCGTGTTTTTCGTTGCAGCCTGCACCGCATGCGCGTCGGATAAAGAGTCAGTAGGAGCTGATCAAATCGTTCCAGGTGTGACCAAATGGGGCTATTACGATGGCGCGCCAGTGACCAAGTGGAATCCAGATGGACGCACAATGACGTTGCTAACTGAACTGCGTTATACAGATCCGAAGGGCAACGTCTGGGTGGCCCCGATCGGATCGGTTGTCGATGGCGCATCCCTTCCCCGCTACCTCTGGTCGATCATGGGCGGTCCATTCGAAGGACAATATCGCAACGCTTCCGTGTTGCACGATGTCGCGTACGGGGACAAGAAGCGTCCCTGGCAGGATTGCGACCGCATGTTCTACTACGCGATGCGTTGCAGCGGCGTCAACGCCGTTGAAGCAAAGACGATGTTTTACGCGCTCTACAAATTCGGGCATCACTGGAAGTTTCCAATCAAACGCGCGAAACCGGTCAAGTTTGAAGGGCAATTGGTGGCTCGAGCCGAGCCGATTCCACGCGCGATTCCAGTGAATCCGGCCGAGATCAACCAGGCGCGTGATTGGATTCAGAATGCCGATCCGAGTCTTGAGCAGATTGAGCAACGGGCGAGCACGGAAGCGTGGTGATACGCGCGTTTCATGCGCCGCGGGAAGTCAGGCTGGCAGCCTGACTTCACCAAAAGCAACGGGCGCCCCGGAGAAGCTCTATCCCGAGGCGCCCGGCTCTGGGTCTATCTGTGGCGCAACCTAACCCATCGGTAGCAAATTCTCTTGTCCCGCGACTGCGGTATTCACTGCGTAAACGCGTCAATCAGATCACGCTCGTGGTTTGGTGGATTAGCAAGCATGACGCCGGTCGGACCGACGAACATCGCAGTGGCCGTTAAAACTGCCGTGGTACGCTTCAGGACGTTGATGAATAATTGTCGAGGTTTCATAATTGCGATTGGGTTTCCGGGCACCATTGCAGCCCGGCGTTACAAACAGATGACGACCTCGCAAAAAAATGGTGACGTTTCCGTGGCGATTATGTGAACAGGTCTGCTGCGCGACGCCACATCTGAAACTTGAAGATCGTTCGAAGCAAAGTCCGCAAGCAGGGGCGCTCGCAGGTCAGCTATGATTTTTCGAATCGCACTTAAGATATGATGGGGTTATAATGGCAAGGCGATGCCACGGCCGAGCCTGCGCACCTTTTTCATTTTTATCTCTGTAGTCACCGTCGCTTCGAGTCAGACGCCCGCGCCCAAGCCGCTTCCGAAGGAGCCGCTTGAAAGATACGATAACCCACCGCCGCTAGCCCCGGCCGTAGCCACCTCGCCCGGATTGATCTCGCAGTTCGGTCCTTACACTAGTTATCAAGTCAACGTTAATGCGAACGGCAATAACGTTGTTGGCGACGCCGCAAATGAGCCATCCATTTGCGTCGATCCGACGAATGGAAACAAAATGAGCATCGGTTGGAGGCAATTCGATAGCGTGTCGTCCAATTTTCGCCAGGCGGGATTCGCGCATACGGCCAATGGTGGCAGGACGTGGATTTCTGCTGGCGTTCTCCAACATAGTGTTTTTCGCAGCGATCCAGTGCTGAACTCAGATAACGCCGGCCATTTTTTCTATCTCAGCCTGTTGCAGAACTTTTTCGACGATTTGTGGCGATCACTCGATGGCGGTCAATCATGGGCGAGTATCGCGCCGGCGGATGGCGGCGATAAAGAGTGGTTTACCATCGACAATACGAATAGCACCGGACATGGATTCCAGTACCAATCCTGGAGCGCTGACGGAAATAATTACGCCGGCAGACAATTCACTCGATCGACCAACGGCGGATTGACCTGGATGAATCCGATCAATATTCCTAATTCCCCCGCGTGGGGCACACTCGACATCGATTCCAGCGGGAATCTTTTTATCGGCGGCGTAAACCTGAGCACTGGTCAAATTTGGTGTGTTCGCTCCACCAATGCAAAGAACGGCGCCGTAGTCCCCACTTTCGATCAAAGCACAGCAGTGAACCTCGGCGGCAATATCGTTTCCGCCGAGCCGATTAATCCGGAAGGATTAGTCGGTCAGATTTTCCTGGCGGCGGACCGTTCGGGCGGAAGTACGAACAACAACATTTATATGCTCGCGAGCGTTCAGCCCCCCGGCTTCACGACCGGTAGCGACGTGATGTTCGTGCGGAGCACAAACGGAGGCCAAACCTTCAGCGCACCGCGCCGGATCAATGACGATCCTGTTAATCACGCCAAGTGGCACTGGTTTGGCACGCTTTCGGTCGCGCCTAACGGCCGAATCGATGCGGTCTGGCTGGACACGCGCAACGCCGCGAACAACACCAACTCGCAACTTTTCTATTCGTACAGCTTGGATGGCGGAAATACCTGGTCGCTGAATGTCGCAATTAGCAATCTATTTAACCCGTTTCTCGGTTACCCGAATCAGAACAAGCTCGGCGACTATATTACAATCGTTTCCGATAACGCGGGCGCCAATGTCGGTTACGCCGCGACATTTAATGCCGAAGAAGATGTCTATTACGTCCGGGCCGCTCCAAGCGGTTGGAACCTGATCACTACGGCCGATTTCAATGGCGATGGCAAGCCCGATTATGTGCTCTACAACGGGAACACGCGCCAGACCGCAGTGTGGTACATGAACAATAACGTGTTTGTGAGTGGCGCGTACGGACCGGCTCTTGCAGTCGGGTGGGGATTGAGAGGGGTGGCGGATTTTAATCGCGACGGGCACCCGGATTACGCATTGTTCAACCCGACTATCGGCCGAACGGCAATCTGGTATTTGTCAGGACCAACCTTCATTGGCAGCGCGTACGGTCCGACGGTTCCCTTAGGCTGGGAATTGGTGGCTACGGCCGACTTAAACGGCGACGGCAAACCCGACTATGTGCTTTATAACGCCAGTACTCGTCAGACGGCGATTTGGTATCTGAACAACAACGTTTACGTCGGTGGTGGGTACGGCCCAACACTTCCGGCCGGGTGGAGTTTGGTTGGGGTAGCAGATTTTGATCGCGATGGTCATAAAGATTATGCATTGGTCAATCTCAGTACCGGCCAAACCGCAATCTGGTATCTTTCGGGACTAACGTTTCGCGGCGGCGTTTACGGCCCGACAATTCCCAGCGCCTGGCAGCTAATGGACGTGGCGGACTTTAATGGTGACGGCAAGCCCGACTACATCCTTTACAATGCCATCACGCGGCAAACCGCGATCTGGTATCTGAACAACAATATTTTGGTCAGTGGCGCGTTCGGTCCGACATTGCCGCAAGGCTGAAGCCGTTATTGCAAACGCACGCGGGACACGCGGGCGCGCATCGTAAATCAAGCGTCACGACGTTTTGGATCCTGGCGCTGATGAAGAGCCGTTTTTCTCCAGCGCCACGGCCAGAACTTCATCCACATTTTCGACCGGGGCGAATTTGATTTTTTGTTTCACTTCCTCGGGAACATCGACGAGGTCTTTTTCGTTGAGCTTGGGGATTATGACGGTGGAAATGCCGGCGCGCATCGCCGCAAGACTTTTTTCCTTCAGACCCCCGATCGGCAGAACCAGACCGCGCAGAGTGATTTCGCCCGTCATAGCTACGTCGGAACGAACCGGTCTGTTGCTGAAGAGCGAGGCGAGCGCGGTGAACATGGCGACGCCCGCCGATGGTCCGTCCTTCGGTACCGCACCAGCCGGTACGTGCACGTGGATGTCCATCTTGCGAAAATCCTCTGGATTCACACCTAATTGGCCGTCGCGGCTGCGAAGGAGACTCAGCGCGGCTTGGACGGATTCCTTCATCACTTCGCCAATTTGGCCGGTGAGCGTGATGTTGCCTTTACCCGGATAACGTGCCGCTTCAATGTGCAACACTTCGCCTCCGGCAGGCGTGTAAGCCAGGCCTGTAACAACACCCGGCTTGCTCGTTTTAAGTTTAGTCTCGCGCACGTATTTCGCCGGGCCCAGCATTTCTGCGACCAGCTCAGGCGTGACCGTTACAGGCTCAGTTTTTCCGCGCGCGACCTGAGATGCAATTCCACGACAAACAGAGGCGATCTGGCGTTCCAGTTCTCGGACGCCCGCTTCGTGCGTGTAGTCGTTAATGATGTGGCTAAGAGCTTCATCCTGCCATTCGATTTGGTCGGGCTTAAGTCCATTTTCATCCATTTGCCGTTTCACCAGATATCGCTTTGCGATTTCGAGTTTCTCGCGCTCCGTGTAACCGGCTAGCGAGATCACTTCAATCCGGTCCCGCAACGGACCCGGGATACCATCAATGTAATTAGCGGTGCCGATGAAAATCACCTGCGAGAGATCGAACGGCACGTCGAGATAGCGATCGACAAACTTGTCGTTTTGCCGCGGGTCGAGCACTTCGAGCAACGCGCTCGCTGGATCACCCCGAAAATCCGCGCCGATCTTGTCGAGCTCGTCCAGCATGAAAACAGGATTACGCGTCCCACAACGGCGTAGCTCCTGAATGATACGGCCCGGCATCGAACCGATGTATGTACGGCGATGACCACGGATTTCTGCCTCATCACGCATACCGCCCAGGCTGATCCGGACAAATTTGCGCCCCAGCGCATCGGCAATCGATTGACCAAGACTGGTTTTTCCCACTCCAGGTGGACCCAGAAAGCAGAGGATCGCGCCGTGCCCCTGCGGATTGAGTTTACGCACGGCCAGATATTCGATGAGTCGTTTCTTAACCTTTTCAAGATCATAATGATCGCGATCAAGAATTTTCTGCGCCTGATCGAGATCGAGATTGTCCTGACTCAATATATTCCAGGGCAGATCGGCTATGATCTCGATGTAACTAACGATGACTGAAAACTCCGGGCTGGCCGAAGGGATGAAATCGAGGCGCTTCAATTCCCGCTCGGCCTGCTTCATCACCTCATCGGGTGGCTTGGCTTCCTCAAGTCGGGCACGCAATTGCTGTGCTTGCTCTTCGCTGCCACCCTCGGCTTCGCCGAGTTCGCGCTGAATTGCCTTGATCTGCGAACGCAGATAGGCGCGTCGCTGCGCATCGGAAAATTGTGAGGCGACGTCTTTTTGCAGTCTTTGCTGAATCTCGGCGATCTCGAGCTGCGAGGAGATCTGTTTCTGGATTGCGCGTACCCGCTTTTCGACGTCGAGCTCCTCGAGCAATGCCTGCTTTTGCGCAACATCCACGTTTAAGTTTGGCGCCAGGAAATCAGCAAGCTGCTCGGGACTCTCGATATTCAGGATCATCAGGCGCGCCTGTTCCGGTGCGTCGGGTGCCAGTTCGAACAATCTCGCGGCCGAATCGCGCAGGTTTCTGAATTCAGCTTCCCATTCCTTGCTCGCGGCCGGCAGGATCGATTGTGGGAGGTCGACTTCGGCGCGCAGAAACGGCGAGGTAGCAACGATTTTTCGAAGCGAAAAGCGGCTGAGCCCTTGCACTATCACCAGCACATTATCCTCTGCCTGGCGAATCAGCTTGAGCACCAGCACGGCCGTGCCAAGTGTGTAGAGGTCCTCTGGCCCCGGATCTTCCTTCGTCTCGTCGCGCTGCGTGAGCAGCCCGATCACTTTTGTTCGCGGCAAAGTGTCATCGAGCAGTTTAAGCGACGCGGAACGTTTTACGTTAAGCGGGATGATTGTCCCCGGAAAAACGACAAGCCCGCGCACTGGCAAGATCGATAACTCTTCCGGGATATGCGGCAGCTGGGTTTCGCCGGTTCCGGCGGCGATCGTGCTCTCCGCTCCTGGTTTCGGTTCGACGCCGGCCCGAAACGTGCTGAGCTCTTTTGCGCTCATGATTCCTTTAGAGGCAACGAAATCCAAAGCAATCCGTTGCGTTGCTCGGCGCGGGCTTTATCTATCTCGACTTCAACTGGCAAGAGGATCTCGCGCATAAACGGCCCGTAATCGATTTCCATGGCCAGCAATTGCAGAGTGCATTCCTCGTCGCCAGTCGGCTCCGGCAACTCGCGCGTGCCGCGAATTACCAGGCGTCGCGGCTCCACGATGAGATCAATGAGCGCGCGCTCAACACCCGCCAGATCGACGCAAATGCGAATGGATTCTTCGCAGCGATACGCATTAATTGCGGGCTCCCACGTGTGCGGCGCAAACCTGGAAAATTGCAAACGTGAAAGTTCCGAGGTCACATCCTGCAACGCGCCGTGCAGCCAGCGTAACTTCATGTTTTTGATCGGGTCCATTTGGTGGATCGGTGCGAGCATAAAACTTCGCTGCATTACGCTCCCTTTGCAATGACAGCGCGATCGTCAACAACGAATTCAACGCTTGGAATTTTAACTATTTCGTTTTTCCCGGTCCCCATAGCGCGCGGCCGGGTTTCGCGCCCGTATGCTCGCCATCTTTGAGCACTTGCACGCCATTTACAAAAACGTGCTTCATCCCTACCGCGTATTGATGCGGTTTCTCATACGTTGCACGGTCGGAAATGGTTTGCGGATCGAAGACCACGACATCGGCAAACATCCCTTCCTTGAGAAACCCGCGATGATCGAGGCCCAGATTTGTGGCAGGCAGCCCACTTAGCCGTCGAATAGCTTCCGTCATTGGAATCACTTTTTCGTCTCGCACATATTTGCCCAGCACTCGTGCAAAATTTCCATAAGCGCGCGGGTGCGGATTAGATTTCAAGAAAAGCCCCTCGGGCGCCTGCGAAGCCTCATCGGAACCAAATGAAATCCACGGCTTCGCGACCTCCTTCTTCACGTTGTCTTCGGAGATGATGAAATACAGTGTGCCGACGCGCGATTCATCTTCGGCGATCAAATCCATAGCCGTGTCGATAGGATCTTTCCCGCGCATTCTGGCTACCTCAGCCAATGTCTTCCCGGTAAGTGGCTTCAGCTTTTCCGATTTGAACTCTGCCAGCAGAATGTGCTCCGGACCTCCGGCGTCCAGATACAGATTTTCCCATGCGCCGGTGGGCTTTTGAACCTCCGCCTTAATCTTCTCGCGCGTCGCCGGATCGCGCAGTCGCTTGAATAACGCAGGATAACCGCCGTCTTCCGTCCACGGTGGAAGCGATGCGTCGAGGCCAGTTCCTCCCGCTGTATAAGTGTACATATCGGCCGTGATTTTTAGTCCTTCCTTCTGCGCGGCCTCGATTCGCGAGAGCAGATCGTCGATCTTTGGCCAGTTTTGCTGGCCCGATGCTTTAATGTGATAAACTTCTGCCGGAAGTTTCGCCTCCCGGCTGATGCGAATCAATTCCTCAAGCGCCTCAAGCAACCGGCTACCCTCACTGCGCATATGCGAGATGTATTTGCCCTGGTATTTCGCGGCGACCTTGCAAAGCTCGATTAGCTCCTCAGTCTTCGCGTAAAACGCGGGCGGATAGATTAGAGAGGTCCCGATCCCCAACGCGCCGGCTTCCATTTCCTTGCGCACCAGTTCGCGCATCTGGTCGAGTTGCTCAGGCGTCGGCTGTTTATCTTCAAAGCCGATCACGTACTCGCGAATGGTCGTCGCGCCGATGAACGACGCTACGTTGCACGACACGCCACGCTTTTCGAGATACTGCAAGTACTCCGCAAGCGTGTTCCATTTGATGTCGTATTTGACGTCAATTTGTTGACGAATCATATGCTCGCGCACCCGATCGTTCACCGGACCCATCGATTCCCCTTCGCCCATAATCTCAGTCGTCACGCCTTGCCGAATTTCACTCTGTGAACGGCCATCCTGGATCAGCGACACAGTGGACCAGGAGAGCATGTTGATGAACCCGGGCGCCACGGCGAGTCCCTTCGCATCGATAATCGTTTTCGCCTTCGCCGCTTTGAAATCGCCAATGCCGGCGATCCGATCTCCACGAATTGCCACATCCGCGTGTTTCGGCTCGGCCCCAGTGCCGTCGTAAACCGTGCCGTCCTTGATGATGACGTCAAAATCTGCCCGGTCTGGTGATGAGGATTGGTCTTGCGCGAACATCGTGGACACGATTGTCACGAACACACTGAGCCAAAAGAAATTTCGCTTCATTACGTCGCTGGAAGGTATCGAGCGCCGATTTCGGCGCAAAAAGCTTTGAGCGCGCTAATCGTCGCACCCACAAATCATCACGCACGGCCGACCCACCGCATGATGCGAATTGTACAGAAAGGCCTGGTGCAGAAACCGTCGTATACCGGATCCAGCAGGCCAGACAGAACCGACGCGAAGTCACCACGTGGAAGTTCGTTAGAGGGGGTGACCAGTTTGATGGACACTAATGCGTCCCGCTTGTCGACATCCTTCATAACCGGCTCCCATACGGAAAACAAAGCGCGGCTCTGAGATGAAAAAAGGGAAATCAGGATTCAATGAAAGGGAACATCTGATGAAGACGATAACAAAATCCAAATCCATGCGCCGCAGTCGAGGATTCCTGCTGTCGGTCCTTTGCGCGGGCGTCATCGCAGCATTTCTGGGAGGATGCGCGGAGGCCCCTTACGTAACAGCGTATGATAGCGGTTATTATTATCCGACCGCGTATTACGCGCCTGATTACGGCTATCCGTATTCCTACTATTACGGACCGACCTATAGCGGGACAATTGTACGCAGCGGCGTCCGCTATGACGACGCTTACGGCCCACGTTACTACGGCAGCACAGTTTACGGCGACGACGGGTACTGATTTGTAACGCGCGCTTGGGTGACGCATCGGTGCACGAAACTGTGCGCCGATGCGCTCAAAGCGTGATCAAGGGACTTAGGTTCCCCCCGCGCTGCAGCCACAGCGCTGTGCGCCGGCACCCAGGGACGTTTCTACCGAATCCACGCCCCACACAGGCGTTGCTACAAAATTTATTTTAATTTGGCTTTGTTTGTTCGCGCCGTTGTCATTAGATGAGTACATGAAGACGTCGGCGCCAGCGATTACGAATACATCTCCCGCACTACCAACCTTGCTCTCTCTCTTGTGCGCAGGACTCCTTGCGCTTTCAATCAGTGGATGCGCCGATACGTATGCCTATTCCAGACCGGAATCCCGGTACAATACTTACTACGGGCCGTATTATTATCCGTACTATCCGTGGTACAGTTATTATGGCGGCGCGTACTACTCCGGAGATTGAGCCGCCGATTGCTGTTCCGTTTCCTTAAGCAGGTTCACTAGCTGACCTTTCCACAATGCCGCCACGGTGTGGCTGCCGTGACCGCGTGTTTTATCGCTGAATGGAATCACCATTGCGCGACCATGTGGAACGCGTTTGATCTCCCCTTCAAGGATGCCTAGCTCTGGTGGATTGATCATGTCGTCAGCAGAATTAATCGCCAATAACGGCGCTTGGATTTTTTCAAGGTTCGGTCCGGGATCATAATCGTGTGAAGCTTCCAGCGCGTAGAGCACATCGTTTGCGTCATCAGTTTTAACCATTTGCTCGACGAATTTGTCGAGAACCTCATCGGTTTTCGCGAGTGTGGGCGCGTCCTTCTGACGCAAGACCGGATTACTGCTCATGAACCACAGCATCTCGGCGGCGGTGCGCAGGCTCGGCGGTTGCGTTTTGTAGTCGCCACCGTCCCAGGACGGATCGTTGCGGATGGCGTCGATGACCATGCGGCGCCAGGCCCGGTTGCGCCCGGAAATCTGGGTTGGCAAACTCGCCAGCGGCATCAGCGCGTCCATGAAATCGGGATGCAGCTCTCCCCAGAGCCACGTGTGCATTCCGCCCATTGATGTTCCCATGACCAGTCGCGCGTGATTCACACCGAGACCTTCCGTCAGGAGGCGATACTGCGCCTCCACCATGTCCAGATAACCGTAGCGCGGAAATTTCGCGTGCATCCCGTCGCTGGGCTTGCTCGATTTGCCATGGCCAATTCCGTCCGGCAACACGATGAAAAATTTCGTAGCATCGAGGGGCTGATCTTTTCCAAAGAGTTCGCCCGCAAACTCCGGCCGGATAAATTGCGCGCCGCTTCCGGTTGTCCCATGCATGATGAGGACGGCATTCGTGGTTTTGCCCTGCGCGTCTTTCTCCGGCTTTCCCAGAGTCCGATAATGGAGTCGCAACTCGGGCAATGTTTCGCCCGAGGCAAATTTGAAATCGCGAATGATGTAATCGCCTTCCGTCGGTGCCGGATAATCGACGGCCCAAGCGAAACTCGTGGCCAAGATTGACAACAGAAATGAGAAGATTCGGGTTGTTTGGTTCATGTTAACGATTTCGTTGCCGTTCGGCTTGGATTCGTTTGAGCAGCTCGGTGTGGGTCCGTTCAAGATCGTTGGCAAATTTCACATTGGCTTGTAGAGCTTCGGGATATATCTCGAACTGTTTTCGCAATTTTTTGGTGGCTGGATCGTAAAAGAAGGAAATGTCCTGGTCGAGATTCGGCACGATCAATTCATCACTCAGTTTCTGATAACGTGCCATGTCGTTCAATCCCCAGCGGATGACTGATTCATCGTTGCGCACAGCCATGAGCGTCTGCACATCAAGCAGTTGGACACCTCCGGATTGCAGCAGCGTCGCCCAGTCGGTTGCGCTGTAGTCCGTGACGAAAACGAACGGTTGCAGCGGCGGCATCTCACCGGCATCGAGTGCACGTTGAAATTCCGCGGCTCTTCGTTCCTGTTTCGCGCGGTTAATTTTTCCGCTTTCGATACCTTCGCTCAATTGCTGCTCCAGCGAAGCCAGAATCTGGTCGCGCCGTTCTGCATCCTGCCGGTGCTGTTGGTAACCACTGAGCCAGAACGCCGCAGAAACGCCAACGAACACCAGAACCAATTCGGCAACCCAGCCACCAAAGCGCGAGAAACGCGAGTGTTTTTCAGTTGTTTGAGTCATGATTCACGGGAACAATTCAATCAATGAGACAATCGTGGTCAGTCAACAATTTGACCGATTTCGTAGCGAACTCGGTCCAAAACGCCCACGCTGATGACGCGCCATTCCATCATTTGAGACTCGACCGCGTTTTTCCCGACGACTTTTACGCGGAGATGCTCGAAGCGATGCCAGTAGCAGAGGATTACCGGGCCATGTCTGGCAAAAGTAAAATGGGCAGCAGCAGGCCCGATGGAAAGCCGACTCGCTCCAAAATCGATCTTTTTCCCGAATACATCCGCCATTTGCCGCCAAGGAAACGCGCAGTCTGGGAAGTCGCGGGCCGCGTCCTGCGTTCCAAAGAACTGGAAACGGCTTTCATGCAGCGACTCACACCCGGCTTGCAACGCCGGTTCGGAGCAGACTTTTCGAAAGTGCGAATGTATCCGGTGCCGATTCTGACTCGCGACATTCCTGGGTATCGCATCGTCAAACATACCGATAGTCTCTGGAAGGGCATCACAGTCCAGTTCTATCTGCCGCCCGACAGCTCGACACCACACATCGGCACCATCTTTCATGAAGTGCTCCCCAATGGGAGAAAGGCAAGGAAGGCGCAGATGCCATTTTCGCCTAACACCGGCTACGCGTTTGCGGTTGCCGACAATACCTGGCATTCGGCCGACCCGGTCGGGGCGGAAGTGAAAACGCGCGACAGCATTCTGCTCACTTATTTCGTCGATGCCGGACCGTGGCGATTTGTGCGCAATCGCGGCCGACGATTTCAAAATCTCTTGCTCAACGAGATGCGCAACCTGAAGCGCAACGGATAGGCTCGGCCCGTTCCGCAATTAGTTCGGGAGCTTCGACGCGATCACGTCGATCTTCTCGATCGAAGGTGATTTCGCCAGAAGTTCGGCCGCTTTTTCCATCAAGGCTTTGGCTACCTTACCATTCAAGTGCGCATCGCGGCCGGAGTCATCCGCGAACGTGTCAAAAATGCCGTACCTGGACGGCCCAATTTTGATTGCAAACCATGAGACCGTTTCTGGCTCGGCCTCCACTAATCCCTGCCCAGCTTGTAAAAACTTCTCCACTTCCGTTTCTTTCCCCGGCTTTGCCTCCAGCACTACCCATAACGCTTTTCCGTTCATGATTCCTTCCTCTTTTTCGAACTTTCCATCGCACTGAGCAGCGAACCTGTCCACCCCGAGAAGATTCGATTTCTGTTCTAACTTTTTCGTCCTTCGTGGAAGTCGATGAAGTCCGGGAATAGTACCGTGACCAGTAATCTTGGCCTTCTCTTTCGCTGTTTCTAGCGTTGGCGTGGCGAAATTGCGCTATCAGCCGCTCTCTGCGCACCAAGATTCCTGTGTTTTCCTTTCATCAACGAGGCAACGGTTGTTCCATGTTCGCAAGCGCGTACGCAAGAACTGCGACGACCGCGGAATTCTCGGCCAACCCTTTCGGCACGATCTTGTCTAACGTATCAGCGGCAGTGTGGTGATAATTGAAATAGAAACGACTGTCCTGGATCGGACTGAAAGCAGGCACGCCGGCCTTTTCCATCGGCGCAATGTCAGCACCACAGTGTTCGAC
This sequence comes from Candidatus Dormiibacterota bacterium, assembly GCA_035472675.1. Classification (GTDB taxonomy): domain Bacteria; phylum Verrucomicrobiota; class Verrucomicrobiia; order Chthoniobacterales; family UBA10450; genus Udaeobacter. Next base: position 16,939 of record DATIOX010000192.1, read on the forward strand.
CAAATTCAGCATGCCAGCACCTGACTCCTGCAAAATTGCTGCCACGGGCGCGAGCATCTTTTTCACTTCTGGTTTTCCCTTGATGTTGATGCCAAGCGGATGATCGGCGCCACCGTCTGTTTCCACGGCCGCGAAATGGTTCGTCCATTCTGCTTGGTGATCTTTCGCGTACTGCTTCGATCCGGCCGATCCATTTTCTTCATTCATCCACGCGATCACGCGAATCGTGCGCTTCGGTTTGAGACGAAGTTTTTGGATCAGGTTTGCAGCTTCCATCGACACTGCTACGCCTGCACCATCATCAATTGCGCCCGTGCCCAAGTCCCACGAGTCCAAGTGGCCGGAAACGACGATCACCTGTTCGGGATGTTCGCTGCCCTTGATGTCACCGATGACGTTGTAGCTCTCGACGTCTGGCAGAGTTTTCGGTGTGAGAACCAATTTCATTTTCACCGGTCCTTGTCGGACCAGATCAGCAATTAATTCTGCATCCTCCGCAGTGACCGCGCCGGATGGGATTTTCGGAGCATCGCTTGCGTAATCCGTCTGGCCGGTATGTGGCAGCCGGTAGTCGGCTCCGCCTACCGAACGGATCAAGCACGCAACTGCGCCTTGTCGCGCGGCGACGCTGGGGCCATCGCTACGATAAACGACTGCTTCACCGTATGCCTCGCCGCCGCGACCTTCCGCGGCCATTTGTTTGTCGAATGGATAATTGAAAAGCACGATCTTGCCCTCGACTTTGTCGCGGGGCAGCGATTTCAGTTCATCAAAGTTTCTGACGGCAATCACTTCTGCTTCGATTCCATCCGCAGGCGTCGCGACGCTGTCCCCAAGCGCGCACAAGACAATTTTCTGCGTGGTGTTAGCTGCTTGTCCTGGAAATTGAACAAGCGCTGCTGTCTCTTCACCGCGCACCCAATGCGGCACCATCACTTTTTCGAGCTGCACTTCGCAGCCGAGGGCCTTCAATTCGCCGGCGACATATTCAACCGCTTTGGCCGCCTGTGCCGATCCGCTCAGACGCGGCCCGATGTTGTTGGATAGACGCGCGACTTGGCGGTAAGCATAGTCGCTATCTAAAGCCGCCTGCCGCAATCGTTTCAGCTCAGCCAGCGTCTGCGGCAAAAAGACAGCCGGTGTCGGCGATGGCAACGCGCGCGGACTCGACATTCCCGCTGGCGTTTGTTGCGCATCAACTCGCGGACTGCAGAAAACCAATAAAAGCGAGAGAACAAAGACGACGCGTAATCGATTCGATTTAGACATTTCGGATTCCCGCTACAACATTTTCCTCGGATTCGCCAGGCCGGATCGAGCGCCGCGCGAATTACTTTTCTTTGCGAAACTCGATTTCCTCACCAAACAACTCAGGATTACGCGCATTTTTCGTTAATAGCGCAGCGACGGTGGCTGAATCCCTGGTTTCCTTTGGGATCACTTTGCGGTTCACGTTGCGTAGACTCAGACGCTTGCCGTCATCAGACAACTTCCAAACAACGTAAGCATATTTGCGATCGCCCGAGTTCAGGTCCTAAACACTTGCAAACGGCGTTTCCGCAACGTCGGAGTGATAAGCGCGGATGCGTAGAAAAAGCCAGGCCGTGAAAGGCCGCTTCAAGGAAGGACCATCACACGCCCGACAAAATCAAAACCGATTTCAGAATGCCAGCCGCTTCGAAGCGGCTGAAAAACAAAAATTGAACGTTGACACATACCGACTGGTCTGTATTCTAGGCTAGAATGAAAACGACCGCGATCAGATCGCCAGAAAACACGCGAGGAAGAATCCTCCACGCGGCCTTTGAAGAATTTTACAAAAACGGATTTCAGGGCGGGAGTCTGAATCGTATCGTGGAGGAAGCCAGGACGACCAAAGGCGCACTGTTTCATCATTTCGATGGCAAAAAAGATTTGGGATACGCGGTTGTGCGGGAGGTCATTGATCCGCAATTCAAGCAGCAATGGTCCGATCCTCTCGCCAATTCGACCGATCCAATTACCGATTTGAAGCGCATCTTTCGCCAACGCGCCAAAAGGGAGATTGGCAACGGCGGGCTGGTGAATGGCTGTCCGCTGAATAATCTGGCGCAAGAGATGTCACCCCTTGATGAAAAATTCCGCAAGTCGCTGGACAAGATTTATGGCGCGTGGCGAGAGACCGTGGCGGCCGCGTTCGCCCGCGGGATCAAGGCAGGCAAAGTGAGAAAAGACGTTTCTCCGGGCAAAGTGGCGGCGTTCATCGTGGCGGCGCAAGCGGGCATGGCCGGTACGGCCAAAAACTCACAAAATGGAAAGCTGATGATGCAGGCGGGCGAAGCATTGTTTGACTACCTCGACACTTTGAGGTCTTAGCGACTCTTTTTTTATGAACCACACCACACCGACCGGTCTGTCTGCCCGACTTCAGGTTTCACTTAAACCTGGAGACAACTCACGGGTTCAAGCCGCCAGTTCACAGCGAACGCGGACGGCAGTGGTTGTCCTCACAGGTGTACTCATGTCGTTTCTGGACGTACTAATCGTTAACGTGGCGTTCCCATCGATCGCGCGGCACTTTGGCGAGCTGAATGTCGCGCGACTCTCCTGGGTGCTGAACGCCTATACGATTGTCTTTGCGGCGTTGCTTGTTCCGGCTGGGCGTTGGGCCGATCGCGTGGGACGGAAGCGTTCGTTTCTGATCGGGCTCGCCATGTTCACGGTTGCTTCCGCGTTATGCGCCGCCGCACCCTCCCTCGGGATTTTGATTGGCGCGAGAATTCTCCAAGCGGCGGGTGCGGCTCAACTATTGCCCGCGGCAATGGGATTATTATTACCGGAGTTCCCGCCCGAAAAGCGGTCCATCGCCGTGGCGTTGTTCGCTGCAGTCGGCGGGGCGGGGGCGGCGGCGGGTGGGCCGATAGGTGGCCTTCTTACACAGCTCGGCTGGAACTGGGTCTTTCTCATCAATTTGCCGATTGGGGTTTTTGTTCTATGTGCTGGGGCGCGAGTGTTGCGGGAAATCCGCGAGTCTACAACTACCGCGCGTCCAGATTTGCTCGGTGCCTTAATTCTGGCAGCGGGAATTGGATCCCTCGTGCTGGTGATTGTTAAGGGGAGGGATTGGAACTGGAACAGCATAAGCGTTGGTGGATTTAGCACACTGGCACTCGCGTTCATCCTCTGGTTCGTTAGCCGCTCCAAGACCCATCCTGCGCCGGTAGTTGAATTTCCGATGCTACGGGTCCGCTCATTCGCTATGGCCAATATCAGCGCCTTGTTTTTCGCAATTGCGTTTAGCTCCATGCTCCTCTCCGGCGTCATGTTCTTAACCGATGTTTGGAAGTCGGCTCCATGGCTATTGGGTTTGCAGCTAGCACCAGGGCCGCTTATGGCAGCAGCGTTTGCCGTCCCGGCCGGAAAACTTTGCGACCGAATAGGGCAGCGGTCCGTAGCGCTTGCGGGGGTACTGATTTTCGTACTTGGCAACGCATGGTGGTTGTGGCGACTCGGCGCAGAATCTGGGTATTCAACCCAGTTTCTTCCAGGATTGATTTTTACTGGAATCGGCGCCGGCCTCAGCGTGCCAGCGGTTTTAAGCGCGGCGGTTGCTGCATTGCCCGCGGAACGACTGTCCACGGGATCCGCTGTTCTAAATATGTCGCGGCAGATTGGCATGGCGTTGGGTGTGGCCATTCTTGTTGCGATCATCGGCGATTCGCAGGGCGCACTGGGGATTGCCCAGTTTCGCTACGGATTCATTGCGATGGGACTTGCTGCTGTGACTTCGGGGCTAGCATGCCTCGCTCTGACCGGGGGAAAACTCATCGCAAACGAAGGAGAGAGACCATGAATTTCATCGCGCTCTGGAATCGCAGACGCCGCTCGGACGGATCGGTCGTTAGGCATTTACAGAAAATGACTTCAACAACACGAAAGGAAAATTAAAAATGAAAACGGAATTACAACTATCCAAGAACGTGACCATGAACAAGCCGGACGAGAAGAGACAGGAAATGAAGGTACGCATGGTAGTCACCGGCCATGACGCCAAGGGTCGGGCTGTTTTTGTGCGAGACGAGAAAATCGATGGGACGCCCATCCCTGGCCTGGGAGAGCTCGCCTTCCTCTGGAATGCCGATGAGCCCGCAACCTATCCGAACGCGGGGAACAATCCGGCGGCGCCCGGTATATTCCCACCCCTAGGTGGCATCCGCTTCATCATCGGGACGTATTTGCCGGGAGACTTCCTTGCACCGGAACCCACTCCCGAGATGCACCTCGAAGATGGCGACGAACCCGGTGGAGCTAACGACGGCTTTCACAGGACCGACACGACGGATTTCGGGGTCCTTCTCTCCGGCAATATGGCACTCCAGCTCGACGATGGCGCGGAGGTGCCGCTGTCTCCCGGCGATGTCCTGATTGAGAACGGAACTCGCCACCGTTGGCGCGTGGTTGGGGACGTGCCCGCCACCCTGGTGTCTTTCCTCATCGGAGCCCGCCGCCGTTAGGCTTGAGCATTTGAAGAATAGAAGCCGCCATGCGTCAGGCCGGCGGCCGAAATCAGACATCCAAGGAGGTAAAGATCATGGCTCATAAGAAATTCCTGGTGACGGGCGCCACAGGCGCCAGTGGCGGCCATACGGTCGAAGAACTGCTGGCGCGCGGCCATCAGGTTCGGGCGCTGGCTCATCGTGAGGACGACCGCTCGAAGCGGCTTCAGGAGCTTGGAGCCGAGGTGGTAATCGGAGACCTGCTCAACTTGAATGATGTGCGATTGGCTCTCAGTGGAATTCGGGCAGCATATTTTGTTTATCCCCTTAGCCCCACGCTCATTCAGGCGACGGCGATCTTTGCACAAGCCGCCAAAGAAGCCGAAGTCGAAATCGTGGCGAACATGTCACAGTGGATCTCACGCCCGAGCGCGAAGAGCCCGGCAACGATCAACCACTGGCTCTCTGAGCAGGTTTTTGACTGGTCGGCGGTGCCTGTGGCACATCTCCGGGCGACATTCTTTTGCGAATGGTTGCTCTGGGTCGCTCGTTCAATTCGCCAGGGAGTCATGACGATGCCGTGGGATGCCAATTCCCGCTTTTCGCCGGTGGCGACTGAAGATTTGGCGC
>DATIOX010000193.1:0-4864 GCA_035472675.1 Candidatus Dormiibacterota bacterium
TGCGGCTCGCGGTGAAAGTGATTTAACCATGTGAAATATAAATACGCGCCGGGTAGCGGTTCGCTCCATCGCCTGGTTAGGCCTTCTCGGATGAATTGAGTAAAGAAACATCGCGGCAGACAACGAACGCTTCATCAAACAAAATAAGCTGGCATGAACCCTTGGGTGTGGAATGGGTAGCAACAGAGCACTGAACGAATGGCTGAGCGGCCGCGTGATAAGTATGAATCGCATTCGTCTTTGATTTTGCCATCAACGATCCGCCAAATCGTAATCCCAGCCAATTCCGCCTTTTTGCCTGTTGCGGGAAGGCCATTACCTGTCCCGGTATTGGTACCGCGCGCAATCCAGTAGATCGTGACTAAGTCGTTTTCGGCGATCAACTTCTCAGGCAGGACGACAACGTCGGGAAATGCAGCATGCCAACCTTTCAGCGCTGTCTGATCCTCCTCTAAGCTGGCGTTGGAATGGATGCCGTGATTGACGAAATCCTGGCGTAAAATTGTTGAGCGAGTTCGAATCGTCCATGGCTGAGGATCTCTTCAAATGCGCGCTTCGCCGTGGCTTTGTTTTGGTCCTGTAAAGTCGAGCCGAAGAGCTGACCCGCAACCAGCAATGGGGCTAGGTAAACTGCCGTTGCGATTCGAGCTTGTTTCTTAATTGGATTCATATCGTTGTCGTTTCGTGCTAGTCCACCTTTACAACTACTTTTCCTCGAGCGTGGCCTTGTTCCAGATATTCGATAGCCTGTGGGAGCTCGCTTAACTTATAAGTTCTGTCGACGACCGGTGTGACCTTGCCAGACTGCATGAGATCGGCCAGGGTAGTCAGGTCCTTTTGGTTCAGCTCGGCCAACATCATCCCCATTTTCTGACTTACGAATTTTGATAAGAACATTGCTTTGAACGCATGAGTAAGTCCCGGCCCGAGCCATCGGCTCTCATTTACCCCTCCGCCTCCAATCAACACGTATTTCCCGTCGGGATTTAAGACGCGCCTGCATTCCGATAACGAATGGTTCGCAACGTTGTCCAGAATTACGTCGTAACGTTGGTCACCCTTGGTGAAATCCTCCTTTGTGTAATCAATCACGTGATCTGCGCCGAGCGATCGGACCATGTCCAGATTTCTCGTACTGCAAACACCGGTTACATCTGCGCCCATCGATTTGGCGATCTGCACCGCGAACGTGCCTACGCCTCCCGACGCGCCGTTGATCAAGACTTTCTGGCCGGGCTGAACCTTTCCTTTGTCGCGAACACCCTGTAATGCTGTGATTCCCGCGATAGGCACCGAAGCCGCTTGCTCAAACGTAACGCTGGCCGGTTTCACTGTTACTGCTCGGGCCTCGCGGACGCACACATATTCGGCGAACGCCCCGGTTCGACCGCCGAATACCTCATCGCCTGGTTTGAACTTGGTGACATTCTTTCCAACTGCCTCTACCGTGCCGGCAAAATCAACCCCGAGTCGTGTGTCCTTTGGCTTGCGAAGGCCTACCCCCATTGCGCGCATGAAGTAGGGCGTGCCTTCGATGAAGTGCCAGTCGAGTGGATTGACGGAAGCCGCACGAACTTTTATCAGCAGTTGATCGTCCACCGGAGTTGGCTTTTCGATCTCCTGAAATTTAAGCTTCGGCACACCGTAGTCACAGTACACAACGGCCTTCATAGGATTGGTAGGAGCAGCGGAGTACAGCTCGCAGTCATTGGTCGATGTCCAGTAGGCAACAAATCCCCAAAGGATTAGAGCGAGCACGATGATGCTTGCAGTCCATTTTAATATGCGTTTCCATCGCTTGCGCGGGCGCTTTGCGTTTGGTTCATCGTTCATAATTCTTCCCTCATTTTCTTCTTTGTGGATTACAGGTTTATTGTTACTCAACGGTGATTACTACTTTTCCTCGAGCGTGGCCTTGTTCAAGATACTGCAGCGCTGCCGGCACGTCACTCAACGTGTAAGTCCTATCGATAACTGGTCTCATCTTTCCGGACTGCATGAGATCGGCCAGAATAGTCATGTCCGCTTTGTTAAACGCGGCAATGTAGGCGACGAACTTTTCGCGGACGAAGCGCGACCGCACATACGCAATGAGCTCACCAGCCAAACGCATTCCCATGTCGTCGTGCCATCCTGCTCCGCCGACTCCGGCCATGACGCAGATGCCGTTGGGATTTAGGACGCGTCGCCGCTCTGAGAACGAATGGTTGCCAATCAGGTCGAAAATCAGATCGTAACGCTGCGCACCGTTTGTGAAATCTTCTTTGGTGTAATCGATGACGTGATCTGCGCCGATTGATCGGACAAGATCGACATTCCGCGTGCTGCATACTCCGGTCACTTCGGTCCCGAACGATTTCGCGATCTGCACCGCAAACGTGCCGACGCCGCCCGACGCACCGTTGACCAAGACTTTTTGCCCGGACTGAATTTTTCCTTTGTCGCGAAGACCTTGCAGCGCGGTGATCGCCGCTACGGGGACAGCGGCCGCTTGCTCAAACGTCATGTTGGCCGGCTTCGGCACAACTGCTCGATCGGCGAGAGCACAAACATACTCGGCGATGGCGCCGTTTCTTCCGCCGAATACCTCGTCGCCAGGTTTGAATTGCGTAACGTTTTTGCCAACTGCTTCAACTGTCCCCGCATAGTCGACACCCAGCCGAGTCTCTTTTGGTTTGCGCATTCCGAACATTGGGCGTAACAGCCAAGGGCCGCGGATGGTCAGGTCGAGTGGATTTAGGGAAGCCGCGCGAACTCTGACCAAAATCTGGTTGCCGGTTGGAGTTGGTTTTTCAACGTCTGCCAGCGTGAGAACCTCAGGTCCACCATATTCGCAATGAAGGATAGCTTTCATCGGATTGGCCGGAGCGCCGGTGTTGCGATCGCATTCGTTAGTCGATCTCCAGTAAGCAATGAATCCGATCAGGAACGCCAATATTAAGGCGAACAAAAGCGCGCGCGCAGTCCACTTTAGTATTCGTTTTCTTTTCATACGCCTAACGAGGCTTGCTCCTTCCATCGTTGAACGTTCCACGCCCATCACTGTTCGCCTGAGATACCGGCGGTTCGCTTCATCTCGTGCATCGTTAGATTTTGTTGTCCTGTTCCACGGTGATTACTACTTTTCCGCGAGCGTGCCCCCCATCGAGATGGCGGAGAGCTTCAGGCGCGTCATTTAATTTGTAAGTCCGCTCGATGACCGGCCTGAGCTTTCCGGCCTGGATGAGGTCGCCCAGCATGATGAGATCCGGTTTGCTCATCTTGGTCATGTACTGGGCGAACTTTTGATCGGTGAACGATGACAATCCATGTGCTGTGAAAAGATTACCAGCGATGCGCCGGATGGCCTGATCTTCTTTTACCCCGGCTCCGCCCATGCCGGCCAAAACGCAAATGCCTTTGGGAGTTAGCACGCGACGGCGTTCGGTGAAGGAATGGTTGCAAATGTTATCGAAGATCACGTCATAACGCTGGTCGCTCTTGGTGAAATCTTCTTTGGTGTAATCGATGACGTGATCGGCGCCGATCGATCGGACAAGATCGACATTGCGTGTGCTGCAAACCGCCGTGACCTCTGCGCCAAGCGATTTGGCGATTTGCACGGCGAATGTGCCTACACCTCCAGTCGCGCCGTTGATCAACACCTTCTGCTCCGGCTTAATCTTTCCCTCGCGCATGCCCTGCAGCGCTGTAAGTCCGGCCAGCGGGAGAGAGGCGGCTTGCTCAAACGAGACGTTCGGCGGCTTCATGACCAGTGCTCGTTCGAAAGTACAGGCATACTCGCCCAGAGCGCCCCGACAGATGCCGAACACTTCGTCGCCGGGTTTGAACTGCGTCACGTTCTTGCCGACCGCTTCGACCACGCCGGCCACATCGCGGCCGAGCCGCGTGTCTCTTGGTTTGCGCAATCCGAAAATCAAGCGATTAAGCCATGCGTCGCGGATCATGTAAGCATCCAGCGCATTGAGTGAAGCCGCCCGAACTGTAATCAGCACCTGATCGTCATTCGGGACCGGCTTTTCAACGTCTTCAAGCTTTACGACATCGGGTGAGCCGTACTCGCAATAACGCGTCGCTTTCATAGGACTAATCGGAGCTGCGGTGTTGCGATCACAGTCGTTAGTAGAGGACCAGTAGGCGATAAAAATCCACAGGATTGATGCCAGTAGGATGACAAGCGCACTCCATTTCCATATGCGTTTTAGCTTCAAGATCTAAAGAAACACAGGTAACCGTAGCGAAACCGATCTAGTTGAACGCGGGGCGAGGCTAGCCGCGTCGTTGTGCTTTGGTTCCGTGATACCTTTAAACAAGAGCCAAAAGCTCACCAACAGTTCGAAGATGGCCATTGGTGAATCGAACCAATATGCGTTAACTGTCTTGTCGAAGGTTGGGAAGATCAGAAAAACAAAGGTGCAGATCACGCACCACGCAGACGCGATCAGACCGAAAGCAGCGAGCGCTTTTGGGATATACCCCGACCTGAGCCATAAATAGGCGCAGACGGTCGCGGCCAATCCGAAAAATGGCAGACCTACATAATAATCGTCGAAATTCGCTGCAATCTCTAGCCTGGCCAGCACCTGTAGGCGATCTGCGTGGAAGGCTTGCAAGTAACCCGCGTTGCCTAAAAGTCGCAGCGCGCCAAGCAGATTAAGTGTTGTAAGAAGCCACAACAGCACGAACACAAGTCGGAAAAGCGCTCCGATCAATGCGAGGAAACGATCTACTGGTCTAAGGATCACATAAAGGGCCGAAAGTAGGGCGACAACGCTTACGCCGTAGGTAAGAAAGCAGATGAGTGCGACTCGCAGTTGAGTCTGGTGCGCCACGATATTTTGAGCGGTCGCCGCAGCGTTGCCCG
>DATIOX010000194.1:0-8301 GCA_035472675.1 Candidatus Dormiibacterota bacterium
CACGAGCAAAATGCGCAGACACTCGTGTCGTTTCCACAGGAATGCCGACCGATTTAAGGAGAGCTTCGTGGAAAATGGTAATAAATGCGCCCGTATCGACGAGCAGACGAGCGGGTTGCCCGTGAATCGAACACGGCACAGTTAAGGCGCCGTTCTCCTCTCGCCGCAAAGGGATTTTGGTGAATTTCTCCGCCGAAGCAACGGAACTGAGATCCACTTGTCGTGTTCGATCGACTTTAAAGAAAATGAGTTTCGTCCGGCAATTGATCACTGCTTTATGCCGGGTGAGAAGATCCAGACCCAGAACACCATCAACGCGAGTGTCCCCAGTGTCGGAATGGCTTGAATCACGCAGTGTCACCAGAGTGCTTCCAAAATTCATGCCGCCTGCTCTGAGACTTTGCGCGAACCCAACGGGAAGCAACTGGCCATTAATTCGCGTAAACCGGATGTAGCGTAGATCGCGCTGCGACGGTTGCACGCCAAATGACTCGGCCGCGGCCGCGTCCAAGATGACTTGGTTAGAGCCGATATCGACAAGCAAATTTGCAGGCTGCCCGTTGATGCGGACGGACATTATCATTTTGTTTAGAGGGCTGTAGTGGACTCGAACAGCCTTGTATCCACTTAGCTGCGTCGGTCGACCGCCTTTGACCGAGGCCGAGGCCACGGTCGAAGACGCAACGATGACGAGAACAGCTAAGACGATGCGAAAACGCTGAATCCGCTTCGACATCGTTTTGTCATTCGGATCATCCATCACATTCCCGTTGGGTAATCGATGAAGGCCCATGGAACTTTGAACCGTTCGGACAAATGTGCCGCCAGCGCCTTTACGCCAAAAACCTCGGTGGCGTAATGCCCACCGAGCATGAGATTCATCCCAATTTCGTCGGCAGCCACCGCCGCCCAATGCGGCGCTTCGCCGGTGATAAAGGTGTCAATCCCCTCCTGCGCAACCTTGTAGATTTCCGAGCCGGCGCCGCCGGTAATGATCCCGATTGTTCCAGTTTTCCTTGAACCGTACATGAAGGCTTTTACTGGACCACTCAGTGCTTTTTGCAATTTGCGATCCAGTTCATCGCACGGCAACGAAACGCGCGCCTTCACGCCAATCAATTGACCTTTTTCTTCGAAGAACGGCTGATTCGATTTAAGTCCGAGTGCTGCAGCGAGCTGCGCGTTATTGCCGAGTTGCGGATGGAGATCGAGCGGCAAATGTGCACTGTAAAGCGCGATGTCGTTTTCAAAGGCGATTTTCAGTTGCCGACGCAATACCCCAGTCACCGGTCGCAGACCTGGCCAAAACAGACCGTGATGCACGATTAAAAGATCGACATTCTTTTTCGACGCCGCTGCCAAGACTCGTGTCGAGGCGTCAACGCTCGCTCCGATTTTCCTCACACCTCCGGAGTTTTCGATCTGCAGACCATTCAGCGCGTTGTCCCAGTCCCCTATTTCACGAACGCGCAGAAAATCGTTTGTATAGTTAACAATTTCAGAGAGCGACGTCATGACTGCGTTTCGTATTGCACGGCGAAGATCGACAATCGCCCGTCGATCCCGCGCACTTCCTGTGGCGGCAGTTCCTCGAAGCCGAACGAATCACCGGAACGATCTCGCACAGCCGCCGTCACCAGCAGCGGTCTTCCGGTCGTCTTCGTCAGCACCTGAATGCGCGAAGCGATGTTCACAGTGTTCCCAATGGCGGTGAACTCGAGTCTTTGGGGCGAGCCGATGCTGCCCACAATCGCCGGGCCCGAATGAATTCCAATTCCGATTTGGATCGGTGCGCGACCTTTTGCCGCAAGATCGTCATTAAGCTGTTTTACCGCGGCCAGAATTTCTCGGCCGGCCGCGACTGCATCGCCGGCGTGATTAGAGCCAGAGTCGCCCACGCCGAAAATCGCCATGAATCCGTCGCCTAAATATTTGTTTACCATGCCGCGATGTTTTTCTTCGACGACGCGGACGGTTACCCGAAAAAAATCGTTCATTACTTCAACCACGTCGCTCGGTGCAGATACGCTCGTTCGTGCAGTCCAGGAACGCATGTCCACAAACATGACGGTGATCTCTTCCTCGACTCCGCTCAATCCGGGGTCGTGTGTCAGAATTTGTTCGGCTGCGCGCTTGCCGACGTGCAAGCCGAATGTCTGACGTAATTTCTCCTTGTCTCTGAGCTCGCGAACCATGTTGCCGAATTCTCCCAGCAACCGCCCAAATTCATCCGCCCGCGCTACCCCGAGATCGACATCGAACCTACCACGCGAGACCGCATCCGCTGCGGCACGCAGTTGATCGATCGGTTTCGCGACCAGCCAGCTCATCATCAATGCGGTGAAAATTCCGAAGGCGATACCGACGACACCTACAAAAACGGCGAACCATTCCGTATTAATGGTCGGTGACCGCGGTGCAAACATAAGCAATAAAAGTGAAGCGATCGGGCAGATCGACGCGGACACGGCCCACAACATTCCCCGGCCACGTAGTGAAAGTGTAAAGACATTCGGCGTGAGATCGGCGCGTTCGCCTTTAAAGAAGACAGGAAACAATCCCCAGTAGCTCGCCAGTTCGACCAGAAAAAATGAATGCGTCACTGCGATGAATCCGGAAACGCAGAACGAAATCGGCAAATGCATGAGCAATCGCGGATCAAGTGGATTTTGAACGTGCAGAAGCGCGCCAATAAAAACGGGAATACACAAAAACCAGGCAACACCGCAAATTGCCGCAGCAAACCATGGCAGATGAATCAATCGACGGCGTGCGGTCGCAAGTAACGCAGGATCGACCGATGATCCCGCGCAAAGACGGTGGAGTAGGTTACGAAACGAGAAAATTCGGCTGAGCCATAAGAAAACGCCGATCGGATAAACTGCGAAGTTGTAAACGACGACCGTTTCAAAAAAACGCTGCTTCAAGGCGGGAGAAACGAGTAAGGGCTGAATTACAGTTGTGTTGTACCAGATGTTGAACGCGCTCCCGAGAATTTGCGGAACCACCGGCGCGAGCGCCGTAATGAGAAGACCGTAGCGTTCGCGCGTTCGAGTCATTTTCTCGGCAGTGTCCATGGTCGAAAATAATCGAGCAGAATTAAGTGGCCGCGATTTGCTTGTTCGCAATCGTGACGTACCCGCGAGAAATCCGTGAGCGGCCCGAATTGAAATCCCGCGTCCAGCGGCCGAAAGAAATTGTCCTGGTGACTCGGCAAAACATAACGTGGTTGCAAACGTTCGAGCGCACGCGGCAATCGCGTCCGTGAATCTGGTAGTGCCATGCCGAAAATTGCAAGATCGACGCGCTCATGGGGCGGTAGCAGCGCTGGCGTTCCACCAGAATCGACATAAATGCGCTGGCCGCCAGCTTCGATGAGAAATGCCAGCGGTTCGCCACAGATCCAGTCAGCCGGACGCTGTGGCGGGCCAGAAACGTGCGTTTCAGGTTGATCGAAAGGCACTTTGCCAAAAAGGCGATCATGCGTGGCAGCCAGCACGCGAATTTTCCACGGCCCAATCCGCCGCACATCTCCGGCTGTCACTGCATCGCCGGATGGAGCGCCAGCTCGTTTCGCAAGGTCGACAGCTGAGGCTGAAGCAATGAGACGAGCGTGCGTTCTCGACATGACAGTCGGAACATCGAGCAGGTGATCGAAATGCCCATGAGTGACCAGAATCGCTTCTGCCTTGGGCGCGAGATGTTGCATTCCCTCTGCAACGCGCGGCATGTCCGGCTGAAGGCGCGAACCAAGTGCGATACTCAAAAGATCAACACGCGAAAAATAGGGATCGACCAGTAGAGTGTGCCCGTCGAACTCAAATTGGTAACCATTTGTGCCAAGATAAGTCACGCGCACTCCATCGCGTGGCGTTGTCCCAGAATCCCTGGCGATCAGATCAGCATAAGGATTCAGCCCCGCGCCTAAAACTCGCGTGGAGAATCCGAGGAAAAGAAGAAGCGCGCCTTTCAATCCTTTGCAGCCGATTCTACCGAAGCGTTGTCTCGCGGCCAGCTGCAAGTTTGCTTGACGAATTGCGCGTGCCTGCCTTCAATAATTGAAATGAGTGTTGAGTACACGGATGCACCTGCCACTCGGCCAGAAGCAAGCGTGGGCGCTAAAGTGCACTGTCCATACTGCGGGCATCCCCTGCCGAAAGATGCCGAACACTGCGACCGATGTGATTGGACACGCGGCGCAACTGAAACAGCGGAAGGTAAAGCGAGCGACGCCATCGCAGTTATCTTTAGTATCATTCCCGGGTTGGGGCATATTTACAAGGGACACAAGCTTGCGGGTTTTCTATGGATGCTCGGAGCAATCCCGGTCGGGATCTTCGTGTTGTTGGCGGCGTTCGCTTCTGCCGGCTGGGGCCTCGGTCTCTTTTTCTTTTACCTCATCGCGGTAATGCTTCATGCGTACGCAGTGGACGATCGGGTCGTGCCACCACCGGAAGACGAGGGCGAAGAATACTGAGCTTGTTGAAGCGTTGAAGAGTTAAAACGTTAAAGCGCATGTCATCCTGAGCGAAGCGAAGCGATCGAAGCTTGGGTTGTCATGCGCCAGTGAGAATCAATCATGTCTGTGCGAGGTCCCTCACTCCGTTCGGGATGACTCACGATGCGTAGGGAATCATTCCCCGATAATCCATGTCACATCGCCAGCTGAGGGATTGACTCGCGAAGCTGGAAATTGCGGGTCACCTTCGAGGACGCGTTTGATTAAATCAGCGTTCTTCGCCGCGCCGACCAGGAAACAGACGTGCCGTGCGTGATTGATGAGCGGTAACGTGAATGTCAATCTCCAGGCACCTAACTTTGGAACAAAATTTGCGACCACTAGCCTTATCGTTTCATCTAACGCAGCAGTTCCAGGAAAAAGCGACGCCGTGTGGCCATCGTCCCCGAGGCCGAGAAGAATCAGATCGTGCCGGTAAATCGGTTCGCCTCGCTGCGTGGCCAAAAAATCGAGTTGATCCTGATATTCCTGCGCTGCCGTTTGTGGATCGATTTCACCGCGCATACGCAGGATTGATTTCTCAGGAACTGCGGCGGGCGCGAGAAGAGTTTCCCAGGCCATTCTGAAGTTGCTCTGTCGATCATTCGGGGGGACGCAACGCTCGTCTCCGAATGTAATTCGGGTCAACTCCCATCGGAGATCATGCCCGATTGCGGCAAGCCGGGTATAAACCGGAACGGGAGTGTTCCCACCGGAGAGCGCAATCCGGAATTCGTTGCGTTCACCAAGGCCTTGATGCGCCCGGTCAAGAATGAAGTCGGCAGCGTCGGCGGCGAAATTTTTCGTTCTAATTACCTGGCGATCCATTCGCGATTAAAATCAAATCGCGCAATGTGACTGTCCGCGCTTTTGCAGATAACGCTGATGATATTCTTCTGCGCGCCAGAACTTCGGTGCAGGTTCAATTTGCGTAACCACTGGCCGGCGAAAACGCCCGTTCATATCGATCTTTTCCCTGGATGTTTCCGCCGCCGATTTTTGCTCGGGCGAATGATAAAAAATCACTGAGCGATACTGTGTTCCAACATCCGGACCCTGCCGGTTCAATGTAGTGGGGTTGTGGTTCGACCAGAAAACGTCCAAAAGTTCGCCGTACGTGATTTGTGATGGATCGAATTCCACTTCCACGGCTTCGGCGTGGCCGGTCTTGTCAGTGCAAACATCTTCGTAAGTCGGATTCTCTTTCGTTCCGCCAGCATAACCGACTGCTGTAGACAAGACGCCCTTCAAATTGCGGAAAGTTTCTTCCACGCCCCAAAAGCAGCCAGCGCCGAACGTTGCCTTTTCCATTCTCATCAGAAGCAAAGTGGAACGATTATCACAATGGTGCAACCATCAGAACGGTGTAATTGCTCGGGGTACTCTTCTGTTTCTCTTTTGCCCTAATATTGCCCTAAAGTCTTAGTAGCCAGCGGTTGCCGAATCTGGCAGAACAACAACAATCCTTATCAGGAATGAATTCCTCCACCACGACTCTGGATCAAACTCGCCCGATCTTACCCATACGGCTTCTCAATGGCTGTGGCGCCTTGCTGGACAAAAGCCGAATTCCACGCACTCCCATTCGTGCAGTTGATTTAATCAAGACGGCAAAGCGCCGTTGCAGTCTTGATGATTTTGGCGGAGGCGACTTTTTCGAGGGCCTCTCACGATTGATCGATTCTTGTCAGCGCGAGTCCCAACTCAACCTCATCGGAAGAATTGTCCTTCGGGCCGATCTCATACGGACATTGTGTTCACGCTTGTTCATGCAACGGGATCGGGAGGCGTATCCAAGCATCGTGCGACAGGAAATTCGCGAACCGCTCTTCATCGTTGGTCTGCCGCGCAGCGGTACGACCCTCTTGCACACTTTGCTCGCTTTAGATCCCGAACACCGGGTTCCCCTCACCTGGGAAGTCATGACGCCATCCCCACCTACTGGCGATAATGAGAAGCGACGAATTCAACGGGCAATTAGCAGTTGTCATTGCTTCAACTGGTTGGCGCCCACATTTCGCCATGTCCACCCGGTTGGTGCAGAGCTTCCGCAAGAATGTATCAGTCTCATGGCGCCGACGTTTCTGAGTGACCAGTTCGATGCGATGTATTATGTGCCTTCGTATCGGGCGTGGTTCTTTCACCAGGATTTGCGCCCGGCGTACGAACATCATCGCCGTTTCCTTCAACACCTGCAGGTCCGGCGCAATGCGCGGCGCTGGGTGCTAAAGGCCCCCACGCACATGTTTGCCCTGCCGACTTTGCTGGATGTTTACCCTGATGCGCTTTTCCTCCAGACCCACCGAGCACCGCTCGATGCCATGGCTTCGGTATCCAGTCTCATAACGATTCTTCGGCGCGTATTTAGCGATGCGGTCGATCCACAAACGGTTTGCCGCGAAGCTATCGACTACTGGTCGAAAACACTGGATAGATTCCTGCAAGAGCGAGGTCGATTAGCAGCGCATCGCATTTGCGACGTAAATTATGCTGAGATCCGCCACGACCCCCTGGCGGCGGTGCGACGTATTTATGCGCACTTCGGTTGGTCGTTGCCCGAGAAAGTAGAGCAACGGATGCTGCGGGCGCTGGCGAGCCAGCCGGAGGACCGATATAAGCTTCACCGGTATGATCTCTCACAGTTTGGGGTACAAGAAGCAGAGAGCGCAACTCGATTTGCGGCCTATTGCGATCGGTTTGGCCTAGCCATGAGCAGGAAATGTACATCGAGCGCTCGTGCGGAAAAGCTGGTTAAGAGGTAGGGACACAACTCGGGCGTCCGATTTTGGAGGCACATCGGTTACGATTAGGCCGCAGTCTAATAAGAATGGCTCCTAGAGTTGCTGGAGCCGCTGGCATGAGGAAACTTCGCTGACATGAACTTTGAAGTGCGCTGCGCGATTAGCGCCGATCATCCCAGCTTGCCTGGACATTTTCCAGACGCGCCTCTCGTGCCGGGCGTATTGATCCTCGATGAGGTTCGCGCAGCGTTGCTTGATTGGCAGAAAGAATATGAGCTTGCTGCGATCCGGACGGTTAAGTTTCTGCAGCCACTAAAGCCCGAACAGCAGTTTACGATTTGCTTTTCCGCGAACAATGATGACCCGAGTGAAATCAATTTTTGTTGCCGCATCGAAGGGCGCGTAATAACTGAGGGCCAACTTGAAGTTTATTACAGGACAAAGGTGACTTCATGAACGCGCCACTCTCCGACGCGCAAACGTTTAAGGTACAGCCAAGCGATCCGCGCCTGGCTGAATACCTAAAGGAATATCCGCAGCCAGTGTTTAGTGAACGACTGTATCAGAGCATCGAACTGATGGAGCGTTACAGCATCGAAATGGCTATCGATCTGGCGCGCCGGTTGAATCTGATCGATCACCTCAGCCAATGGCGATCGGTCGATGACTTGTGTAGTCGCCTTTCGTTTCAGCCCTCCTTCAAGTTCGCGTTACATTGGATCCTGGAACGTCTGGTCGAAATCGATTGCGTCGAGGCACGGACGGACGGGAACTTTCGTTCTTACCATCTGCGGCACACGTTGCGGAAACCCGATCTCGAAAACCTGCGTGCGGCAGGTCTGCAAATTGATCCTGCGAACGCGGCGACTTTGAATTTACTGGATCACGCCGCGAGCCTCTATCCAGTTGTCGCCAATGGCGAACAAAGTGGTGATCGCAATTTGCTCGGTCCGCAAGGCGTGCCGCTGTGGCTGAATTATTTTCACAACGACAATTTAACCTATGCCGTAAACAACTGGGTTGGCGCGGTACTTGCCGCGGAGCGTGTTTCCAGTCAGCACA
>DATIOX010000195.1:0-3453 GCA_035472675.1 Candidatus Dormiibacterota bacterium
GAGAAAGTTTCGCGACGGTGCGACGATCACAGTCGAGCCTTTTCGCGTAGGATCGTTCCCGCTTGTGAAAGATTTGGTAATCGATCGCGGCGCGCTGGATCGCATTGTGCAAGCCGGTGGATTCATTTCCGCGCGCGCCGGCTCCGTGCCGGAGGCGAACACGATCCTGATTCCCAAACATGATGCCGATTTGGCAATGGAAGCGGCTGCTTGCATCGGGTGCGGCGCATGCGCCGCGGCCTGTCCAAATGGATCGGCCATGCTTTTCACTGCTGCGAAGGTATCGCATCTATCGCTCCTGCCGCAGGGGCATCCAGAACGAGAGAGCCGCGTGCTGCGAATGGTCTCCGTAATGGATGCGGAAGGATTCGGCAACTGCACCAATACATACGAATGCGAGGCAGTTTGCCCGGCGGAGATTAGCGCCAGTTTTATTGCCAAGCTGAATCGTGAATACGCACGAGCGTCGGTGCAGCGCGGCGCAGGCGAATAGAGTAAACACGTAACTCCTGCCCAACTTGTTCTGGGACCAAGGGGATCTTGTAGTGGCGTTATCAGCATGCGATAAAATCGCAATGCCGAAAGCAAAAACAAAAGCGGCAAGCGCAAACACATACGCCGTACTCGGTTCCGATGAAGCGGAAGTTAAACGCGTGGCCGCAGAGCTCGCGTCTAATCTAACGCCACCCGGCGCAGGCGATTTCGGATTGGAAGTTATTGACGGAGCTGCCGACAACGTCGATCAGGCCGAAGGACGAGTAAGATCGGCAATCGAAGCACTGCAAACGCTGCCTTTTTTTGGCAGCACAAAAGTGGTTTGGTTAAAGAATGTTAATTTTCTCGGCGACGATCAAAAGGCGCGCTCGGCCGCGGTGCAATCGGCGTTGGAAGAATTGTCACAGTTAGTCGATAGCGGTTTCGGCCCCGGTATCATACTCTTGATCAGTGCGACCGACTTAGATAAACGCCGTTCGTTTTATAAGACGCTGGTTAGACGCGCGGAGGTACAGGTTTTCGACCGGCTCGATTCCACCCGAGGTGGATGGGAAGAAGAAGTACTTGAGATGGTTCAGCAGCGCGCAAAAAAAAGAAAACTCCAATTCGATGACGATGCGCTCGATCTTTTTGTGTTGCTGACTGGTGGCGATACTCGGCAGATTGATAATGAACTAGAAAAGATCGACACTTTTCTTGCAAAGGATCGCGGAGTGAACATCGAACTCGTCCGCGACTTAGTGCCGCTTTCGCGCGCTGGCGTTATTTTCGAATTGGGTAATGCGCTGGCGGCGCGCGATCTCGAACTATCACTAAAGCTGGTGCGGCGTCTATTGGATCAAGGCGAAAGCGCTATCGGTATCTTACTGGTAGCGATTGTTCCTACCGTTCGGAATTTGTTACTTGCCAAAGATTTAATGGAACGATATCGCCTGCCGCGACCGCACTCACCGTTCCAGTTCATCTCCGCGATCAACCGCCTGCCCCCCGAGGCAACAGATCATTTGCCGCGTAAGAAAGATGGCTCGATCAACGCCTACGCTCTTGGGATTGCCGCACAACAGGCAGGCCGGTTCGAAACGACCCAACTAATTCAGGCCATGCAGGCATGTCTCGCAGCAAATGTTCAATTGGTTACTACGCAGCTTGATCATGAACTGATCTTGACTGAAGTCGTGGTTAAGCTGCTTCAGCAGCCGTCATCCTGAGCGAAGTCGAAGGATCCGGGCGCCACCCGAGGCTCTCGCGACGGGATCCCTCGGGTAAGCTCGGAATAACGGAATTACGCGCCGCCTTCCACCTGCCTCCGCGCAACCGGGCCAATGTAAGGAATGTCCCAGCGGACGCCCGTAAACGCCTTAACGATGGTAATGATCATGACCACCAGGAACACGAGATGAACCAGCGCCGCGACGATTGCCCAGAAAAATACCAGGATACCGCCGATGCCCGGAATAGCCCCGAAGACCGCATGGACGACCGCCGACACAATATTGAAGAGAAACCATGCGCAACCAAAGATGATCGATTGCATCGCGTAAAAGCGCACGAAAGGGTCGTGCTTTTCGAGGATATAAAAAATGATGCCGCCGATCAACGGAATGCAGGCAATGGCTGCAGCCACATTGGAAGGTAAACCGGTTGACGTGGATTTTGCGCTCGTCCCGGGTTCAGGACCTGGCGGAGGCGGAGATTGAGTGGGCACTTCGTCTGGCATGATCTACATACACGAACTGGAAACTGTATTGTCAAGCATCTTCCTTGTGCGCAGTTCTTTTTCGCTTTCGGTCGCGACTCTCCGCCAATATCATGCCTTCCTAGCCGACCAAATCAATGACCAAGGTTTCCCGCTTTGCGCGCGCTTTCACTCTCATCGAGGTGATGGTCGTCCTTGCAGTCATCGTTATCATGATGGCCATGGTCTATCCGGCCTTCACCACGATTGCGGAGCGCGCCAAAGCAACCAAGGACATGAGTAACCTGCGCCAGGTCGGGCTCGCAATGCAAACATACCTCAACGACAAGGATGACGTTCTTCCGGCAATAAATGCTGCGCCGGGGATTGGCACGGACTTAAGTCCGGTCATCTATCCGAAATACATCGGAAAGACCAGAAAGGTTTTCCAATCGCCTTTTGACAAGCGGCCGGCGTCGGAAACGGATAGTGCACCGGTTAGCTACGGCATCAACCAAAACATGTACGATTTGATAAGCGGCAACATGACAAAAGTGGTCTCGCCGTCTTCCACGATCCTAATCGCGCCTAATTACAGTGTGGGTCCCGCTGGCAGCACTTTATGGTCGAGCCTTGCCGCAGTGGCACCCTACGTGCGCAATTTGCCTGTGGGAGGAGGGGCAGGAATGACGACCGGACTGCAACGCAATGGCACACAAATTAATGCACTATTCTGCGACTTGCATGTTGAGACCATGACGTTCGGTCCAAGCTCCGTTTTGGGCTCGTTTAAAGACTTTACCTCAGATCCGCTCGGCCAGAAGCACTGGGACCCAACAAAGTAACGAACGCGCTCACATGATCTCTGCGCATGCCGGTGCCGGGCGCATCCTAATCGGTGCGCAGCTGTTGCCGCAGACAGGGAAAAGATGTCAGGCAATGGGACTTTTCGACCAATGCGCCATCGTATCAGATACGAACGTTGCTGCACAATATGCTGATGTCTTGAAACAAGGTTTAATGTTAGCCGGATTTCGGCCGACGTTGATCACCATTCCGGCGGGCGAGAAATCGAAGACTCTCAAACAAGCCGGCGCGATTTGCGACCAGATGATCGCTGCGGGATTGGATCGCCGATCTTTCATCATTGGCCTCGGGGGCGGAGTGATCGGCGATATCTCCGGATTCGTGGCAGCGATTTATCATCGCGGCATTCCCCATGTCCAGGTTCCCACGACGTTGCTTGCAATGGTGGATAGTTCAATCGGTGGGAAGACCGCAGT
>DATIOX010000196.1:0-22065 GCA_035472675.1 Candidatus Dormiibacterota bacterium
TCGAAACCGAGACCGAAACCGGAATGCGGCGCGGTACCGTAACGGCGAAGATCGAGGTACCATTTGTAATCGGCAGGATCCATGTTGTGCCGGCGCATGTTCTCCTCCAGCATCTCGAGTCGCTCTTCGCGCTGGCTGCCACCGACGATTTCGCCGATTCCAGGCACGAGCAAATCCATAGCGGTCACTGTCTTTCCGTCGTCGTTCAAACGCATGTAGAACGGTTTGATTTCCTTTGGATAATTGAAAACCGTGATCGGGCACTGGAAGTGCTTCTCCGTCAACCAGCGTTCGTGTTCCGATTGCAGATTCAATCCGTAATCAATCGGGAACTCGAATTTCTCTCCGCTCTTTTTCAGCAGCTCGACAGCTTCAGCATAGGTGATCCGCTGAAATGGGCGGTCTACGACGAAATCAAGTCTCGCAAGCAACTCTTTGTCCACGAACTTGCCGAAAAGTTCCATCTCATCGGGGCAATGTTCGCACGCGTCTGCGACTAGATACTTAACAAACTCCTCGGCGAGATCCATGTTGCCCTTCAGATCGCAGAACGCCATCTCCGGCTCAATCATCCAGAACTCGCTTGCGTGCCTCGACGTGTTGGAGTTCTCAGCCCGAAAGGTTGGTCCAAACGTGTAAACCTTGGACAAGGCGAGCGCGAATGCCTCCGCTTCCAACTGGCCGCTCACGGTGAGATAGGTCGGCCGGGCGAAGAAATCTTTTGTATAATCGATTTCACCGTTCGCGGTGTGCGGCATCTTTTGGGCGTCGAGAGTTGTAACACGAAACAATTCTCCAGCTCCCTCGCAGTCGCTGCCGGTGATAATCGGCGTATGCACATAAATAAAATCGCGTTCTTGAAAAAACTGGTGAACTGCAAACGCGAGTCTGCTGCGCACCCGAAAGACGCTGCTGAAGAGGTTTGAGCGAGGACGAAGATGAGCGATTTCGCGCAGAAATTCAGGCGTATGCCCCTTCTTTTGGAGCGGGTAGGAATCATCGGTAGTTCCTACGATCTCGATTTTGTTCGCAACGAGCTCCCATTTTTGTCCCTTACCCTGCGACGCGACCAACGCGCCACTGACGGTAATAGATCCTCCCGCTGTGAGCCGTTGAACCGCGGGGTAATTCGGCAACGTATTCTTCGCGATAATCTGAAGATTGCGCAGGGTGGAGCCGTCGTTCAGTTCGATGAATGAGAAATCTTTGGAATCGCGTCGCGTCCGCACCCAGCCCTGCACTTCAATTGAATCGATTGGCGCGGTCCTTTGCAAGGCCTCCTTAATCGGAGTTGGAGAAGGCTGTGTCATTTTACATCTAGAGATTGACTCGTTCCTCTGCCGACTCTCTCGCCGCTACCCTCGCGGCGCAACCGTCCATGTGGCTCGTACCCTACTCGCTCGATTCCTACTTCGCTCGGAATGACAAGTGAGACGGCATATCTGGTGGAGGTCGCCACCTTGAAATCAACTCAGCGGCAGCCAACTACCCGATTGCGGCTGAAGTTTGACGCCGTTGAGCGAGAGATAGGTGTATTCCTGTAAAAGACGCTCGTAATCATCCAACAGTCTCATGGCGTCGTTAGGCTTAAGGCGATCGGTTTTGATGGCGTCGTCAACCTGTGTCTTGAGCAGCCGCATCAACTCGACTTTGTCCCACTGCACCATGGCAAGAACTTCGCCGATCGTGCTGCCACCGATCACTTCTTCGATGTACCAGCCGGACTCTTCATCGGGATCGAGAAAAATGTGCACCTCGGTTACTCGGCCAAACAAATTGTGCAGGTCGCCCATGATGTCCTGATACGCGCCGACCATGAAGACGCCGAGGTAATACATCTCGCCCGGCACAATGCGATGCAGCGGGATGGTATCACGCACATCCTGTAAATCGGTGAACTTCGAGACCTTTCCGTCGGAATCGCACGTGATGTCGACGATCATTCCAAGACGATCGGGTGGCGTGTTAAGCCGATGGATCGGCATGATCGGAAACAATTGACCAAGCGCCCAGTGATCGAGCAGGGATTGGAAAACCGAGAAATTGCAGATGTACTGATCGCCCAAGGTCGTTTCGAGCTGCTTGACTTCTTCGGGAATGAAGCGCAAGCCGCGATGCATGTTCACAATCTGCTGCGCCAGCTGCCAGTAGATGGTGTCGATCTTTGCTTTTGATTCGAGATCGAGCAGACCAAGTTCGAATGTCTGTTGCGCTTCCTCCTTGATCTGCTGGATGTCGTGCAGGCTCTCAAGGCGATTGCCGCGCTTAAGCCGTTGTTTCACATCGAGGATATCGCCCACCAGCTTGTGATCCTTCTCGCCCGCGGTAACGCGCAACTTCGGCGCCGTTTTCTCGATGGAACTGAACGCTTCCATCACCAGCACGGAATGATGCGCTACGATTGCGCGACCGCCTTCGCTCACAATCGCCGGATGCGGGACACCTTCCGAATCACAAACATCCATGATATTCCACACGACGTCGTTGGCGTATTCCTGGAGCGAATAATTTGCCGAGCTATCGAAGTCGCTACGCGAACCGTCGTAATCGACGCCGAGCCCGCCGCCGACATCCAGATATCCGAGTTCGTGCCCAAGCTTCGCAATCTTTGCGTAATAACGGGCCGCTTCGCGGACCGCCCGCTTGATGATTGAAATATCCGGAACCTGCGACCCAACGTGGAAGTGAATGAGTTTGAGGCAATGTGCCAGGCCTGCGGCCTTGAGCATTTCGCTCGCGGCGACGAGACTTGTGGTATCGAGACCGAACTTCGCGTTCTCGCCCCCGCTCGGCGCCCATTTGCCCGCGCCTTTGCTGTAAAGGCGGACGCGAATGCCGATATGCGGTTCCACGCCGACTTCCTTTGCCGCGCGGATCGTTTGTTCGAGCTCTTCGAGCTTTTCCGCAACGATGACCACCTTTTTTCCGAGCTTGCAACCAAGCAGCGCGATACGGACGAACGCCGCGTCTTTATAGCCATTGCAAATGATGAGACTTTCAGGGTCCTGGTGCATTGCCAGCGCGGCGACCAGTTCCGGCTTGCTTCCGGCTTCGAGACCGAAGTGAAACTGCTGACCGGCATCGACAATTTCTTCGATAACTTCGCGCAATTGATTGACCTTGATCGGAAAAACACCGCGATATTCATTCTTGTAGCCAAACTCCGTGATCGCGTTTTGGAATGCGCGATTAACCGTTTCGACACGGTGGCGAAGCAGATCCTGAAATCGGATGACGAGCGGGAAACTTAAACCGCGATTGCGCGCTTCATTTACGACTTCCAGAATGTCGATGGTGCCACCGTTTTCCTGCAAGGGCCGCGCGGCGACGTTGCCGGTTGCGTTGACGGTGAAATATCCGCCGCCCCAACCGTCGACATTATAAGTCGCGATCGCTGCATCAACGTCCCATTCGTTTTTCATTTAGCCAAAGCACGCGGGGGATGAATGCCGCAAAACGCACAATGATTCAGCGCGCCTAACATGCAAGCCAGTAGGTCCAAAAATCCCATGCGGCTCATATGTTCCCATGTGTCGCATGAAACGAATGCCACATATGCGATGCACGCCGCTTGTTTTTCGTTTCCCTGCGGATAACGTTCGCTCGTGAACAAAACGGTGATCGAAGTGCAGGTGCGCGCGGTTTTGCCGACAAGCGGCGGGTGTGCCGTGTTCCTCGGCAATAACGACAAGGTCTTCATCATTTATGTCGATCAAACCGTGGGCAGCGCGATCACGATGTTCATGCGCCAGATCACCAAGGAACGTCCCCTTACCCACGATCTGATGGCGCATTTACTGACTGCTCTCGGCGCAAAGGTCGAGCGAGTCATCATCAATGACCTGAAAAATGCCACCTACTACGCGCGAGTCATCATTCGCGTCCAAAACGAATTACATCAGAAGAAGATCATCGAGCTCGACGGGCGCCCGAGCGATTGCATCGCGATGGCCACTCAGCAAAAGGCACCCATCTATGTGAGTCAAGAGGTCTGGGACGAAGTGGACGATATGAGCGACGTCTTGCGCAAGATGGAAGAAGAAGGGCTAAAGCCGGATCCCGAGGCGGAAGAGTAGAAAAGTTAAAGAGTTAAAAGGATTCCTCATCCCATCGCGCGGACGCCGTTCTCCTTTTAACTTTGTAACCCTTTTAACTTTTTAACTTTTATTGGGCTTCAGCCCAAAAGATCCCCGTAACGCTTGTCCGCTAATTCGAGACAACGCGCCAGAATCTCCGAGGCAGTATTAAGCTTGAGCGTTTCCTCCACCAAGTCGCGGCATTCGGGAATAGCCAGACTTTGCACCGCGCGTTTGACTCGCGGAACCAGCGTCGCCGCCGCGCTTAGCTCGTCCACGCCAAGACCCAGCAAAAGCGGGACAAGCGCGACATCTCCGGCCATTTCTCCGCAAACACCCACCCAGATGTGATGGGCGTGCGCCGCCTCGGTGATGATTCTTAACAAACGCAATATTGCCGGATGCGTAGGTTCATAAAGGTGCGCGATCTTTTCGTTCACCCTATCGACTGCGAGCGTATATTGGATCAGATCGTTGGTTCCGATGCTGAAGAAATCGACCTCGGATGCGAGGACATTGGCGCAGAGCGCTGCGCTTGGGATTTCAATCATAGCGCCAACCTCGATCTCTTCGCTCAAGGGAATGCCCGACCGGCGCAACTCTTCATGGCACTCAGCGAGCACGGCCTTGGCACCGCGCAATTCCTCCAGACCCGAGATCATGGGAAACATGATTTTTATATTCCCGACAGCGCTGGCACGGAGGATGGCGCGTAACTGCGTTTTAAAGATGTCTATGTGCTCGAGGCAAAGACGAATGGCGCGCCAGCCAAGGAAAGGATTTAACTCATCAGTGATATCCACCGTACCAGGAGCCAGCTTGTCGCCGCCTAGATCGAATGTTCGGATAATTAGCGGATCAGGCCGGACGCGCTCTGCTACTTCTCGATAGGTTTCGAATTGTTCGTCCTCTGTGGGCAGGGTAGTGCGATTCAAATAAAGGAATTCGGTGCGATAAAGTCCGATGCCCTCCGCGCCGTTGGCTGCGACGGCCTCGACGTCTTCCTGGAGTTCAATATTTGCGGAGAGCACAATGTGACGACCATCGCGCGTGGTCGATCTTGTCGTGCGCAGTTCTTTGAGTTGCGCCACAACTCTGGCCCTTCTTGATTCAAGCTCTGCGTAGTGCGCAATCGTTTCCGGCGCCGGATTGACAATTAGCAGGCCATCACTCCCATCGACGAGCACGTGCTGGCCAGTCTCGAGCTTTGCGGTGATATCATGCAAGCCGACGACCGCCGGGATGTTGAGGGAGCGCGCCAGAATCGCCGCGTGCGATGTGCGGCTACCCAGATCGGTCGCGACCCCGAGCACGTTTGCGCGGTTAATGCTTGCGGTATCCGAAGGAGTAAGATTGTGCGCAACAAGAATGTGCGACTCGCTCAGGGCAAGAAACGTCTTGGGAGCTTTGCCCTGCAAATTGCGAATCACGCGCTTTGTCACGTCCTGAATGTCCAGCGCACGCTCTCGAAGGTACGGATCGTCGATCTTATTCAGGGTCTCGGCGTAACGCGTGGCGACTTCCTGGAAGACCCACTCGACATTGCAAAGATCGGTTTCCAGCTTCCGCAGCACTTCGTCGATCAACGTGCGATCCTCGACGACGAGCAGATGCGCATCGAAAATGGCTGCATCCTTTGCCCCAATGGATTCCGCAATGCGCTGCTGCATTTCCAGAATCTGCATGCGCGTTTGAATAAGCGCGGTCTCGAACCGCCCGATCTCGTCGGGAACCTGGGAAGGCGCGATGCGGTACCGCGGAACGTCATCCAAGTCATCGCGCACGACATGGATCTTACCGCAGGCCATTCCGGGCGAAACGCCTGCTCCTTCAAACCGGATTTCCTGACGCGCGCCGCCGCTCATGCACCTGCCAGAGTAAAGCAGATGTCAAACAATGCGAGAGACTCTTCGTGGACCTCTTAAGGAGGCAGCGTCGCCTCGAGAGCTTTCGGGGTCGTCGCAGCGCGACGACCTTACCTTACTCCTCGTTAAAACCCGCCTTGATCAAGGCCTCGAGTTCTTCCATCGCCTTGTCGGCGTCGGGGCCTTCGCAGCGGATGTGCAGCTTTGATCCCTGGCCGGCGGCCAGCATCATCAAGCCCATGATACTCTTGCCATTTACTTCTTCCCCTTCCTTGGAAACCCAGATTTCCGAGCGGTGACGACTCGCAATCCGCACAAACATGGCCGCTGGCCGTGCGTGAAGCCCCAGCCGATTGCTAATCGGAATGTCTTTTTCGATCCTTTGGGCAGTTGTCGCGCGGCCGGTTTTTCTATACAGCAAGCCCATTTACACCGCTCCCTTCCGCTCCATCAAACTGAGCAGCCTGGCGTTAAAATCGACTGCACTGTTTTGGCCCAGGCCTTTCAATTTTTCATCCATTGCCGCGACCTCGATGAGGCGCGCCATATCGCGGCCGGGCCTTACCGGAATGGTCACATGCGGCACCGGAAGCCCGAGGATTTCATAGAATTCCCGATCCAGTCCGATCCGATCGACCTCGTCCGCCTCTTGCCAATCCTTCAGCGTGACCACGAGGTCGAGGCGCTTCTCGATTCGAATGCTGCCAATGCCGAAAACCTTCGCCACATCAATAATGCCAATGCCGCGCACTTCCATGTGATTGCGAGTCAATTCGGGCGCTGTCGCCATGAGCTCGCGTCCTTCGACCGAAGTGATTCGGGTCACGTCGTCGGCCACCAGGCTGTAACCGCGCTCGATCAGCCCCAGGACGCATTCGCTCTTGCCGATTCCACTCGCGCCGCGAATCAAAACGCCCACACCAAGGATGTCCACCATGCTGCCGAACTCGGTCACTGTGGGAGAAAAATCCATCTCCAGCGCGATCGTCGCCGCATTAATGAACTTCATGGTAATCATCGGCGTGCGAAACACCGCGATTTTTGCTTCTGCCGTCACACCTAGCAACTCCGACGCAAGATGAAATCCGCGCGACATGACCAGGCACGGGATTTTGCGTTCGCATAATTTTCTAAATCGCCTGATGCGCAGTTTCGCAGGCAAACTTTTCAGATAGGAATGCTCTGCCGCACCCAGCACCTGCACACGCTTCTCGGCGAAATAAGTATAGAAGCCCGACAGCGCAAGGCCGGGGCGGTTGATGGTGGGCTCGCGAATTTTGCGATGGAACCCCACCCGCGGCCCCTCTAGTTTCATCTGCAGCTTTTCAGCGTGCGAGTTGTAAAAGCTCTCGACCGTAACAACCGGGACGCTTTTCTGCCGATCGCTTGGAGATGTAATCGTCTGGGTCCCGCTTTGTTCCGCCATGAGAATTAACTTCTAGCGTGGATAACATGCAATTTCCAATCGCCAACGAAACGCCTAGCGATGCGCTTATCCTGCAACGGCGCGAACTCAGTTACCGCTGTGAGGCATTGGATCAGCAGTTTCCCATTCGCGCAAAATCCAAAGGTCCTTTTGAATCTCTGAGGTATCAGACGGAGTCGGGGCGCCTTCGAAGTGCGTGCGATGGATGTCAGAAAACTCATTAAATGCGTTGCGCAAAGCATTAATGCTTTGCTCCATCCAGCGACGCAGGCGGTTTGCGTAGAGGCTCAGGAATTCCAGCAGCTGCCGATCGAATTCACTCTCCAGTTTTCGCCGCACCTGCGACGCCAATACGTTTTTGCCGAACAACGAAAGGATATGCGGCTTTTCAATCACGATCTTTTGGGAAATCTCGTTTACGTCCAGCATCGGCATACCTGCGGGCTTGGGCAGTTCGTCAGGAACGGTCCACTCGGAAGCCGATGCAGCGGTTTCCACTGCCTTTGCGAGCGCGGAGCGCGTCCGTTCGATCGACCGAAGCGTAGCAGCGACAGGTTCGGCAATAAGACTCTTGAGTGTCTCGGAAAAAATTGATCCAGGATCAGTGTGCCCTGACTCGATCAATGCTGCTGCAATCCGTTGCGCAGCGACGTCAATGATCGCACGCTGCATTTTTGCGATTTTCCGCGTTAGAAAAAAGCATTCGCCCTGCGCGCGCTCCAGGATTAGGTCGCCATTGCGCAGCGCTTCCGTCGCCTCGGTAGACACGCCAGTGGTGCCAACGGTAACCGTTTCTGAACTCGATTGGAGCCTCCGCTCCAAGGCGCCCATCACGGCTTCGCGCAGAGCACCAATCTTCCGCTTTTGCGAGATTATGGCCAGTTCTTGATGTTGGGTGAGAAACGGGCGCAGTTCGCTTTCAAACCAGCGATCACACATCGCCGCATCCGCACCGAAGACGCTAACGGCGTGCACCGGCGGGTCGACGCGAAGTTGATCGAGAAGATTCGCCTTTACGTACGAAATCATTTGTTGCCGGTCAGCAACGCGAAACAGATCGGCCTTGCTAATGAGAATCATGGCGCTTGCACCTGCTTGATAAAGAGCCTGGACGACAACCAGATCGTCCTGGGTAAGGCCTGCGCTCGCGTCGATCAAAACGATCCCAAGATCGCAGCGCGGCAGATACGCGATCGTTTCCTCGGCGCCAGCGACAGCAAGCGAGCCCAATCCTGGTGTATCAACGAAAGTGACGCCTTCCGCCAGGCGATCAGACGGCAGTTTAACGAATATGCGCGTAACGTGTTTCTTATTGCCCGGATTTTTCTGTTCCGTCGCAAATTCGGGCAACTCGAAAAGTGAAATGATCCGAGGCTGCGCTTCGGCAAATTCGATTCCAGCTTCCGCAACAGGTCCGTGACTAATGCGCGTTGGAATTGCCGTGACTGGCGTAACGCCGATCGGCAAAACATCGGTTTGCAAAATATAATTAAGCAGAGACGACTTGCCGGAACTGACTCTGCCGAAAACCCCGACCTCGAACGCTGCCGATTCCATTCGATCGAGCAGCATGCTCAGCGTCCCGCGAAACTCTACAAGACCGTGCGCGGTGATGATCCTCTCGATTTCGCTGAGCAATCGAATCTCGTCGCCGGTTTGGCCTAATTGCTGAAGTCGTTGTTGCAAATCGCCACCGGCTCCTTTGCCTAAATAACTTCGCAGCTTTGCCACCAGTCCATCTAGCTCGGCACGGATAGCATCTAATCTATCGGCAGCCTCAGGAGAAAGCGGTCCGTACGCACGCATCCGTTCTGGCGTAAGCTCGTTGAGCGAGATCGAGCAGTACATCAGATTGATGGCCGCGGCCCAGACTGCGCCCGAGTGCGGCTCGGGCGGCGGAATGTTGAGCCCCTCCATCACGCGCCGCATCGCTTCGCGAATCCGTACAATGTAGTCATGCGTTACCTTGCGTTGGATCGGCGTTGTGTCGTCAGAGTGTCTTCGGAACGGCGAGGGCGAACCGGCATCGGTCATCGTGTGCTCGGCTTCGGATAGCAGTTTGTCTATGTACTGAAACGTTGTGCGCACATGCCGTTGGTGATGTTCGCTAAAGTTGTGGGATTTTGCGTCATCACTCATTTTTGGCATCGCCATTTTCCCCAACGTCCTCGACGGTTAACACCCGCATGCGCTTGCGATAGAGATGTCCCCACGCGTGCATCATCTCGACGGTCGGCTGGAAAAATTTCTGCGCGATGAGGGTCGGTACAAACGCGCTCAAGATGACGACGCTGACAAGAATCGTGTACTGATTCTGGTCGATGATCCCGTTTTGCAGGCCATACAATGAGGAAATCGTTCCAAAGGTTAGACCCGTGGCCATAAGAAGTGTGGTGTAGCTGGCTTCCTTGACCTTCATGTAGTGCAATCGAGCGAGCGGAAAGACCCCGACGATTTTGGTCACCATCTTCAGGGCCAAGAACACGCTGATGACCAGGAGCGAAGTCCACAGAGCCGGCAGCGACACATACAGGCCGGCCTTGATAAAATAGAAGGGCGTGAAAATTGCGAACGCGATGCTGCGCATGCGACGAACTAGTGTCTTGTCTCGAAGAAATACGCCTGCGACCGCAAGACCAAGCAGATAGGCTGGTAGCACAGCTTCACTTTTAGCCGCCGTAGCGAGGCCACCGAGAAAGAAAAGGACAAAGAAGATGAACTTTACCTCGGGTTCGCTTACCTGTGTCTCGCCAAGGCGTGTGATGATCGCTTGGGTCCAGCACGGCATGAACCACAGAACGATCAACGTCACGATGACAAACAGCAGCAGCCAGAGGTTGTAGTTGGCGAACAGAGTGCCAAGCGCCAGGACTGTTCCGAAATCGGTGATGAAGCACGCCGCCAAGATCATCTTGCCCATGGCAGTGTCGCTAAACCCGCCCTCGATCATCACTGCATAAACGACGGCGACTGAGGTCGTGGAGAGCGCAATACCAGCAATTTGCGCCTGGTGCAGAGGCCAGCC
Source organism: Candidatus Dormiibacterota bacterium (assembly GCA_035472675.1). Taxonomy (GTDB): domain Bacteria; phylum Verrucomicrobiota; class Verrucomicrobiia; order Chthoniobacterales; family UBA10450; genus Udaeobacter. Next base: position 10,393 of record DATIOX010000196.1, read on the forward strand.
AAAAACGAATTGAGCGAAGAGCCATACGACAGCAAATGGAATGGCAAACGAAAGAACGCCGATAAGCACGCTCGCGCGCCAATTAGCCTTCAGCGAAATGGGATCGATTTCCGCTCCAGCGAGAAACGTGAGCACCCCACTGCCGAGCAATGCCAGGAAGTTGGTCCACTCCGTCGATTGTAGCACGTGATGGAGTTGGCCACCGTTTGTACCGGCGCCGGCAATGCCGATATGCAGCGTGCCGCCCTCCGATCCGACAGCGAAATTGCCGGCAATCACGCCGACCAGGATTTCAACCAATGCGACTGAAATTCCGGTCCGGATCGAGATCAAGCTACCGATCAGAGCTAGCCCCATCCAGACGGCAGCAATAAACCAAATGTTTTCGAGCATAAAAAACTCCTTTCCTTTTGGAAGGAGTCATTAGCTCGCGCGGTTTTCCCAGCCTTCAGCTGGGATGGCAAACTCCATTGCCTGCGTCGGACTCTACTGATCGTTCATTTCGGGGTCAACTGACCGTTGGTAGAGATCATCCACTTCGATCAAAATGACATAGGTCACATCTTGAAGCGCTCGCCGAGATAAAGCTGACGGCTGATGGGATCGTCGATGAGAAAATCCTTTGTGCCTTCGCTCTCGACGCGGCCGTCGTAAATCAAATACGCGCGGTCGACGATGGAAAGAGTCTCCCGCACATTGTGATCGGTGATCATGATCGCAAGCCCCGATTTGCGCAGGTTTACGATAATCTGCTGCACATCGTACACGGCGATGGGATCCACTCCGCTGAACGGCTCGTCGAGCATCAACAGTTTTGGCTGCGTGACCAGCGAACGCGCGATCGTTAATCGCCGTTTTTCACCACCACTCAAGGTGAGCGCAGTATTTTTAGCGATCCGCTCAATGCCAAACTGATGCAGCAGTTGGTCGCAACGGTTCCGCCGTTCCGCCTTGCTTAGCGGAAGCGTTTCCAGAATGGCGAGGATGTTTTGTTCGACTGTCATCTTCCGGAAAATCGATTCTTCCTGCGGTAAATAACCCATGCCAAGCCGCGCCCGCTTGTACATCGGATAATCAGTGACGTCGGTGTCCGAAAAAATCACCCGGCCGCTGTTTGGCCTGATCAGACCAACAATCATGTAAAAACTCGTAGTCTTACCTGCTCCATTCGGTCCGAGTAGTCCCACAATTTCGCTCGCGCCAACATGCATGTTGATTCCGTCGACGACCGCTCGGCCTCCGTAAATCTTCACCAGTTGATCGGTACTCAGAACGGTCTCTGCCTTCGTTGTGGCCGGCGACGGAGCTTTCGGAGTCGAAACAGGCGCAGCTTGGCTAATCATGGGCTTGGCAGAGACGGACCGGGTGACGCCTGGGCGGCGGGAGTTTGGGAGGGATTTGCTTGTCCCTTTTTTTCTTCGTTTGGCTGCTGGACAATTTCGGTGCGACTGGGTCCGTGCGTCCTTAGCTGACTGTTCTGACCAATGACCATGACCGTATCGGGGCTGGTTGCCACATGCAGGTTTGGTCCCTCTTGCACGCGCGGTGTTCCCATCAATTCAACATCGCCGGTGGTAGCTGTATAAGTGGCTTTATCGGAGCGACCAATAGCGCGGGTCGGAGGTCCACCATTCGCCCCGGGCCGGTCGCGAATGAGGCCAACGTTCCCTTCGGCAATGGCCTTCTCCAGGCTCTGGTTTTGTCCCTTTGAAATGAACACAGTCAATTTTTCAGATTGAAGATTGAAACGCGGATCCACTACCTTCACACGGCCGCTAAAGATGCCCATGTTCTTGGTTGAATCAAAAAAAGCCTCGTCCGAATAGATTTGCGTTGTCGTCGGTTGATTCGATTGCAGGCCGGCAGGGCTTGAGCCAAATAAGTTCGTACCGGATGATTTATCTTCTTTCTTTTTCTCCTTGTTTTTCGCTTTGTCTTTCGCCGGTTTCTCAGCCTTCTTGCCAGGCGTGGGCGAGCGTGCTGGCGCAGCGGTAATCTGCCCAGCCGACTGCACCCCGATCGCGAATGCGATAAACGAGACCAACACCCCTAATTTTTTCATTCGGTCGTGTTCGGTCTTGCGGTCAGATGAGATTTGTCAGTAATGACCATCTTAACGTTTCCGATCAATCGTCCGGTCTTCGAGTTCGTGTCGAATTGCACCGAATCACCCGCGATGTTGAAATCCGACCGTTGAATGGTTGTGCGCTCCTGCGAGCTTAGAATCCGAGTCTTCAAATCCAGCACCGATGTGTGCATGTCGATTTGCAGGTCGGGCTGACTCTCCGGAGTGTAGGTTGTAATCTTGAGATGTTGAAAGCTTACGTGTTCCTGATCAATCCGGTGAGCAGTCCCAGCTTCAAATTTTCCCCTTAAACGACCGTCACCATCGAAATCTGGTAATACAAGGCCCTTGGCTTCGTGGCCAATTGGCAGCGGAATGTTCGTCAAGCTCTGTTCCTCGGGAGATCCGCCCGCTGTTGCCGACGTGCCCGCCTTCTTTTTACGACCTTTTGACTGACCGGATACCTGAGGCGCCTCTATTACAACGCAGATCAAGACCGATACTAACCAAAACGACAAGACCCGGCGCAGGTAGGGGCGGTTCACCTGACCCCCCCGGCCCGCTCCGCAATTGAATCATCCCTGTTACCCGGGCGACTGCGATCAATCGCCCCTACCTGAGACGGCAGCATGAATAGCCTTTAACACGCGCAGGTGCTTCGGCAAATCCTTTAGGGGAATCTGATTTGGCGCATCTGATAACGCACGGCTCGGGTTTTCATGCACCTCCATGAAGATTCCGTCGCACCCGGTGGCCATCGCTGCCCGCGCCAGCGCCGGCGCCAAAACACTGTCACCCGATGTTGAGTCCCCAGCTCCACCTGGCCGCTGCACCGAATGGGTCGCATCAAAAATCACGCGATAGCCGGCATCGCGCAGCCAATAGAGCGAGCGCATATCGGCAACGAGGTTGTTATAGCCAAAACTGGTGCCACGCTCCGTGAAACAGAATTTCTCACTGCCGAACGTAATCAATTTCTCCGCAATATTGCGCACGTCCCACGGCGCAAGAAACTGGCCTTTTTTCACATTGATCGCACGACCCGTTTCCGCAGCTGCGCGCAGGAGATCGGTTTGGCGGCAAAGAAACGCCGGGATTTGCACCATATCGATCTTTTCGCCGGCAATTTCGGCTTCGGCAGGGGAATGAACATCCGTTGTGACGGGAATTTTCAAGTCCCGGCCGATGATTGAAAGAATCTCGCAACCTTCGCGTACTCCGACTCCGCGAAAAGAGCGCACCGAAGTTCGATTCGCTTTGTCATACGAGGCCTTGAAAATGAAATCGATGTCTTCGGTCGCGCAGATTTCAGCGATCCTCTTCGCCATCCGCCAGACAAACTTCTCCGACTCGATCACGCACGGGCCCAGGATGAATACCGGATCTCTTCCGCCAATGAGAACTTTGCCAACTCTCAGGGGTTTGGCTTTCATTAATCGGTCATTTTCGCGAGGCGGGCGATCGAGGTCAATCGCCCTACCTCCGCTCCCTTTCTTGGACGCGATTGCATCGCACCAAATCGTAAATGGCAAATGGCACATACAGCGCGAGAAAGAACGACAAGGCCAGTCCGTGCATTTGCAGAAGGTAAAGAGGCTGCGAATCGGAAAGAAAACTCAAAATCGAAAATGCTTCCGGTTTATGCAGCAAAAATCCGTAATTAAAACCCGTCAGTTTGTCAGTAATGAACGTGACCACAAAATAAAACTCCGACCAGAGAAACACGCGCACGATCGACATGGGATATGGCCGGTATCGGCGCATCAACATCAGGAAGACGACGCCGATGATGATCCCGCAATGCGAGGTGAAAAAGCTGATGAATCGCCAGTCTGGAAAGCCAAAACGCAGGTTTGGGGTGAGCACAGCCTGCAACGTGCCGCCAATTCCCCAGAAATATGCAACCTCGAACCAGCGCTGATTTCCGGTGCACATTGCTACAATGACAACCACCATGCCCCAATCGCACAGTTGCATCGGCAGCATTTGTTGCCAGGTCGTGGTGCCGCGGCTGCGGATAAAAATCAAATAGACGATGTAGTTCAACACAAGGACTGCAGAGAGAACGCCGATGATCACTTTTTCAGCACGGGGAGATTTTGTGCGCCACACGATCGCGGCCAGCGCAAACGGCAGGACAATCGTGAGGAAAATAACGCTGAGATGCGGCAAACCGTACGGTTGGAATTCAGGCTCCATGTGTTTTTGGTAGCGGCGGTTGTATCAACCGCTGAATCTTATAGAAAGGCGCTCGCCGCGGCGAGCGCCTCTACAAACCCTGCGCAAGGATGGCAGTTTAATTCAACGAATTACCCAGAGGTTACACGGAATGACATCGGTGACCCAGGCAATATTACTCGGCAGTTGCTGGATTGCTCCGGCACTTTTCTGCAGCGGTACCACGAGCAAATCGGCTTTCATCGATTGAACAAAATCCGAGGCAGCCAACCCGGTGTTTCCGCGGATGCAGCGTGCTTCCATCGGGACGTCGGTCGCGCCGGCCGACAAAACGAATTCCTCCACGGCGGCTTCCTCGTCCTCCGCTCGTGGCTTTTCGTGTCTCCTGGCATTCGCGCGAATCGATTCGCGCGCCTGATCGAACGTCGTGATGATCCGAATAACATAAAGTCGCTCGCATGATTCCGCCGCAGCGAACGCCAGTGTCCTTTTCAGAGCCTGCAATCCATGATCTGAATAATCGGCGACGAAAACAATCCGCCGGAGCGGTCTCGGTTTTATTGCCGGTCTGGTGAAAAGCATGACCGCGCAGCGCGCGTCGCGCACCAGGCGGCGAGCGACATTGCCCAAAAACGGGTGCAATACCGCCTCCTTTTCCAGCGCGCCTGCGACAATCATGTCGATTTTTTCCCGCGCCAGGGCGCCCAGAATAGCTTCTGCGGGGCTTCCTTTTTCATAATGAATCGCTGAGTGAGGCGGAAGGTGCAGTTGCACGAGCGCGTCTCTAAACTTCTTTGCCGTTTCCTCATCTCCTTCGCCCACGTAAATCAGATGAAGATCGGCGGAAAAGCGTTCCCGAATGCGCTTTGCCTCCGCGAGCACCTGCTTGAACCGCGGGGAGAATGTGCTCGCCACGGCGATGGTTTTGTATGGCGATGGATCGCGCATAGGAGTGATGAGCAATTTGGTGTCGCACGAACTTTAGGCAAATTGGACTGAAAATGACAAATGACGAATGTCTAATCACGAAAGAATGACGAGGTCCAAATGCCGAAGGGAGCATTGAGAGTTTTCGTCATTTGAGCATTTGGGCGTCCTTCGTGCTTCGCCATTCTTGTTCAATCCGCTTTTCATTTGTGATTTCCTCTGCGAATTTTCGCCAATGCGATGCGCGATTTATCCGGGCAGTTTTGATCCGGTCACGAATGGTCACCTCGATGTAATCGAGCGTGCGCGAAAATTGTTCGACGAAGTGGTAGTGGCTGTGGCGCACAACGACGAGAAGCAGCCTCTTTTCTCACTGAAGGATCGTCTCGATTTGCTGCGCGAAACCGCGGGGAAAATCGACAACGTGCGGATCGCTGAGTTCGAAGGATTACTTGTCGAGTTCGCCAGGAAAGAAGAAGCCGGAGCGGTCATCCGCGGCTTGCGCGCGGTTTCCGACTTTGAATTTGAATTTCAAATGGCGCTGATGAACCGGAAATTGGATGCTGAGGTAGAAACAATTTTCCTCATGCCGAAGGAGGAATACACTTATCTAAGTTCTCGCATTGTTAAGGAAATCGCGCGCCTCGGCGGCGATGTTTCCGGTTTTGTTCCGGCTTGTGTTGCCAAGGCACTGAGGAGGCAATTTAGCTGATAACGTTGGAAAGGTTTGACGAATGAAAATTCATCTCAAACAAGTTCCTGCGCAGGGTCTGCACTTGGGCGGGGACGAGGATTGCCCGATCCACGACCTTGAAGCAGAGGGAATTCGTTGTGCGGGCCCGCTGCACTACAACATCGAGGTGGGCGTTGCTGGAGATGCTCTTTGGGCCAGAGGCTCGCTGTCACAACCAGTGGAGCTGCGTTGCGTATCGTGCCTGGAGAATTTTGTGCGCGACATTCAAGTGCCCGCATTCGCCGTGCACACTGAGCTGGATGGGCCCGAGATGGTCGACCTCACGCCGTTTATTCGCGAGGACCTTTTGCTCAACCTGCCGGCGCATCCACGTTGCGACACAGACGGCAATCGCGTTTGCAAGGCGAAACAATCGAAGGCCGTTGAGCAAGATACAAAGCGGAAATTGGATTGGAGTGCGCTGGACAAACTCAAGTTAAAAAGTTAAACGGATAAAAGAGCTACAACGTTAATATTTTAACTTTTTAGCGAATCACTTGTGCGCGACTTGTTTTTCAAAAAATGGGTGCTTTGGTAACGCGCACCCATGGGAGTCCCAAAACGCAAAACATCCAAGATGCGGTTACGCACGCGCAAAGCGGCGAACCGCTGGCATGCTCCGCATCTGAACAAATGTCCCCAGTGCGGGAGCACAGTTCCCTCGCACATCGCTTGCCCGTCGTGCGGTTATTACCGCGGGCGGCAGGTGCTGACGCTTGAGGGCAAATAAGTTGCATTCGGCGGCTAAAGTCCGCAAAGTTTTGCACCGATGAAGATCGCCCTCGACGCGATGGGCGGTGACTTTGGCCCGCCTAACCTCGTTGCCGGCGCCGTTATGGCGTTGCGTGAGTACCCTCACATCAATAAGCTTTTTCTTGTTGGCGACTCCACGCGGATCGAAGCGGAACTCAAGAAGCATGGGTGCAACGACAACCGGATCGAGATCACACACGCGACGCAGGTGGTAGATATGAGCGACCGCGCATGGTCGGCGCTCAGGCGAAAGAAGGATTCATCAGTAAGCCGCGCCTTCGATCTCGTGAAGCGCGGGCAAGCGGATGCGGTGGTGAGCGCAGGTCACACGGGGGCCGCCGTTGCCGCGGGCACGATTAAACTTCGCACGTTGCCAGGAATCGATCGACCGGGTATCGCGGCCGTGCTGCCGACCGAAACGAATGTCTTCGTTTTGATCGATGCAGGCGCGAATATCGATGCGCGCCCAGAACATCTTCTTCAATACGCGTTCATGGGCTCGGTCTATTCACGTCATGTTCTCCATTACAAGAATCCGACCGTTGGTTTGGTCTCGCTCGGCGACGAGGACGTTAAGGGCACCGAATTAACCAAGGAAGTGTTCAAGATGCTGAAACCAAGTTCGCTAAACTTCGTCGGCAACATAGAAGGTCGGCATTTGTTTGAGGACCCGGTGGAGGTGGTGGTGTGCGACGGATTCGTTGGCAACGTGATCTTGAAAACGTGCGAATCGATCGCGGTGGCAATGTTTCAATGGCTCAAGCACGAGCTCATGCGCACAAAGATGCGAAAGGTCGGCGCATTCCTCGCGAAGAATGCTATTGGAACAATTAAGGCCAAGACGAACTATGAAGAGTACGGGGGCAGTCCGCTTCTCGGCGTGAACGGCATCTGCATCATCGCGCATGGCGCGAGCACACCACTGGCAATCAAGAACGCGCTGCGAGTGGCGGCGGAGTCGATTGAACAGCAGGTAAACCCGCATATCGTCGAGGAGATTCGCCGTTACTATGAAACGACAGCCTCGCTCGAACCCGCGCTCCAATAAAGCGCTTCGGACGGTCTCGATCATCGGCACAGGCAGCTATGTGCCTGAAAAGATCCTGACCAACGCGGACCTCTCGCGAATGGTCGACACCAGCGACGATTGGATAACCACTCGCACCGGAATTAAAGAACGCCGTATTGCCGCAAAAGATGAAAACACTAGCGATATGGCGACCGAGGCAGCGCTCAAGGCACTCGAACAGGCGAAGATTTCAGCAAAAGAGATCGACTTCATCATCGTGGCAACGGCCACTCCCGACATGCTGTTCCCAGCCACGGCCTGCTTCGTTCAGAAGAAAATCGGAGCAACCAACGCCGCTTGTATCGATATTTCCGCAGCCTGTGCCGGCTTCCTCTTTGGCCTCGAGATCGCGCAGCAATTCATTACTTCACATACTCACGACACCGTCCTTGTGATCGGCGCTGACAAGTTGACGTCCATCACTAACTGGACCGATCGCAATACTTGCGTCCTTTTTGGAGATGGCGCTGGCGCCGCTGTTTTGCGCCACCGCGGCAGCGCGCATGGCGTCATCAGCACTCACATCGGCAGCGACGGCCAGTACACGGATATTTTGTTTATGCCCGGCGGCGGTTCACGCTGCCCGATCACGCGAGAAAATGCCGATATGCATTTGGCAACGATCCACATGACCGGCAAGGAAGTTTACAAGCAGGCTGTCACCGCAATGTTGAACGCGGCCAAGAAAGTCCTCGACCAAGCTGGGCTTTCCATCGACGATATCGCCTGCGTTATTCCGCATCAGGCGAATCTCCGAATTATCGAAGCGATTGCGGATCGCCTGGGTATTTCGCGCGACAAGGTGTTTGTGAATTTGGATCGCTATGGCAATACCTCGGCTGCGGCCGTGGCTATCGCACTGGATGAAGCCAATCGCAGCGGCCGGATCAAGCCCGGTGATTACGTTTTGTTGATCGTGTTTGGCGGCGGTCTAACCTGGGCGAGCACGATCATAGAATGGTAAGCCTTGAAACGCACGCGCATCTCAACTCCTGTCATGTCGAGCGAAGTCGAGACATCTCTTGCTTTTGTTCGGCCCAAGAAAAAATGAGAGATTTCTCGACTCCGCTCGGAATGACAAAATGATAATCGATACTCACGCACATCTCGATTATCCGGATTTCGCCAATGATCTCGATGATGTGCTGCGTCGCGCAAACGATGCGGGCGTTACGCGCATCATCACGATCGGCACGTCGCTGGAAAGTAGCCGCCGCGCTATCGACCTGGCAGAAAAACATCCAGCCGTCTTCGCAACAATCGGCGTACACCCAACTTCTATTGAAGAGGCCGAGGACGATGTGATCACACCACTGCGCGAACTGGCGAAGAACCCACGCGTGGTGGCGATCGGCGAGACCGGGCTCGATTACCACCGTTTGCCGAGCGAAAAAGTAGCGAAGGAAGAGCAGGTCCAGGTTATGTCCGCGCTGCGAACTGAGACCGACGAAGAAATCGAAGCGCAAATTCGCGACGGTGCCTACAAATCGAAACAGGCAAGCTTATTTCAGCAGCAACTCGATCTTGCCGTGGAACTGGGGCTAAACGTGGTGATCCATCAGCGCGACGCATGGGAGGACACGCTTAAAATCATGCGGCCTTACACCGGGAAACTGCGCGGCGTTTTTCATTGCTTTGGCGGCTCGCTTGATGAGGCAAATGAAGTTCTCACTCTCGACCATCTCGTTTCGTTCACTGGAATTGTTACTTTCAAAAACGGCGTGGCTGTGCGAGAAGTTGCGGCACAAATCCCGCTCTGGAAATTCATGCTGGAGACCGATTGCCCATATCTGGCGCCTGCCCCTTTTCGCGGAAAACGCTCTGAACCAGCGTATACACGAATCGTGGCAGAAACGGTCGCCGCGGAGCGAGAAATCCCGCTGCAAGAGGTTGCCGAGGCGACCACCGAAACCGCGGAGCGGTTTTTTCAGTTCAATCGGACATGAACATGAATAATGCTAGGGCGCGACCGCAGCTTGCTCGCCATGGCGAGGGTGCACCGCAAATGCGCGACAAAATGGAGGGTTTCGCCATCCGTTGCTACATCTTACTTCTCGCGCTTCTTCTCGCATCCTGCGCGGCGCCGGACACGAGACATCAGATTGTCGTCAGCACACGTGAGCAAAAACTCGCCCTTATTGATCGCGGCAACGTCCTGGCAACTTATCCAGTCTCTACGTCGAAGTTCGGCTTAGGCGATTGGCGCGGCAGCCGTTTCACGCCACTGGGTAAACTGGAGATCGCCCAAAAAGTCGGCGACAATGCGCCGCCCGGCGCAGTGTTCAAGGATCGGCGCCGCACCGGTGAAGTCGTCGTGCCGGATTCGCCCGGCCGCGATCCCATTGTCACGCGCATTCTCTGGCTGCGCGGCCTCGAGGCGCAAAATGCCAACGCGTTCTCCCGAGATATTTACATTCACGGCACGCCGGAGGAACGGCGCATCGGAACGCCTGCAAGCTATGGATGCATTCGGATGCGCTCGAGCGACATCATACAACTGTATAACATCGTAGGAACCGGTGCTGCAGTGACTATTGTGAACGCGCCGCTCGCCGCTGCCGTTCCAAGCCTGGTGTCGGCTCATTCGATGGCTGACACTAATCCGGCGCCATTCGTGATGCGATAAGCTGTAGACGCCGACCCCATGGGCGGCGGCGTGCGCGTTGCAAACACATCAGAACCGCGGTTTCGCAGAGCGAAACGTCTACAGAATCCGGCTCGCCAAACCCAAGCAGCTACGGCAGCTTGCCGAGATGCTCTCTCGGCGTCTGTCGCGACAGAAATGCCATGTCAGCATCCACCATGATACGCACCAGTTCGTGGAAACGTACCTTCGGTTCCCAACCAAGAGTCTTTCGCGCCTTCGAAGCGTCACCAACCAATATATCGACTTCTGCTGGACGCTCATAGCGCGGATCGTGTTTGACGTATTGCTTCCAGTCCAGATCGACATGTGAAAAGGCTGCTTCGACAAACTCACGCACGGTGTGCGTTTCGCCAGTGGCCAGCACAAAATCGTCCCCTTCTCCATGCTGAAGGATTCGCCACATCCCTTCCACGTACTCGGGTGCATATCCCCAATCTCGTTTTGCATCGAGAGTACCGAGGAACAACTCCTTTTGCAGCCCGTGTTTGATCGCGGCGACTGCACGCGAGATTTTACGCGTGACGAAGGTTTCGCCGCGGCGTGGACTTTCGTGATTGAACAAAATGCCATTGCTCGCACAAAGCCCATAGCTCTCGCGGTAGTTTACCGTCGCCCAATAGGCGAACGCCTTCGCCACACCATATGGGCTGCGCGGCCAGAACGGAGTCTTCTCGGTTTGCGGTATCTGCTGCGCCTTGCCAAACATTTCGCTGCTTGATGCCTGATAGAAACGCGAGCGCAACCCCACTTCTCGAATCGCTTCCAAAATACGAATCGTGCCGACACCAGTAACGTCCGACGTGTATTCCGGAATATCAAAGCTCACGCGCACGTGGCTTTGCGCTGCCAGATGATAAATCTCGTCCGGCTTTAGCTCATACAGAAGCTTCACGAGATTCACGGAGTCGCTCAGATCTCCGTAATGCAGAAACATTCGCACGCCGTTGATGTGGGGATCGGCGTAAAGATGGTCAATGCGGGAAGTGTTGAAGGTGCTGGCGCGGCGAATAATGCCATGGACTTCATAACCCTTCTCCAGGAGCAACTCGGCCAGATAGCTACCGTCCTGACCGGTGATGCCGGTGACAAGCGCGCGTTTCATCGGCACAATTGTAGGACGTTTGATTCGCTCGCGCCAGCTCGCTCCCCCTTCGGGTTTCCCGTCCATGTCGCTCAACTCCCGTTGGCTCCATTCTGCGAAACGCCAACGCGAGAACATCAATCCGGCGTCCGCCGCGGCGGGCGCCCTACAATTCCAGACTGCCGGTCAGACCTCCGGCGGTGACACCATGATTCGTGCC
>DATIOX010000197.1:0-2860 GCA_035472675.1 Candidatus Dormiibacterota bacterium
AGGACGGCGCGCATTTCCGTGGCGCAATGGTGGGCAGATTCCTCGTCACTAACCGAGACCACGTTCAAACCTTTTTGTGTGCGCAGGAGCAAACCAGCCAGCACATTGCCCGGTCCAAACTCGATAAAAAACTCGCAACCACGCGCCAGCATCCGCTGCATACAATCGTACCAGCGAACCGTCGCTGTCACCTGCTCCTGCAATGTGCGCCGAATTTCCGGAAGCGTGTTGACCTCTTCGCCGGTGACATTGCTGATGACAGGGAATTGCGGAATTTGCATCTCTACCTCAAGCAACACTTCTCCCAGCTTAAGGTAAGCGCTCTCCATCAATCGTGAATGATACGCGCCGGCAACATTTAACATCGTCGCGCGCCGAATGCCGTATTCTTTAGCTACCCCAACCGCCGCCTCCACTTTGGCGAGTTCGCCAGAAATTACGATTTGTCCCGGCGAATTAATATTGGCGATATCGACATCTTCGTCGGCCGCTAGTCGCCGAACATCATTCTCCAAGCCGCCGATCATCGCCGCCATACCGCCAAGAGTCGCCGCGCAGGCTTCGTCCATCAGTTCACCACGCTTCTGCACAAGCTTCAGTCCTGTCGCGAAATCGAACGTGCCCCCTACGGCGTGGGCGGTCATTTCCCCGAGAGACAAGCCAGCCGCGCAATCAATTGGAAAATCACCAAACAATTGGCGAATGACGGCCAGCGCCGCCAGTGAATGCAGGTATAAGGCAGGCTGGCAATTGGATGTCGTCGTCAGCGTTTCCGTCGGTCCGTTCCACATAATGTCAGTCAACGGACGGCCGAGGATTTCATCAGCTTGCGCACACAAGTCGGCCGCAACCGGAAAGTTCTCCGCGAGTTCTCGGCCCATCCCGACCCACTGCGCGCCCTGACCAGCGAAAAGTAGCGCGATTTTTTTAGGCATCACCTTTTAGTAATCGCGTTCCGTCGGGAGGGCGAGCGGGATTCTGATTCTGCGAAGCGTACGCCGAAATTGCTTGCATGCGCTGGTTCACTCGCGAGCATAAATGTTGTTCTTTTTTAACGTTTTAACTTTGTAACTTTTTCCATGCCTTTCACAACGCGTGAGATTGAATCGCCTGATCCCGTGACACGAGTGGTGGCGGCTGACGCGGAACTGCACCACACCGATGACGATATCGGCGAAAAGATGGTCCTGAATATGGGTCCGTCGCACCCTGCCACGCATGGCGTTTTGCGACTCGTGCTCGAACTCGACGGCGAGATCATTACCAAAGCGACGCCAGACATTGGCTTCCTGCATCGCGGCGACGAGAAAATCGCCGAGAACATGCAATACAACCAGTTCGTGCCTTACACCGATCGGCTCGATTATCTCGCGCCGCTTTCGAATAATGTTGCTTACGCGCTCGCTACCGAAAAATTGATGGACTGGGACATCCCGCCGCGCGGCAAAGCGATTCGCACAATTTGCTGCGAAACATCCCGCATCTCTTCGCATTTGCTTGGTATAGGCGCGATGGCTCTCGATCTGGGCGCGATGACAGTTTTTTTATACACATTCACCGAGCGCGAGAAACTTTATAACCTTTTCGAGTTGTTGACTGGAGCGCGTTTTACCACGTCTTACACGCGGGTGGGCGGACAGATGCGGGATCTTCCGGAGAGCTTCATCCCACAGCTCAAGAAATTCCTCGATGACTTCATTCCGAGCCTGGACGAGTGCGATAAATTGCTCACGCGTAATCGCATTTTTGTCGATCGAACAAAAGACGTCGGGGTGATCTCAAAAGAGCAAGCCATTGCGTACGCGCTTTCGGGTCCAAACCTGCGTGGCAGCGGCATCGAGCACGATTTGCGGCGCAAACATCCATACCTCGATTACGCGCAGTACGATTTTGACGTGGTGATCGGCAGTGCTGGGGACTGTTACGATCGCTATTTGGTGCGAATCGAAGAAATGCGCCAAAGCGTTCGCATCCTGCGTCAGGTAATCGATAAATTGCCGGATGGCCCCATCAACGTAGCCGATTGGAAAAACATGGTGCCACCCAAATCGCGGGTCATGACGAAGATGGAAGAGTTAATCCATCATTTTATTGTGGTGACGGAGGGACTCGACGCGCCGCCAGGCGAGATTTACTTCGCAACGGAAAATCCAAAGGGCGAGCTGGGCTTTTATATCAACAGCAGGGGTGGCGGCGTGCCTTATCGCCTGAAGATCCGCGCGCCATCATTTGTGAACCTAAGTATCCTTCCGGATCTTTTGCCGGGTTGCATGATCAGCGACGTGCCCGCTGTGCTGGGGAGTCTGGACTTCGTCATGGGAGAATGCGACAGATGAATATGCTGCGATCATTATCTCGATGTTTGCTCGTCCTCGTGCTTGCGCTTGGAGTTTCGTGCACTCCGGGCAAACGCATCGATAAGGCGAACGTGGACGAGGTAGAAGAGGGAATGTCGAAGAAACAAGTGGAATCAATCCTGGGGCACCCGACCTCCATCACCAATGAAGATCTCGTTATCATGAAAAAAACGACTTACGTTTACCGGCAGGGTAAAGATTCGGTAACAATCGTTTTCAAAGACGACAAAGTGCAATCGAAGGAGAGCACATTATCCCATTAAATCTGAGGCTATCGTGGACTCGACGAACCTGTGTGTTCCCGCCGAGTTAGAGCGGAAAATGGATGCGGCGATCGCGCGATATCCGCACGATCATCAGCGGAGCGCGGCAATGCCGCTGCTCCATTTGTGGCAGGAACATTTCGGTTTCATCAGCGATGAAGCAGTAATCTGGATCGCCGCGAAGCTCGGCCTCGAGCCGATTAACATTCTCGAGCTGGTCACCTTTTACCCGATGTTTCG
>DATIOX010000198.1:0-3682 GCA_035472675.1 Candidatus Dormiibacterota bacterium
CAAGACCAGGAATCTAAAGCGCATTGCTGCATCGTCCGCTTGGCACGCCGGGGCCTTGCCGGAGACGGGTCATTTTCCAGGCCAATCCGCCGGCATATCTACGTAGGATCGATCCAACTCAGCGATTGATGCGCAGCCAAGAAGTTTAAGAGTGCGAACCAAATCGCTGCGCAGGATTTCGATGGCTCGCGCAACACCAGCGCCACCAGCCGCGCCAAGCCCATACGCATAGGCACGCCCGATCATCACTGCTCGAGCGCCCAGGCACAGCGCTTTGACAATGTCACTCCCTCGACGAATACCGCCGTCCAGAAGCACCTCGATCTGGTCACCTACGCTTGCCACAACTTCAGGCAAGATGCGCAGAGTCGGTGCAACACAGTCGAGTTGGCGGCCGCCGTGATTGGAAACGACCAGTGCGTTTGCTCCCACGTCAACTGCGCGACGGGCATCGTCTGCTGTGTGTATCCCTTTTATCACAATGGGCCCGTTCCATGCCTGGCGAATCCAAGTGAGATCATTCCAAGTCACTACCGATTGTTCGAGAGCAGCAGTGACGTCCGCATAGAGCATGGGACCCTTCTCCGGAATAACGACATTCTCGAACTTCATCAAACCGCCGTCCGCGAGAAAAGCCGCGAGCCAACGCGGCCTAACGACAAGTTGATTCACAAAAGGCAGCATCGCTCCAATGTTTCCGCTAAGGAGTTCTTTTGCGCCGTTGCGGAGGTCACGTTCTCGAAAGCCCGCTACTGGAGTATCGATCGTTACAACCAAGGCCGAAAAGCCTGCCTTTCGCGCACGTTCAATACCGCCCAAAGCACATTCGCGCCCGCCGATCAGATAGAGCTGATACCAGACCGCTCCGCCCGAGGCGGCTGCGACGTGTTCCAAGCGGCAACCTGAAAGCGTTGAAAGGGTGTAGAGAATGTCCGCTTCTCCGGCGGCGCGCGCGGCCGCTTCTTCGCCGCGCGGATACATGAGCCGACTGCTGCCGACGGGCGCGAGGATCAACGGCATCGAAACTGAAGTGCTTAGCACCGTCGTCCGCAGATCGCACACTGGCGTCGCAACTGCGCAGCAAGGCCGGAACGTTACTTCTTCAAACGCGCGGCAGTTTGCGCGCAATGTCCATTCTTCCTCTGCCCCGCCGTCTATGTAATCGAACACCACCCGAGGGAGCCGCCGTTTCGCCTTGCGCCGCAGATCTTCAATGTTCAAAGCGCGCGGCGGGTCAACCGATCGAGCCTTGTCATGTTGAGCGAAGCGAAACATCTCTGACTATTGGTTTAGCGAACGGGTCAAAAGAAATGATCTGAGATTCTTCGCTCCCCTCAGAATGACAAGAGGAATGCGTGTCAGTGGCGGAAGTGCCGGACGCCAGTGAAGAGCATCGCCATGTTGCGCTCGTTCGCGGCGGCGATCACTTCCTCGTCGCGGACTGATCCGCCCGGTTGAATGGCGCACGTTGCACCTGCCTCGCCTGCCGCAATCAAACCGTCGGGGAATGGGAAAAACGCGTCGCTCGCAACTGCGCTGCCTTTGAGCAAGAGCCCGGCCTCTTTTGCTTTCCAGATCGCAATGCGCGAAGCATCGATGCGCGACATCTGTCCGGCGCCGATGCCAAGTGTCCGGTCCGACTTCGCATAAACAATTGCGTTTGATTTTACATGTTTAACCACTCGCCACCCAAACACCATCGCTTTCAGTTCCGTTTTGGTCGGTCGCCTCCTTGTGACGATGTTCCGCGTAGCTTCCTCTGTAATATCCGCGTCCTGGACCAGCACTCCGCCGCAGACAGAACGAATATCGACCGCGGGTCTTGCACTTGTTGTTGATGTCGCCAGTCGAATCAGACGCAGATTCTTTTTCTTCTGCAAGATGCTGCGCGCTTCGGGCTCAAAATCTGGCGCAATAATGACCTCGCTGAAGATCTCGCTGATCATTTTCGACAGCGCTTCGGTCAACGGACGGTTGCATATGATAATTCCGCCAAAGGGCGCCTGTTTGTCCGTGGCAAACGCCTTGGTCCACGCCTTGCGAAGATCGGCATCGGAGCCAACACCACATGGGTTGGTATGCTTCAGGATCGCGACGGTCGGCTCTTCGAATTCGGCAATCAAATTTGTCGCCGCGCTGATGTCGAGAATGTTATTAAAGGAAAGTTCCTTGCCGTGGAGTTTTTCGAAGTGCTTGTCGAAATCGCCGTAGAGCGAGGCGGTTTGATGCGGATTTTCTCCGTAACGCAACGGCGTCACCAGCGGAAGTGAAAGTGAAAACGACGCATCCGTTGTCTGCTCCCTGTTCAGGAAGTTGCCAATCGCGCGATCATATTCACCGGTCCTGATAAAGGCTTTGATGGCGAGGCGCTCGCGCAGTTTAAGTGTGGTTTCCCCCTTGTTATCCCGTATGTTTTCGAGCACCGCGTCGTAGTCTGCCGGATCGACCACCACCGTGACCGATTCATAGTTCTTTGCCGCGCTGCGAATCATCGACGGACCGCCGATATCGATATTCTCAATCGCTTCTGCCAGGGTGACGTCTGGTTTGGCAATGGTCGCTTCGAACGGATAAAGGTTGACCACCACGAGATCGATCGGCTCGAAGCCACATTCGCGGGCTTCGGCCTCGTGTTTCTCGTTACCACGTTTGTAGAGAAGACCGCCATGCACCCGCGGATGCAAAGTCTTCACACGTCCTTCCAGCACTTCCGGAAACGCGGTGAAGCTCGAGATCTCGCGCACTGGAATTTTTTCCTTCCTTAGCAAGTCTGCCGTCCCTCCGGTAGAAATAATGTCCACCCCCTGCCCCTCCAGCGCGCGCGCAAACGCGGCGATACCGCTTTTGTCGGAAACGGAAATGAGAGCGCGAGCAATCTTCAAAACAGTTAAGAGGTTAAAAGTTACAAAGTTAAAACGGCGCTGGACTCCTCACGCTTTAACTTCTCAACGTTTTAACTTTTTAACGGTCAAGAATGACATTCTTGGCCGCCGGATAAAGCACCGGGCAGCAACCGATCGTTTCGCAAAATGCTTTGCTAAAGTGACTCAAGCTCGAGTAACCAACTTCTGTGGCAGCTTCCGTAACGTTGTAGCGCCCGGTGCGCAATAATTCAGCTGCGCGTTCCATTCGCAAGTTGCGCAAATATTGCGGAATGGTGAGACCCACTTCGCGCGAAAAAATCCTGCTTAAGTAGAACGGACTGCAGCCCACTTCCTGTCCTATCATTTCCAGTGTAGGCGGGTTAGCCAGGTCGCGGGCGAGCAGCTCTTTCGAGCGCTCGACGCGTTCGCGCGCGACGCGTTTTTGCCGCATGCAGAAAAATTCCGGGTCTCTTGGCGCGAAAAGAAAATGCGCCATGAGCTCCAGTGCCTTGCCTTGATACCAGAGGATCTGAGCTGCTTTTGCTACGGGAGGCTCTGCCAAACCAGCGACCACGCTGCGTTGTTGCATCGTCATCGGACGCGCAGGCGCGACGACGTTTTCTTCCTTATCTCCAAACACAATGCGGCGAATCTCCGGCTCGAGGTCAGCTTCATTCCGCACAAATTGTTTTTGCAAATGTTCCCGCGAGAATTCCAGCGTCACGAATTGATGACGATCGTACGCGCGCCGCGATGCCGGCAGCGGTCCATCGGCGATCGCGTAATACCCACAGTTGCCCGGAACATAATCGCTTCGC
>DATIOX010000199.1:0-51030 GCA_035472675.1 Candidatus Dormiibacterota bacterium
TCGGTTTTGGGCAGTGGTAATTCCGCTCACCATTTTCGGCGTTGCGCACTGGACCGGCGGTTGGGCTAACATCCTCATCGCGCTTGCTCTTGGAGTAATTCTATCCGTCTTCTATGTCTGGCGGCGCGATCTCGTCGCCAATATGATCGCGCATTTTCTCGTCGACTTTATCGGCAACATTCACTGACATTGTTTCGAAGCGAGAATGGCATCCGCAAGCTAACCACGTAGAACGTGGCCGGCACTCGAAGATCTAGAGGAAGAGTAGGTGCGCGGTGGCACTTAACGGGCGACAGTTGTCGCCTCATGCCGTTTCGCGCACTTCATCTTTCACCGCAAATTCTGCAGGCGGTTCGGGATTCGGGTTACACCGAGCCGACTCCAATCCAGATTGCGGCCATTCCACTCATTCTCGCGGGAGACGATGTCATCGGCATCGCCCAGACTGGGACGGGGAAGACCGCTGCTTTCGTTCTGCCGATTTTGATGAAGCTCGCAGAATCGAGACAGACCATTGCTCGCCACGGCGAGTTAACTGCGAACCGTCGCGACCAGAAACATAACGTGCACCGGCTGCGCGCGCTGGTGTTGGCGCCGACGCGTGAGCTCGTCGTCCAGATCGAGGAGAACGTGCGCGCGTACGCGAAACATGTTCCCTTGCGCGTGGCCACCGTCTTCGGCGGAGTGAGTGAACGCCCGCAAATTGAAGCACTGCGTTCCGGCGTCGACCTGGTCGTGGCTACGCCGGGTCGTCTGATCGATTTGATGGAGCAGCGCGCGGCCAATCTTTCCGGAGTCGAATTCGTGGTGCTGGACGAGGCCGATCGCATGCTCGACATGGGATTTCTTCCTCCGATTCGGCGAATCATGAAGGCATTGCCGCACAAACGGCAGACCCTCATGTTTTCCGCTTCGCTCTCGCGTGAAATCGAGGCATTGACCCATCAGTTTCAGCAGTCGCCCAAGATGGTTGAGATTGGACGACGAGCGAATCCGGCAGAGGCTGTGACGCAGTTCGTTTACGAAGTCCGTCCGCATTTGAAACCGGTATTACTTCTTCATCTACTGAGCGATCCCAACTTCGACACGGTCCTGGTTTTTTCTCGGACCAAGCATGGAGCGGACCGAATCGCGCGTCGGCTGGAGAGCAGCGGAATCAAAACCGGCACCATCCATTCCAATCGTTCCCAGAATCAGCGGTTGCGCGCTTTAAAAGATTTCAAGTCGGGCGCGGTGCGAGTGCTGGTGGCAACGGACATTGCGGCGCGAGGTATCGATGTCGACGGCATTTCTCACGTGGTGAATTACGATGTCCCGATGCATCCGGAGGATTATGTCCACCGGATTGGACGAACCGGCCGAGCCCATGCCATCGGCGACGCCATCAGTTTCATTACACCGGAGGATCAGGCAGCGTTGCGCTCAATCGAGCGCTTTATCGGACGCGGGATCGTGCGGAAACGGGCGGAAGGATTCGATTACCACGCGGCGGCGCCCGAGCGCGAGGAGAACAGGAGGGGAGAACGCAGAGAAAAGCCGCATAGACTCGAACCGAAATTGTCCCGCAATTCTACTCCCCGTGGCGATGACGGCGCATCTCGCTATGGCGAAAAAAAAAGGTTTTCGTCCTACCGTCCGCCGCGCAGATCATATCGGCGGCATCGTTAGCGCTGGATTGGGAGATCGGACGGCATCAGATGCGGGTCGCGTCTAAACTCCGAAAGCGTTTGCGAGGAGGCTATTTGACATTGGCTGTGCGAAATCTGAAACGCTAAAGGAAACGCGGTGGTGCGATACTCTTTTGAATGAGCAGGGCGTTCGTCAAAGAAGATGTCGATCTTCCGGAGCGCAGCGGACGGAAGCGATCGGTTTCTGGATTGCCGCCGGGCGCGACCAATTACATCACCGCGCGCGGCGCGAAACGTTTGCGCGACGAACTGGAAAAGCTCCGCGCAGCAAACGCGAACAGCCAGCAAGTCACCCAATTGGAACAAATTCTGGCATCGGTCCATGTTGTCGATCCTCGGGACGCGCCATCTAACAGCGTTGCCTTCGGCGCAACAGTGATGGTGAAAGATAAAAAAGGTACGACCGAAACCTATACCGTGGTCGGTGTTGACGAACTCGATGTTGAGCCGGATGCCGTCAGTTGGATTTCTCCGATCGGCAAGGCGCTGCTCGCCGCGGACATGGGCGACTGGATTACGCTTGAGGACGGACGCACCGCGAAAATCGTTAAGATCGAAAGAAAAAGTGACACGTGACCAGGGACGAGAGTCAAAACAGTTGAGAGTTGAGTCTTAGTAGTTGAGAGATTGGACCGAAAATATGTGCGGCACTTACGAATTCATTCAGCTTGATGTTTTTACGAAGACACCACTTACCGGCAATCCGCTCGCGATTTTCCCTGACGGGCGCGGTCTGAGCGATCAGCAAATGCAGGCCCTCGCTCGCGAGATGAATCTCTCTGAAACAACCTTCGTGCTGCCGCGCGAGCCACAAGTTGAAGCACAGCAGGGGAAGCGAGTCCGCATATTTACGGTCGAGGAAGAGTTGCCGTTTGCCGGACATCCGACACTGGGCACAGCGCTGTATGTGCACAGTACCGCGGCTTCCGGCGCGGATGAGATCGTCCTTGATCTGAATGTCGGGAAAATTGGTGTCCGGTTCAGAAGTGAATCGAATCACAGGAGCAATCGTGTCGCGGGCGATGTCTTTGGCGAGATGCGTCAGCGCGATCCAGAGTTCGGCCCCACGTTACCGCCAGACAAAGTCGCCAGTGTGCTTGGAAGTGAGGGCAGCGAAATCGCAGCAGAATGGCTAAGCCAAATCGTCTCTACAGGACTGCCTTTTGCCATCGTGCCGATTCGCGATTCGAAGACTTTGGCAAACTTGAAGCCTGATCTTGTCAAAGCCGGCGCTCTCCTGGAAGGAACCGGCGCCCGCTTTTGCTACTTTATTTCTCCGGAGGAACGCGAAGGCCGGCTCGAAGTGCGCGCCCGGATGTTTTTTTATGGCGGAGAAGATCCGGCCACCGGATCAGCTGCTGGTTGTGCCATTAGTTGGATGGTGCAGCATGGCGTGGCAAAATCTGACGAGCAGATTCTCATCTACCAAGGCGTCGAAGCCCGACGACCCAGTGAAATCTTTGTTCGCGCGACACGCGACGGTGAGAAGGTCACCAACGTTCGAGTCGGCGGATACGCGGCGGAAGTGCTGCGCGGGACTGTAAGTTTGTGATTGTGTCAGCGGCTACGAAGCCGGAAGGGTCTCAGTTTGACCTTTGAAGGACAAAGAAAACATATCCATAGCTGTCCTGTGAAATTTTAAATGTCTCGATTTCTTTGAGTGTGTCGGCGGCGAAATTCCTGACATCAATATCCGAATGATTCACGAGTGATTTCGCCCGCGGCTCCAAAACGTCATAGTAGTCTTTCACCCATGCTTCTTGAGACAGCGTGTAAGTGTTGAATATTTTGTAGCCCGCTTCTTCTGCTGTCTCGATGTTTTGCGGAACAGATTGCATTTCCGCGTATCCACATCGGAAGAACTCTTTCACGGCGTCCGGAATTTTTTCACTGAGCCAGCACAATTCGCTTACTACGGCGAAACCATTCGGCTTGATCGCTTTTGCCCAGGTGCTAAGCGCATTGGCGAAGCCGATGTTGTAGGCTGCACCCTCTGACCAAAGCAGATCGAGTGTTGGAAAAACACTCGGAATGTCTTTCATATCCATGCAATGCATCTGCACCAGGTGAGCGAGGCCTTTTTCTTTGGCCCGCCGCTGCAGGCGATTTAGGAATGGCTCATACGAATCGACCGCGTGAACTGCTGTCCGAAGCTCGCTCGCCAGCACCATGGTTTGACGTCCCGCGCCGCAACCGGCGTCAACAACAACTTCGAACCGGTGTTCGGGCAGTGAACGCAAAACATACAGACTAACGCTGTCGTCTCCTGGACTCAGCTTGTCCATATCTGCGAAAAGGGTGTCAACAGGATTCGGAGTTTTCATCGCGGCTCGGCGAATTATTGCACTTTTCCTTTAGCGGCGAGGATCTGTGGCAGCAAAATGTCGCGCACGTAATGCCAGTATGGAACAATTTCGAGTGCGTCCCGCGCATAGCGTTCGGCAGCATTTATGTCGGTGGGCTTCGTGTTCAGGTACGAATAGGCGAGACTCATCATCAATTCCGGTTTGCCCCATGTCGGTTCAAGCGGGTCATCGTTCGCTTTGATTTTCGAACAGACTTCCAGTCCCCTCTGATAATTTTTGATCGCTTTTTCCTGGCCACCGCCGCGCTCGGAAGGAGTATTCCAAAGAATCGGTCCGCGCACCCAAATCAGGCGCGGATTATCGGGAGCTGTGTCAGTCGCTTCCTTCACCAGCGGCATGATCTGGCCAACTAATTCCTTCGCGCGTTCCTGGTTTTTGCGGTTCATGAAAGCCAGGTAACCCAAACATGAGATCGTGCCGACTTTAGCATCGACAAATGTGGGATCCTTCTCCATCGCGATCTTGAATTCGTCGAGTGCGGTCTTGAGGTCTTGCTCCAACTCCTTGGGGTCGACAGAATCGTTGAAGCCGTTGATCGCTCGCCTCCATTGAGCGAAGCCGCGCCAGTACCGGATCCGCGCCGCGAGTTCTTTGTCTTCCAGAAAAGGCTTTAGATCGTCGTAGCCCTTTTGCATCGCGGCTTGGTCGCCTGTGTAGTCCGCGTGTTGAATCTGAGCGACAGTCGGGGCAACTTGTTTGGCGGTGTCGTTGGCTCGCGTTGTATGGATAACAGACAGCGAAACGAACGCAGCGACTAGAGCGGCAGCTACCGCTCGATTTTTATTGGAACGGATTTTCATTATTGTCGGGGCAAAGGTTGAGCGGCAAGAGGTTGCAGAAATTCCAACACAGCTTTCGCTGCTGGTCCGCCTTTCTCGGCGTGCACGATCAACGGGATCCCATGAGGTCCCGGCACGCGCACAATGTTAGGGAAGGCCGCGACGGCCGCGGTCACGATGTCGAGTCTGCCGAGCATCGTTGCTGCGAAGATGTCCATGCGCGCATTGTGCTCAAGCAAGTATTCGGCGATGTCGCGGCGACCCATGTGGGAAGCACCGCCCAAAGCCGTTTCAAAATCGCCGTTGCCCCAGTCGATAGCGCCATTGATTAGATTCGGTTCTTCCGCCAGCATTGCTTTCACCGCCGGCAAGTTCACGTGACCGGCAATCACGAAGCGCTTTACACGTGCCCGATCGAACTGCGGATGGTGCTCGGGAAAATCGGGCACGTTATCTGCAGTTGCCGACAGCGCCGGACCAGACGGAGTGCTTCCGGGCTGAGCCTGCAACAGACGACCGCAAAAAAGGCTAACAGCGGCCGCACTATTGCCGATAAGGAATTGCTTACGTGTGTAAGATGCGTTGATGTTTTTCAAAGTTAATGGCATAAGTGGCTTTCTGTGTTATCGACGAAAAATAACGGCTGCAGCTTGATTTACCGACAAGAATGTCGTGAGCGATCGCGGAAAAGTCGCGAATGCGCTGAATCAAGTCGTGATTAGCGCGCTCGGCTAAAGTGGTTTGCCCAAAAGCTCGAACAACTTGTCCTTATAGTTTCGGCTGACAGTGAGCTTTGTCCCGTCTTCCAAAAGTATTGAGTGCTCTCCGCTAAACAGCGGCTGCAGTTCTTTAATCCGTTCGATGTTGACAATAGCGGAGCGATGGATCCGCCTGAATTTTTTCGGATCGAGTTGTGTCTCCATCGCGGTCAGAGTTTGTCGCACCATCGGACTGATTTTGCCCGTATGCAGGTGCACGTATTTATCGTCCGCTTCTATCCAATTAATTTCGTCAGTGCTCAGGAAGGTGATGCGTCCGGCCGCCTTGATCATAAGGCGATCGAGGTATTGCGGCTTGTTTTTGATAGTTTCCAGCAGAGTGTTTATTTGCATGCGCCCCTCGTTCCGGCGCTCGGAGCGGAACCGTTCTTTTGCATGTTTGATTGCGTCTTTGAATCGCGCCTGATCAAAAGGCTTTAGCAGATAGTCGAGCGCGTGAAGCTCGAACGCTCGAACGGCATATTGTTCGTAGGCTGTCGCGAAGATAATTTCCGGCAATCGCTCAGTCCCGATCGATTCAAGCACAGCAAAGCCATCCATCTCCGGCATTTGCACATCGAGAAAAACAACGTCGGGATTGTGTTTTCTGATCATCGCTACGGCCTCTTTGCCGTTACTGCATTCGCCAACAATTTCGACTTCGTGATCGTCCTTTAACATTCGACGGACAAATTTGCGCGCGAGCGCTTCATCGTCAGCGATCAAAGCTCTAATCGGCGCATTCTTCATATTTGCTGTCACTATTCAAAGATCTGTCTCTCGCCGGAAGGGAATTTCCATCACGACGGTTAGTCCACCGTCTCTGGCGTTCATAAGTTCAAAACGAAAATCGGATCCGTAGATTTGATGGAGCCGGGCGCGGACATTACTCAAACCTACTCCTTCCGTTCCAAGCAAAGCGTCGTTTGAAGCTATCCCCGGCCCGTCGTCCCTGACTTCGAGTCGAAGCAAGCTGTTAAGGCGCTTCGCTTCAATGTTGATATGACCTCGCGCCGCGCGCGGTGCGATCGCATGTTGGATGGCATTTTCTACCACGGGCTGCAGAATGAGATGCGGCACTTGGGCAGGAAGCATCTGAGGTTCCAATTCAAACGTCACGGTCAGCCGATCTCCAAAGCGAACTTGTTCGATCTCAAGATAGCAGCGGAGGAATTCAGTCTCTTCTTTGAGGCTGACCAGCTGCTGGTTGGAATTTTCGAGGGTTAATCTGAGAAAGTCGCCGAGACGCGCAATCATGCTGTTTGCTTTTGGTGGGTCTTCCAAAACGAGTGATGAGATCGAGTGCAGCGTGTTAAAAAGAAAATGCGGATGGAGCTGCATTTTCAGTGCTCTGAGCTGCGCCCGGGCGAGTTCGGTTTTGAGAGATGATTGCGCTAACTCGCCTGCCCGAAAGTTTTGATAATAGAGCAGCGCATGCACCGCGATTACGATCAGCGAAGCGATAATCAAATCGATATAGAACCCGAACCCGAAATAAGCGCGGTAACAGTCGATGAGGGCGGGAAATTGTCGCCTAAGTCGCGGGGTGATAGACCAAAGGACGGAGAGATGAATAGCCTGATGAATGCCGGCGAATGAAATTAGCGCCGGGAAATAGAGTAACAGGTTGCGAAGATTGAGAGGACGGAGCTCGATTGGGAAACGGCGGCTAAAGCGAAAAAGAAGCGGTGACAGAATCGCCCAAAGATAGAATTGGACCAGATTCAGTCTGAGTGCAGAGATGAAGCCGAATTCCTTGTTATTTTCGCCAATTGCAGCCGCATAAGAAACCAGGGCGAAGATAACGCTAACCAGCGTCCAACCGCTGAAAAAGAGTGCTGCTCTGCGCCAGTTTATCTCGAGGTTATCCATGACGACTTACCCAGATTATATCAAACGCGACGTTCAAAGGAGCGTCCTTCGAAAAGAATGTCGTGAGTGGTCGTGAAAACGGCGCGAACTTACCAGATTAAGGCACGACCGAACAGCGAAGTAAGAAGTAAAAAGGAAGAAAAAAGAGCAGCGGATCTCTCCTTGACAGTTTAGGAGAGTGGAACTACACTCCTAATCAGTTTAGGAGTCACCATGAACGAGGAAGCCGAACTGTTACCGGGCACACTGGATTTGCTTATTCTCAAGGCCGTCTCGCTCGGACCGCTTCATGGTTACGCTGTTCTTTCCCGGATCGAGCAGATTTCCGGCCAGCGGTTGTTCGTCGAGCAGGGAGCGTTGTATCCGGCCTTGTTCCGGCTCGTGCGTCAGGGATTACTCAAGACGGAGTGGGGGAAATCCGAAAACAACCGGCGGGCGAAATTTTACGAGCTGACGCCGAAGGGCCGTAAACGGCTGCAGGAAGAAACGGACTGGTGGAAGCGGGCGGCTGCGGCGGTCACCACCGCCCTCGCGGCGCGGCCACAGCGCGCATGAGCGAATGACGAACAAGTCATGAGCAGAAAACCAACCGGGACAATTGCTCAATGATCGCCGCGTATTTGAGGTCGATGGCGAGGAGGTTTTTGCGGCGTGCCCGGAACGAGCGGGAGATGGATGAAGAGCTTGAATCACACGTGCAGCTCCGCGCCGATGCGCTTGAGCGCGGCGGTCTGGAGCGGGCCGAGGCGGAGCGACGCGCCCGGATCGAGTTTGGAAGTCACGTGCGGTTCAAGGAGGAATGTCGCGAAGCGTCGGGGGGAAACGCGATCGACCAGGCGGTCCAGGATGTCCGCTTCAGTCTACGCTCGCTACGGAAATCGCCGGGATTCTCACTGGTGGCGGTGATCACGCTTGCGCTTGGCATTGGTGCGACGGTCGCAACGTTTTCGGTGGTGAACACGGTCTTGCTGCGGCCGTTTGCATTCAGGCATCCGGAAAAACTGCTCTGGATTTATTCGCAACGTAGTGATAACCCGCGCACGAATTTTTCGCTGCCCGAGTATTGCGATTATCGTGATCAAATCACTTCCTTTGAGGGTCTGGCCGGTGTCGCAAGTTTCAACCCGAGTTTTGCAGATTCAGGTCCGGCCGAGCGCGTCCAGGGAGTGCGAATGTCGGCGAGCGCGTTTGCCATGCTCTCGGTGCAGCCGCTTCTCGGACGTACATTGATTGCGGAAGACGATCGCAACGGCGCGCGCGGGGTTGTTTTGATCAGCTACGGTTTGTGGTCGCGGCGCTATGCACGGGACCCGGCCGTGATCGGGCGCGCGGTGAATTTAAATGGCGAGACGCGTGAGATCGTCGGCGTCTTGCCGGCGAGCTTTGCCCTGCCGAATCTCGACACCGAAATCGTAGTGCCATTGCAACCGGATGCGGATCCGCGCCGAAACGTGCGCAATTCAGTCAACTTCCTGCGCATGGTCGGCCGTTTAAAACCGAACGTCACGGCGCAACAGGCCCATGCCGAGCTGGAAGCCATTCGGCAAAATCTTCAGCGGCAATACCCGGGCGTCTACACGGCGAAAGTCGGGATAACGGTGATTCCGCTGACAGAAGAGATCGTGGCGAACATCAAGTCGGTGTTGCTCACGATTTTCTGCGCGGCCAGCGCCGTGCTTCTGGTCGGCTGCGTCAATCTGGCCGGCATTTCTCTTTCGCGCGCGGCGGCGCGACAATGGGAACTGGCAGTGCGCACAGCATTGGGCGCGACGCGAGGTCAACTGACGCGACTGCTGCTGACGGAGAGTTTCGTGCTTGCACTGGTGGGCGGATCGTTAGGCATGTTGCTCGAGGTGTGGGGCCAGAGAGCGTTACTTCGTTTGGTCCCGACGGATTTGCCACGGATCGAGAGTTTCTCAATCGACTGGACGGTGCTGCTGTTTGCCGGCGCTCTGATATTTGTCGCCGCGCTCGCGTGTGGGCTGGCTCCGGCATGGCTGCTTTCTCGATCGGATTTGCGGGACGCGCTCGTGTCGAGTAGCCGCGGGTCAACAGGCGGAAGGTTGCAGTCGCGGCTGCGGACATGGCTGGTGTCCGGCCAGATCGCGCTCGCGCTGGTTTTGCTCGCGAACGCCGGCCTGCTCTTGCGAAGCTTTGTGCGGTTGAGCAGCGAACAACCCGGATTCAATTCCATCGATGTGCAGACGATCAGGTTTTCGTTGCCGCAAACCGGGTATCCCGATGTGGCCACGATCGTTCAGTTCTACGACCAGCTGCATTCGCACGCATCTGGAATCAGTGGAATTAAGAGTGACGCGCTCATTTCGATCCTGCCGCTTGCTCCGAAAAGCATTTCGTTCGTTCATTTCACCCGGCCGGACCGGCCGCCTGCGAGGCCGGAGGACACACCATCAACTAATTACCGCATCGTCACGCCAGAGTACTTTCGAACACTGGGTATCCCATTGCTCGACGGTCGTAATTTTACGGAATCGGATGACGTTGATCATCCCCCGGTTGCGATCCTCAGCTCGATTGTGGCGAAAAATCATTTTCCCGATCGGTCGCCTATCGGGCAGCGGATCCTTGTTGACGATACCGAGGGTGATCCTCGCCCGGTCGAGATCGTTGGAATTGCCGGTCCGGTGAAACAAACGAACCTTGAAACGCCGGCGAAAGCCGACATTTATCTGCCGCTTCGGCAAATGCCGAAAGATGGAGTGCCGTGGCTACGAAACAGCGCGTATTGGGTAATCAAGACCTCCGGCGGAGCAGCAGGAGTCGAACGACTTCTCCGCGACACAATTCAAAATGTCGATCCGAACGTAGCGGTTGGAGCGGTGCGACCGATGAGCGAAGCCGTCGCGGCTGCGCTCGCCGCCCGGCGTTTTAGTCTGTTGCTGGTCGGCTCGTTTGCTGCGGCGGCGCTTTTTCTCGCGGCCGCCGGATTGTACGGCGTCGTCTCCTATGGAATTCAACAGCGAAACCGAGAGATCGGCGTGCGTCTCGCGCTTGGGGCCACGCGCGCGTCGATCCTCGGGATGATTTTTAAAGAAGGCGCTGTGCTTTTCGCCGGCGGGATAATCGCCGGTTTTACAATCGCTCTGGCGCTGGCCAGACTCGTCGCCAGTCAGATGTACGGTGTGAATGAGCATGATCCATTTAGTTTCGCGATCGTCGGCCTGATCTTGTCCATTATTTCGTTCCTTGCCTGTGGAATCGCAGCGCGACGCGCAATGAACATCGATCCCATTGTATCGCTGCGATGTGAATAGGTGACGGCGCATGTCGCAGTCGAGGACGGAATCCTTTGTCCGAGTTTCAAAACTCACAACTGAATCCCGAGCGAGGTAGCGAAGGATAGACGGCAAAGCAGCGAGGGTGCGCGGTGACTGAGGCTGGAGCGGAAAGAATCAAAGATGTCGTAGACCGGACCGATAAGTTAACGACTGGAGCAATTGACATGAACTGGCGGCCGGCGATAAGGTCGGCCTCGTGCCGGAGGAAAAGGAGACGCGCCGCGCCAGCCGATACGACGCAGTCATAGCGACCTTCGTTGGATTTCTAGCTCTGTGTGTGTCCGGCTACACCGCTTACATGCAACGCCAGCAGGTGCGCGCGGCAGTATGGCCAATCCTCGAATTCGACAGCAGCAATGCGCCCGACATTCACTTTACCCTCGCCAACAAAGGGGTCGGACCAGCGATTATCCGGCATGTCATTGTAAGGGTGGATGGCCAGCCGGTGAGGAATTGGAGTGAGGCACTGGAGAAAATATTGGGACCTGGGAAGCATCTGGGTTCGGAGAGCGACATGAGTCGTCATGTGTTCGCCGCGGGTGAATCGAGGACCGTCTTCACTCCGCGCGATCCCGAAAATAATCCGCTCAATTTCGACAAATCGAACCCGCTCTGGGTGAAGATGAATACGGATCGTGGACGCGTGACGGTCGAGATCTGCTACTGCTCGACGCTCGACGAATGTTGGACCTTGCGCGCTGGCGGGTTGACACCCAGCACCACCACCACCGAGACCCGTCGTTGCCCGACTCCGTCGGCAACTAGCTTTCAGCAGTAGACCGGAGCGAAGATGAACCAGTTGCTGCGCTGACCTTTTCTTTCACACCGAGGGATTCCTCTATCAGGTCAGCGGCGACTGAAAGTCCGTTGGCTTCAGCGATCGCTTTCTGCAGTTTACGTGCATTCTCTCGATAAGTTGGGTCGGTCAGCACCTCGTTTAAAAGGGATGCGAGGTGGTCAGCGGTTGATTTGTCTAATGAGGTAACTACGCCGGTTTTTTTATGCGCGATTCTCGCGGCGACACCGGGTTGATCATAGGTTATCGGGATGGCTAATTGCGGAACGCCTTGTGCCAAAGATTCGAGCACGGTGTTCAGCCCAGCATGGGTGATACAGACCGTGGCCCGTTTCAGCAACTCCAATTGGGGCGCCTGCCTTACGATAATGGCATTGTTAGGAGCTGATCCGATCTGCTTCGGATCGATCTGGTCGCCAATGGAAAGCACTAGTTGCAAGTTTTTATTCTTCGCCACGGCTGCGATGATAGCGCGGAAGACATCCACCTGGCCGTTCAAAATCGTTCCCATTGAAGCGTAGACAAGGGGCTCTCCCGTTAATCGCTCCCAAGGGAAATCCACTTTCTCCCGGCCTTTGCCATTGTGGAATGGACCGGTGTGGTGGAACTGGGAGAGCCAATGAGAACTTTCAAAGTCGAAAGCTCGTGGGATTTGGGTAATTGATACTAGGGGGGAATGGTCGAGGAGAGATTGCTCCAGTCGATTTTTAGCCCAACACCCTTGGCATATGCCTTAATGCCTCCGTTTACGCTTTCTAACAAACTAGCCCACTTTGCGACACCTTCTCGGTTTCTCGCTAGAGCCGCCGGAGTTGTCTCATGCGGCCAGCCATAACAGCAAAGTGGAGTGTAGCCAGAATAGTCAAAGTGCGCTGCGTTTGCGACGTGTACATATGGTATGCCCAACTGCATCGCACCTAGTTCTGCATAGAACTGAACTGTATCGATTATCAGCGCATCGATCCGGTTTGCCTGCACAATTGCGGGCAATGATTTCAATATCGCCTCCGTTTGAGTCAGCACCGTGCGAATAGAAAATTGCAACGCATCCTCCCCCTGCTTTTTGCTCATTTCTGGCAGGTTTTCGTCGATGTGATCCTTCTCGGGACCACAAACAAACGGTAGCCCGGCAGCGCCTGACGAATACAGGAAGACAACCTCGTGATTGCGCGCCTGAAGTTGGAGCGCCAGAGAACTCATTGGGTTGAGGTGACCTGGCAGATCAAGACAGATAAAACCCAGTTTCATAGATGTCCTTTCGTTTCTTGATTTCCTATTTCTGTTTTTTTCTTTCAAACGCTAGACAACCTGACGTCGCGCTACCACGAAGCGTTCGGAGGATGTTTCGGTGCTTCGCAGAGGTGAGCAGACAGCGCCTCTTTCGAGGGGGGGGAAACAAAGTGGCGTGACGGCGATCACCGCCAGGGCAACGCGGTGGCAGCCTAATTGTTTTGGTTGATGGGGCATTGGTCACCCTAAATCACCACGGGCAGCAATAACCATACGTGTGTCGTTTGTATGGTTCCCACTCGGGGTAGGGCGACATGCTGGCTTCCTTGAGTCTAATGTTTACGGCGAACAATCCAATCCAGACCCAAGCCAGCGCGGCGAATGGCAGCCAGTGCCAGACGATCAGAGCGAAGCTGCCATAAATCATCATTTCTCCGAGGTAATTGGGGTGGCGGACGTAGCGGAACGTGATGCGGTGATCCGCGTTTACGATGTCGCGGGCAACGTGATCGAAACGCACGAACACAAGAGCGATTTCTGGGAGCCTTAGCTCAATTGGTCAGAGCGCCGCCTTGTCACGGCGGAGGGTGCGGGTTCGAGCCCCGTTAGGCTCTGGGTTATTTCAGAGGGGAAACACTACACACCAGCGCGGCCGTAGAAAATATTCTAGAAAACGTTTACCGTCGCCAATGCCAAATGAATTTAAGACACCTGAAGAGTATGTTTCTGATGCGCTTGATTTGATGATCAAAGCGGGATGGGCCAAACAGCATCACCAAAGTGTCGAGGGACTCGGAGTGGATTGGACTGACCGCGGAAAACTCGCAATGGAGGCCCTTGGATACATGATCGAAGACCTCGGACCTGAAAACTTGAATCAACAAACTTGGTGGGCAGTCGGAACGCTTGCGAATATGAAATTCACTTCGCCCAGCTGACCAAGTGTTTTCGATTTTGGCATCGCCATATTCTGATCAGTGAAAGGCTTGACGCGGTTGCCGCCGGATCGCAAAACCAGCGAGGTGTGAGAACCATTTTGCCAGCCGCTGCCGCGCTTCCTCTCCTTACCGGTTGCCAAAGTGCTGTGGAGAAGCAACGCCTGGCGGCGGAGGCGCAGTCAGGCGACCTCGCCAATTGTGCACGGATTAGCTTAGTGTCAGGTGGGTGTGGGCGAAACTCGGGTTTTACGAAGGTATACGTTGACAATATACACAAAGACTGCGCGGTGCGGGTGACCGTTCGGAAGCATTCGCAGGAAGGCGACGACGACACAGATTATGCCATTGCCGAAGATAGCCAGCTCTTTGTTGGCTGCGCGGGCGGCGGCATCAGCTTTACTGTTGTCGGCTGTGAAGTGTTTAAGGGTCAAGCTGAAAAAGGTGATAAGCGATAGCTCAAATTGAGGCTTCCAGTTCCAGTAAAGCAGGTCAATTTTTCATCTTTCGTAGCGTAGGACTATCACTGATAAAGCTCGCGTTCCCTTGTAATTCTTTTGTGTTTTATAATGCCACGGTTCGTTATCTGGACCGATTCGATTGGCAACGACCGCGGCTTTCGGAACTTTTTTCCGCAAATAGTGAATTGCGCCTAACAAGTAAAGGCGCGCAGAGTTAGGCCGCGTGTGAATTTCACTAATGGAAAACATCCGCCAATTCATCACAAACGTAGCGTAGGCGCCAATTGATTGTAATCGATGAACTAGCCGCGCCGTGACATATTTGCCACACAAAGTTTACGTTTTAGTCACGTGACTCGTCGACTCATACTACAAATTCCGCATTATCGCTGTGGGAGATGGGGTCGATTCACATTGTCTTCATTGACTGGGACAGCATTTCTTCCGGGCTGTTATCTTTTAGGTGTTAACTGTGAACTCATCTATTCAAGTAGGCGTATGTGGCCCAACCGTATGGGTGAAAGTGGAGGGGTAAGGTAGTTTCCTCAACAGCGACAATCTCAAAGAGTTCGCACACGAGATGTTGGACCGCGGCTATCGCGAATTCGTGGTGGACTTGGCGGACTGCGCCATGATGGATTCCACATTCATGGGAACGATCGCCAAGGTAGCGCTTCGGCGTGCGGAAGCCGCTCACGGGGAGCACGAGAAACGCACCGGCCAGAGAGATGCCAACTGGCCCGATTGGTACGCCAATTACATGGTCGCCGAGCAGGCCGGCACGGAGCTGTCGCAATGAGACTACGCGTTATACAAAGAACGACCCGTGACAAGTGACGACAAGGCGATCAGATTGATCGATGGAGATTAAGAGAGCCGGATCGCAAAACGCATCAAAAGGCCCAGCTGATTGGTTTACGGGCTCAGTTCGCATTGATCCGCTATTCGAGGCGCCCGAACCGGCGCGAGTTCGTGGCGCGAGTGTCACGTTTGAGCCGGGTGCCCGCACCGCATGGCATACACATCCGCTTGGTCAGACGTTGATCGTCACGTCGGGTTTGGGATGGGCGCAGCGCCAGGGCGGACCAATTGAGGAAATCCGGCCAGGCGATGTGGTCTGGTTTGCGCCTAACGAGAAGCATTGGCACGGCGCGACGCGGACGACCGCGATGACTCATGTCGCCATTCAGGAAGCGTTGGACGGAAAAGTCGTCGAGTGGATGGAAAAGGTCAGCGATCAGCAATATCAAGGTTAAGAAAGTCGCTCGTCGAGCCACACCGTAATTCGCTGGCCGGCTTCTTTGTTGATCGCTTTGCGAATCTTCGTGGTAACCGGCAATTTATGTGTTCCGTCGCCTAAGGCCATGAAAGAACTTTTGAACGGCTCGCCGTCCATCGTGCCGCGGACTTTCGCCAGGCCGCGCGTGCCGAAAAACTTGGCTGAGTCTTTCATTTTCACATAAGTCCATCCGCCTTTTCCCGGACCTTTTTGCAACGTAGCGGTAAAGCTTTTGTTCAATTTCATTCCGCAGAACATATGCCGCGTCGACCGCGGCGTCTATTTCGATGACGGATTTACAGTTTACGATAACCCGGGTGCACGTCGGGTGTGAGTCCCTGTTGATGGACAATTTTTCGTCCGAGTGCGGCCAGGAGATCACGCTCTTTACTGGTAAGAGCGGCGCAAAGGTCGGCTTCGTGTTCGGCGGCTAACTTTGAAAGTTTCTCCAGCATGGCTCGACCTCGTTTGGTGAGGACAAGCTCAGAGTGGCGACGATCTTTAGTGCTGCGCTTCCGTTCCACCAATCCTTTTTCTGTCAGTTCATCAAGCAGGATGACCATACGGCTGGGGAGCACACCGAGTCTTTTAGCCAGGGCCCGCTGATTGCACGAGGGAGTTCTTGCGATGATGCGCAAGATTCCGGCATGTCGCGGAGCGAGGCGTAATCGTTTGATTCGCTGGCCGAAACAATCGGCCGCGTGAGCACCGAGCTGAGCGAGGAGAAAAGCGGCGCCGGTCGGCCGTTGCGGGTGGGATTTCATAAGATCTTGCCACACCTTAAAGAAATTACTTGCGAAACGCAATCGTTCATATTATGAACGATTCATGAACACAACCAACCACTTGACGAACACGCACCGTGGACCGCATCCGGGATTCGTTGCTATCGCCTACACCCTTCTCTTTAACGCTGGTTTGTATCAGGTCGTCAGCTTCACGGGCGGGCCGCACTTTCCCGGGCCATGGGAATCGAACGAAGCGATCACCACGTACTTTCAAAGTTATCCTAACACGGTCTTGATCTGCTCCTTTCTTCAATTCGGTGCCGCGATCCCTCTTGGAATTTTCACGGTCACAATGGTAAGCCGGCTTCAATTCCTTGGTGTACGCGCGGCCGGTCCTTCTATTGCATTATTTGGCGGATTGATGACCACGTTTAACATGGCGGCAACCGCCTTCTTCCTCTGGGTGATGGCGTATCCTGGAATCGCCCAGGATCCAGCCGTCTTGCGTGCGTTGTATTACCTCGGGTTTTCTTTTGGCGGTGTGGGATTTTCCGTTCCGCTGGGTCTTTTGATTGCAGGAGTGTGCGTCCCGGCGGCGTTCTTTAAGCTTCTTCCGAAATGGCTGGTCGCATTTGGTTTGGTCGTCGCAGGGATCGGTGAATTGAGTGTTCTGAGCCTCGTGATTCCTCAAGCGCTCTTTCTCATTCCGCTGACGCGATTCCCCGGGTTCATATGGCTCATCGCGGCGGGATTTACCTTGCCGTCATCACCTCGCCCAGCGCAGCGAATTAGTGAAGGGAGCGCCTGATGCGTAATTTCCACCGCCAGAGTTCTGAATGCTATTCTCCGATTATTTTGACCAGCACGCGCTTTCGCCGGCGGCCGTCGAATTCGCCGTAGAAAATTTGTTCCCACGGTCCGAGATCGAGTTTGCCTTTGGTGATCGCGACGACGACTTCGCGGCCCATGATCTGACGTTTGAGGTGAGCGTCAGCGTTGTCTTCGCCGGTGCGGTTGTGGTGATACGCGATGGTCGGTGCGTGCGCCGCCAGTTTTTCCAGCCACATCTCGTAATCGTGATGAAGGCCCGGCTCATCGTCGTTGATGAACACCGAGGCAGTGATGTGCATGGCGTTGACCAGACAAAGGCCTTCTATCACGCCGCTACGGCGAGCGAGTTCCTCGATCTTCGGTGTGATATTGATGAACCCGCGTCGATCCGGTACTTCGAAGAAAAGATGTTCAGTGAGCGATTTCATAGTAGAGAAGTTGAGGTTGGTTCGAGCGGGACCCAGCATTATGTTGAAAGCGTAAAGCTCCGTGGGAGCCACGCTCCTTTACGGAGTTGAAAATTGAAACGCTGAAAGGAGATCAAATCATTATGCATCCAACTACGTACAACGCGAAAGCTTACTCGGCTGCCAGTGAAACGTCCCGGCTGGCGTCCACGAAAGTCAAACGTCGTGATCCCACTGACCGCGATGTGCAAATTGAAATCCTGTTTTGCGGCATCTGCCACTCCGATCTGCATTCGGTTCGCAACGAGTGGAGTGAGTTCATGCCCACTGTGTACCCGATCGTGCCCGGTCATGAGATCGTGGGCCGCGTGACTAAGGTTGGCTCCGCAGTTACGAAGTACAAACCGGGCGATGTCGTCGCGGTCGGCTGTATGGTCGATTCCGATCGTACCTGTCCGCAGTGCAAAGCTGGCTTTGAACAGTACTGCCCGAACATGGTCCTCACGTTTAACTCTCCGGACAAGCATCTCGGAGGCAGGACGTACGGCGGTTACTCCGAAAGCATCGTTGTTGATGAACATTTTGTTCTGCGCGTGCCCTCGAATCTTAAACTCGACGCAGCCGCGCCGCTGCTCTGCGCCGGGATCACGACATACTCGCCCATGCGCCACTGGGGCGTTGGCAAGGGCAAGAAAGTGGGAGTGGTCGGTCTCGGCGGACTCGGCCACATGGCCGTAAAATTTGCTCATGCGTTCGGAGCCCACGTCGTGGTTTTCACCACTTCGCCTAACAAGAAGGAAGACGCGCTCCGCCTCGGCGCCGACGAAGTCGTCGTCTCCCGTAATGCCGACGAAATGCAGAAGCACGCAGGCAGCTTCGATTTCATCCTCGACGCTGTCTCAGCCGATCACGACATCAACGCGTATATCAATCTGCTCGGCCGCGATGGTAACCTGACGCTCGTTGGCGCTCCGGCAGAACCGTTGCGCGTTCCTGCATTCAGCCTCATCATGCGACGGCGCAGTCTCGCTGGCTCTGCCATCGGTGGCATCGCTGAAACCCAAGAGATGCTCGATTTTTGCGGCAAGCATAACGTCACTGCAGATGTCGAAGTCATTCCGATCCAGAAAGTCAACGAGGCTTACGAGAGA
This sequence comes from Candidatus Dormiibacterota bacterium, assembly GCA_035472675.1. Classification (GTDB taxonomy): domain Bacteria; phylum Verrucomicrobiota; class Verrucomicrobiia; order Chthoniobacterales; family UBA10450; genus Udaeobacter. The sequence continues at coordinate 18,581 of DATIOX010000199.1, forward strand.
TTACTGAAGTCTGACGTGAAGTACCGTTTCTCCATCGACATGGCGTCTCTTAAGTCAGAGTGAGCAGAAAAGTTGATATTAATGCCTGAGAGTTGAGAGCCGGGTCAGAGGTCAGGAGAGCACAAAGCAGAAAACGGATTTTTCAGAAATGCAGAAGCGGAAACTTGGAAAAAGTAATCTGGAAGTGTCGGCCATCGGGCTGGGCTGTATGGGAATGAGCTTTGGCTACGGTCCGCCGAAGGAAAAGCAGGAGATGATTTCTCTGATTCGCGCAGCCGTCGAACTCGGTATCACGTTCTTCGATACCGCCGAAGTGTACGGTCCGTTCACGAATGAAGAACTCGTGGGCGAAGCGCTCGCTCCTTTTCACCAGCAGGTAGTAATTGCTACGAAGTTCGGATTCAAATTTGGTCCCAAAGGTGAGCAGATCGGTCTCGATAGCCGGCCAGAGCACATCAAAGAAGTCGCTGAAGCCTCGCTCAAACGACTCAGGACCGATGTGATCGATCTGTTCTACCAACATCGTGTTGATCCCGACGTGCCAATCGAAGACGTGGCCAGCGCGGTGAAGGATCTGATACACGAAGGCAAGGTCAAGCACTTCGGCCTTTCTGAAGCGGGCGTGCAAACGATTCGTCGAGCGCATGCCGTTCAGCCGGTGACAGCGCTTCAAAGCGAATACTCACTATGGTGGAGAAAACCCGAGGAGGAAGTGTTACCGGCGCTTGAGGAACTCGGAATTGGTTTCGTTCCATTTAGCCCTCTCGGCAGAGGTTTTCTTACGGGAAAGGTCGACGAAAACACCACGTTCGACAGTTCCGACTTGCGCAGAACACTCCCGCGCTTTACCCCGGAGGCGCGCAAAGCGAATCGAGTCTTGGTTCATTTGCTCGGCGAGATCGCAACGCGGAAGAAGGCCTCACCTGCTCAGATCGCGCTTGAATGGTTGCTTGCGCAGAAGCCGTGGATCGTCCCGATTCCAGGCACAACAAAGCTGAAGCGCCTCGAAGAGAACATTGGAGCAGCTTCAATCGAATTTACGTCGGATGATCTCCGTGAGATCGATCGCGCCGCATCAAAGATCAAGCTGCAAGGAGCGCGGTACCCCGAACACTTGGAACAGTTGGCCGGGCGCTAAGTCCGAGGTGCGAGCTGCACAGGTCTGGACCGGCGGTTTTCTTCCGCACCGAATCAGGAAGATTACGGAGAATTACTCTGTGTCCTCCGTGTGCTCTGCGGTTAATCCAAAGTTAATCCTGTGAATCATCTCTAAAAAGTCTCACTATTCATTTCAACTGATGACAGCCCCGAATGGGAGAACCTCTACATGAGATTTGCGACTGTGTTCGTTTCAAGTAATGAAGTCTTTTTGCGCACCTTGGGTTTGGCGTTTCCGCGACTGTATTCTGATGTTGCACGGCCAGAGAATGTCAGTCCAAAGCCGCGCCGCGCCCACTAGGGGGAGGTGATATGGGATTGGTGACAGCCAACATTCACGTCAAGGGAGTTCCGCTCCGTCGGGCTTTGTCGAGCACACTGATCCCACGGGGCTGATATCACTTGGTTGGGCGATAACGGACAGCAACGGCAGCTTCACGTTCGATGCTGGGCTTTGATCATCGCGAATGGGAAGTTAGAGCGGTTGCGACAACAAAAGATAATGTATGGACATGAGGATTCGGGAAGCGACGCCGGCGGATGCGGAGATTTGCGGCAGGATTTGTTACGACGCATTTAAGACGATTTCGGAGGCGCACGGTTTTGCGCCTGATTTTCCGGCGCCGGAAGTGCCGACTGGCTTGTTAACGCGGATGATCGCGGATCCAAAGTTTTACGGCGTCGTGGCGGAGATTGATGGGCGTGTCGTGGGCAGCAATTTTCTCGACGAACGCAACATGATCGCGGGCATCGGGCCAATCACGGTTGATCAGGCGGTGCAGAATCGCGCCGTCGGCCGGCGTTTGATGGACGCTGTGCATGATCGCGCGGCGGCGAAGAATTTTGCCGGTGTCCGTCTCATCCAAGCTGGATTTCACACGCGATCGCTCTCGTTGTATGCGAAGCTTGGGTACGACGTGCGCGAACACCTGGCGTGCATGCAAGGCAACGCCCTCAATATTACTATCGAAGGTCATGTCGTCAGGCCAGCCGCAGAAGCGGACATTGAGGCCTGCAATCGCGTCTGCCGGCAGGTGCACGGGCATGCCCGGGACGGAGAGTTGCGCGATGCTATCGCGCGAGGCAACGCCACTGTTGTTGAGCACGATGGGCGCGTCACTGGGTACGCAACGATCGTCGGTTTCTTTGGGCACGCCGTGGGCGAGACAAACGCGGATGTCAAAGCGCTCATCGGTGCGGCGAAAGAATTTGCTGGGCCCGGTTTTCTTCTGCCGACGCGAAACGGCGAGCTATTTCGCTGGTGCCTGACGAATGGTTTGCGAGTTACGCAGCCAATGACTTTGATGAGTCGCGGCCTTTACAACGAACCGGCCGGCGCTTTTCTACCATCCATATTGTACTAATCATCATCACCGCTGATTACTTCCGGGATTTCCTGATTTCGGTAGCGATTTTCTCGATCGTGTTCCAATTGCGCGTGGTGACCCGCACACTGAGGAGTTTCTCGATTTTACCTAGATAGCTGATCGCCTTCATCTGCCGACGATAAAGGCCGATGATGAATGTGTTTTGGATCGTAATGATCTTCAGTAGCCAGTCATCGTCTGAGGGCAGATTAAGAGGAAGACGAAGAGGAAGAGGCGGCGGTTTGGCTGCTATGCTCACGAATGGCGTGATGTCTGGGCCGGAAGGTTGCCGCGCGAACGGATCTTTTGACGTAAGCTTGAGAAGGTCGCGCGCGGGACAAATCATGATCTCGCATTTGAACGACAACTTTCGAGCGAACGCAGCGCGGAGAGTCGATTCACTCACATCTTCGCGCACCACAAACGTGCCCACTGCGCCGATATTAACGACACCAAACTTCGCCAGCTGCTTGGCGATAGCAGCGGGTTGACATCGATTCGCCCCACCGACGTTCACCGCACGAAGAAATACCACCCAGCGCATCTGAATAATCTAAGCCCAGAGAGTCTACAGGCCGCAAGGCTTGAGCGCCGGCATTTACTGCGCACGCAGGGCGATAATGGGGTCGACCTTCGTTGCGCGCACTGCCGGAATGTAGCTGGCGAGGATTGCGACTGAGAGCAGCACCAGTGAGATACCGACGAAAGTAATTGGATCTGTCGCGCTAATCCCATACAGCAGACTTGCTAGTACGCGGGTTAGAAGAAATGCCGCCACTAATCCAAGCATCATCCCCGCGCCTACTAATTTGAGCCCCTGCTTCACCGTCATTTGCAATACGTCTGCCCGTCGCGCGCCCAGCGCCATGCGAATGCCTATTTCATGCGTGCGTTGCGCGACCGAGTAACTCATTACCCCGTATATTCCTACGGCCGCGAGAACCAATGCCAAACCGGCAAAGATACCTAACAAAAGCATGCTGAACCGCTGCCTGGCGATCGCCTCCGACACGATATGGTCCATCGTGTCGATGTTGGCGACCGGTTGATCCTTGTCCACGGCCCATATCGCATTGCGAATTGAGCTGGCGAGGCTCATCGGTTCCACGCTTGTCCGCACAATCAGTGCATTCGCTGCCAACTCCTTCAACTGCCGATACGTGAAATACATTTGCATTTTGGGCTGCGCAATGAAGTCGTTTTGCCGGACATCTTTCACAACGCCAATCACCTCTCGCCAGGGAGCGTTCGAAGTCGTCGCACCCGGCTTCAGACGTTTGCCAATGGGATCCTGTCCGGGCCAATAGTGCTGGGCGGTTTTCTCGCTAATCACCACCACGCTTTTAGAATCCAGCTTATCCTGATCGGTGAAGTCGCGGCCGCGAATCATTGGAATTCACATTGTGCTGAAGTAACCTGGCCCAACCGCGCGGTAGATTACATCGGGCCACTGATCCGGCGGCGGATCGGGAATGCCTTCGACGGCAATACCCATCGAATCGCCGTTGTAAGTGAACGGCAGGTTGCCGGCGACAGCTACTGATTGAACGCGGGGCAAAGCGCGGACGCTCCGCAACACCTCATCGAAAAACACTGAGCGCCGTTCCCCGTCTGGATACTTCAGCTCCGATAGGTCTACTTTCATAGTCAGCAGATGATCGGTGCGAAACCCGGGATCGAGATTTCGCAAGTGTAGAAAACTGTTGATGAGCAATCCCGCGCCAATGAGAAGGATGAAGGAGACTGCGACTTCCGCGATAACTAATAGGCCTCGAATTCGATTTCCCTTTTTCCCGACCGCGGAATCACGGCCCCCTTCTTTCAACGAATCGTTCAGATTGGAGTGCGACGAGTGCGTCGCCGGCGCGAGTCCGAATACAATTCCAGTCAAGAGGGCGATCAAAGCGGTAAACACGAGCACTCTGGCGTCAATGTTGATAGCTTGTATCTCCAAAATCGTTGCAGGAACAAACGTCTTCAGCACATGGACTCCCGCCAAAGCTAGGAGCAACCCAAAACAGCCGCCCAATAACGCCAGCAAGACGCTTTCGGTTAGAAACTGACGCGTCAGGCGGGAACGGCTGGCACCCAGCGCGAGTCGCAACGCAATTTCCTTTTCGCGCACCGCGGTGCGGGCCAACAGCAAATTGGCAACATTGGTGCACGCAATGAGAAGCACAAGGCCGACAGCTCCAAGCAGGATGAGCAGCGCAGGCTTCATATCGCCGACCAATTCCTCGTGCAACGGCGTCACGGTCGCGCCGATGCGCGTGTTGTACCGTGGATATTCCTTGGCAAGACGGGCGGCAATCGTCTCCATCTCAGATTGGGCCTGCTTAAGAGTGATGGCAGGCTTGATCCGCGCGATCACGTCGAGAAAATGATTACCGCGCTCCGTTATTTCCTCATTGTTAAACGCGATCGGCACCCATACCTGGTCGTTCCAGTTCCCATAGCCCGGTAGGTGCAACCGAGCGCGGCAAGACGCCGATCACAGTGTAGCTTTCGCCATTCAACGTGACGGCGCGTCCGATGACGTTGGGATCGGAACCGAAGCGGCGCCGCCACAGTGAATAGCTCAGGAGAACGACATGTGTGCCAGGGCGGTCGTCATCCGGCACGAATGTGCGCCCAAGCAACGCGGGCGCGCCTAACAAGTCGAAGAGATTCGCCGAGACGCGGCGACCGTCGAGCCGTTCGGGCTCTCCCACGCCGGTGAGGTTGAAGCTGCGCTCGGATATCGCTGCCATCCCAGTGAACACGGTGTTCTGTCTCTGCCAGTCGAGGAAGTTTGGCGGCGACGGAGTATTTTTCGGAAAACCAAGATGTGTGGCACTTTCCCACACCATCACGAGTTGTTCGGGGTTTTTGAAGGGGAGCGGCCGCAGCAGGACAGCATTGACGACGCTGAAGATTGCGCTGTTTGGGCCGATGCCGAGTGCCGAGCGCAACAACAGCGATGATCGTGAACCCGGGGTTTTTCAGGAGCGTGCGCAGGCCGTAGCGCAAATCCTGCCAGAAATCAGCAAATATATTGATCTTCCCTTCGGTTCCCAATGTGACAGGGTTTTGCGAAACGCGACGTTCCACGTGTTTCAGTTCGCGGCCTAACAAATCAGCCGCATTCAGCTGCTCGATGACTTGTTGCCGCGCTTCCTCGTCCGAAGCACCGCAGCTGAGCGCCCGCTCGTATTCCTCTTCCAGATGCTGCGAAAGTTCTTCAACAATTTCGGTTTCGCGCACGGGAGATAAACCGAGCTCCGCCAGGCGCGCTCTGATCTGGACCTTGAAATCAGGAATGTTGAATCCCTGTGATCAGGTTGATGGCTTCAACGAACTCACGCCAGCCGGCGCGTTGCTTCGACAGCACGTTTTTACCCGATGCAGTCAGACGATAATAACGGCGGCGGCGTTGGCCGGCCCTTTCGACCCAGCGACCGCGAATCCAGTTCCGTTTTTCAAGCCGATAAAGCAACGGATAAAGGGACGCGACATTAAATCGGATCGCGCCGCGTGAACGCAGCTCGATGAGCTGCGCAATCTCATATCCGTGTCGAGGCCGGGTTTCCAGCAGAGATAGAATCATCAATTCGGCGCTGCCCTTCTTTAGTTCGCGATCGGGAACTGGTGATGACATATATTGCAATGCCATATATGCTCGGAGGCCACGGCTGTCAAAACAGAATCTGCCCGCTTTTGCCAAGCGCCTCTATTTGTAAGCGATCGCAGCGCTCGATGGGCCGGCCAGATGGATCACTTTGAAACGCTTAAAGCCGACCGCGCGACACCAGTTTTCAAAATCAGCCGCGGAGTAATCGAACGCGTCGCCGAATTCGATCGGCATGTTCAACGACATGAGCAACCCGAAAACGTTTTCGCGGCGCGCGTTGTCGATAACGCTTCGACGGCGATGAACGCGCCACCTGCGGGAGCGCATCGCAAGCTGCGCGGATGAGCTGGATCTTTTTCTCCAGATTCCAATCGTGCAAAATCATTCCCATCGTGATCACGCCAGCTTTTGGCAGCGGATCCTTAAAGAAACCGCCTGATGCGATGCGAACGCGATTGCTCAACCCGGATGCGGAAATGTGCTTCTTCGCCACGTGTTCGACCGGCGAGTAGGTCGAAGCTGACGCATTCAATGTGCGGGTGCTTCTTCGCGACTTCAATCGAGAGCAAAGCGGTCGCGCCGCCGACGTCGCAAAGCGTACGATACTATGAAAAATCAAATTTCGCGGCGAGCGCTTCGAAAGTAATGCGCGAAAGGCCCGTCATTGCCACTACAGTCGCGCAGAATCTTTTCCTGCATCTTGTGCATTTTCCGCGCGTCGGTTCGCGTTTGATCGTCGAAGCCATGCAAATGTAGAAGCCCATGGACGATATAAAGGTGAAGCTCGCTCGCGGGCGAGTTCCCAAACGCCCGGGCGTGTCTCTTTGCTGTCTCAACGCTGATAAAGATTTCGCCGTGTTGAAAAGTCAGCACATCGGTCGGCCCCGTTCGATGCATGAATTTTCGATGTAACTGCGCCATCCGGCGATCCGAGATGAGCCAGACTAAAACCCCATGCAATTTTTCCAAGTCCGTCGGTTTTCGCTTGCGCAACTGCAAACAGGGGCGCAAGGCCTTTACGGCGAAATTTTGGAGCTCAGCAACGTTGACGGCGATCTTTCGCTGGAGATTGCGCACGCTGATGTGGGGAACGACGGTAATACGCGAGGTCATCTGGCGATTTAAAGCCTTTCGTCATTCCGAGCGGAGCAACGCGCAGTTGGGGAATCTCTGATTATCAAATTTACAGATGCCTCGACTTCGCACGGCATGACGAGTGTGAAAGCGTTAAATGTTTTTCACGATGGCGGTCTTTGTTCCGACTGGAAATTCCGGGTGATCAATCGTGCCCCTTTATCGAACGTAAAATACGCCCACGCCCATTGAAACAGGACGAGCAAGCGGTTTCGAAAACCGACCAGGAAAATGATGTGCACGAACAACCACGCCAGCCATGCCGGAAGACCGGTCAAGTGCATGAATCGTAAATCCGCGACCGCTTTGTTCCGACCAATTGTAGCGATGTTTCCCTTGTCCCAATAGTGGAAGGGCTGCGGTTTGCGCCCTTTAATCATCGCAAGAATATTACGCGCGGCATGACGTCCTTGTTGGATGGCTACCGGTGATACTCCCGGCAAGGGCTCTCCGGTCTGATGTGAAAAGTTTGCCAGGTCGCCGATGATCTGAACTTCAGGATGGCCGGGAATGGTAAGATCATCGTTCACAACGATGCGACCGACCCGATCAATTGGCGCGTCTAGTGTTTTGCCAACAAACGACGCATTGTTGCCGGCTGCCCAGATTTTAACCCTGCAGGGTATGAATTCGTCGCCGAGTTGCACTCCGGCTTCAGTAAGATTCGTTGCTCTTACGCCTGTGCGCACGTCTACGCCGAGATCTGTGAGCTGTTTTTTAGCGCTTTGCGATAAGTCCTCGGGAAAGGCAGATAGCAAGCGCGAGTCGCCTTCAATAAGAATGACGCGTGCCCGCGATGGATCGATATGGCGAAAATCTTTCGCCAGCGTGTAGCGGGAGATTTCTGCGATCGCTCCCGCCATTTCCACACCGGTCGGTCCGCCCCCGATGATGACAAAGGTCATCGCCGCCTTGCGCGCCGCTTCATCGTCGATTTTCTCCGCGTATTCGAATGCCATGAGAATCCGACGCCGGAGTTCAATCGCGTCTTCCAGACTCTTCAATCCTGGAGCCAGTTTTTCCCAGTCATTATGTCCGAAGTAGTAATGCCGGGCGCCAGTTGCGAGAATTAAATAATCGTAGTCGAATTCTAAGTCGGTGGTTTTTACTTTTTTGGCAGCGACATCCACGGACTCCACTTCGGCGAGGATGACCTCGACGTTCTTAAATTTGCTTAACACCGAGCGCACCGGAGCCGCAATGTCCGCCGGTGAGAGCGCGGCGGTCGCGACCTGGTAGAGTAAAGGCTGAAAAAGATGATAATTTGTGCGATCGATCACTGTGACCCGAACATTTTTGCGACCAAGCTCCTTGGCCGCCTGAAGGCCGCCAAATCCAGCACCGATTATGATAACGTTCGGTTTTTGTTTCTGCGATTCCTTCATAGTCGAAAGTTTCAGCAACGTTCAACTCCGAAATGATCGGGGGCAAGCGCTCTACGCAAAACGCAAATATCCAAGGAAAGCAAGGGGAGCGAACACCAAAAGGCGGTTGTGAAAATCTAACTACCTAATATCTTGTCGCCTTATGCCAAAGCCAATCGCGCGCAGTAAAACCCGTAAAGCCGTGGCAAAACGCTTCAAGATCACGGCGCGTGGCAAAGTGTTGCGATCGCACTCCTCGCGACGCCACTTGTTGTCGGGAAAAAGTGCAAAGCGGAAGCGCCATTTGAGCAAAGCAGCGCGCGTGGACGACACGGATGTCGCCCGCATCAAGGCAAACCTGCCATTCGGTTAAGAGTCGTCCGGCTCGTTTGAGGAGTCGACTAATCTAATATCGGCGTGCGCTCGCTGGGGAAACGATTTCTTCGCTTCTAGTTGTCGTCGCCGTCGTGTGTGTTGTTGTGACACCGTACCACTGGCGCGCCGCTTCCAGTGAATCTGGTCCCGGTTCAGGACTGTAAAGATCGCGGCGGTTAACGAGTGTGGTACAGGAATTCACAGTGGCGAAGAGAAAAGCCAGCAAAAGCCACGCGAAGCATTTCACGGCGTCGATGCAAACAGAAGCGTCACAGCTTGTCAATGTCTCCGCCTTTTCCACAAACGCGGTCAGGGTTGCACGATGCCAATGTTGGAGCAAAATTTGACCTCCGTCAGGGGCTATGGATTGAGGACTTACGAATCCCGCCAGGGCAGGAATGCAGCAACGGTAGTCTGATCCTCCTTGCCGTAGTTCTCTGGCGGACTTTTTCTGGTACGGCGCCATTGCCAGGCGCCGGTCACGACTGAGCCATGAAACTCCTTAAAACAAAAACGATACGCTTTTCGCACATAGTGGAGGAATGCGGTCAACCGAATGTTTACACTCTTTGGGAAAAACCCGCCGCAGACCGCCGTTTTCAAGCACAGCTAAAGAACAATCGAGTGATGACAGTCCAAAAAAGCGAGAGCGGGACAGATTTTGGAATCATTGGTTTCAAAGAGAGGAAAGGTGCGCGTTATCTTGTTTTCCCAAAATCGTTAAAACAGTTCGCGGACAAGCGCGTCATTGGGATCGATTGGGCACGGGTTCGCGAGTAGAGTGGGGGAACCACGTCGCGAAAAATGACCGAGTCCGCCTGTCGCGAACCTGCCAACCAGCGCAGCGCAATAGACAACGCTTACGGCATTTCATCCCGGTGGCCAGGCCAGCGCGCGTTTGCCAAGAAGATGTACATGCAAATGCGGAACACTTTCACCCGCATCTGGCCCGCAATTGATGACGACACGATAGCCGTTCGATAGCTCCAGTTTCTTCGCCAGATCACGCGCAACCAGAAGCAATTTGCCGAGCAGCGCGCGATCTTCATCCTTCGCATCTGTAAGGCGAGGAACCACTCTCTTTGGCACGATCAGCACGTGCACGGGTGCTTGTGGATCAACGTCATGAAAAGCGAGTGCATCTTCATCTTCCCAGATAATTTTCGCTGGAATTTGGCGCGCGATGATTTTTTCGAAAATGGTCATGGCGTGAAGTGGCTAGTCACCTAAAGATTTCGGGTAAATCTGCGCATTCTGGCCGTAATTCAACTGAGAAACGGTATGATTGCGAAAGTCTTTGGGGCGACGCCGGCGAAACTCTTTAGCGCAGCGAACAATCGAGTCTCTCAACTGCGGGGTCGATTGCAGACGTTAGTTTTTCGCGCACGAAGCAGACAATTTCCTCGCGTAACGCATCGCAGGCGCGCGTCCACGTTTTCACCCCGCGAAGATGCTTTACACAAGGCTGCAGCGAGCAGAGCACGAGATTATCGGAGCCGATTTCCATGAGGCTGTTAATTCGCTTTTCCAAAAGATCAAAAAATGCGAGCTCGTAACCTGCGCCGGCATGGTGAGCGATGTCGAGTAACGAGATGTAAATCGGCGGCGGCGCCGGCGCGAAAAAGGGCACAATCTCCTTATAACCGATCGCTTTTAGGACGTACCGTACGGTCTGGGACAACTGACTAAACGCGACGATGTTTTCGTCGTTTCGCAGGTGCAGATAGAAGGCGATGCTTTCCGTCACGTGTTCAGTTAGCCACCAACTGGGATAGCCAGCTTCATGGGCCGCGCGCGTAATCGCCGCGTGCAGCCAATCGCGGTTGAACTCGAACAGTTGTCCCGAATCTGTGCGGAGATATGGAAATTCTTCCTTAAACGCGACCATGATTCTTCTTACTGATTGGGATATTTCGTGGCCCGGGCGCAGGCCTCTGCGCGGTCTCAGATGGAAACAACTCTCGCTGGAGCGTATTCGGCTTTACGCGACGCCCAAGAGTATGAATAGCATCTACAAATTGATCGACGTCCTGAAACCGCTGGTACACTGAGGCGTAGCGCAGATAGGCTACTTCATCGATCCCACGCAGTTTTTCGAGCACTTTGGCGCCGATTGCGGACGAAGGAACCTCACGGCCGCTCGTTTCGAGTTCATGCACAATCTCATCCACAGTGTCTTCCAGGGTGAGAAGACTGGTGGAGCGTTTTTCAAAAGCTTTCGCGATACTGGCAGCTAATTTACGCCGATCAAACGGTTCATGGGTTCTATCACGTTTCACCACGCGCAGATCAGAGCGCTCGATTTCTTCGTACGTAGTAAACCGGTACTTACACTTCAAACATTCGCGACGACGACGGATACTGGAGCTATCCCGTGACTGACGCGAATCGATGACCTTGTCATCACGAGACCCGCACTTGGGGCAACGCATAGTATGGAAATTCCAATTACCATACCATTTGTTGTGGTGTCAATGCTTTTTGATTCGTTGTATCAGTTAGCGAGATTGTCGAAAAAAGCGATGCGGGGATGGGTACGCACTTCAAAAGCTCCTGCGAAACCGAGTAAATCTTGTTATCGGATGTCGGGCGCAGTGCTTTTGAAGTCCGAGGCGTCTTCCCATCGCTTTTTAGAGAGCGAGACGATCATCCTTCATTGACGCGACGTACGGCCGACGATAGACGCTTCGAAATGCAAAACAGCGCAACGCGCAGTGCTAACTACGGTCCGTGGCTGGTTGGTCTCGGCGCTGCGCTTTGGGGTACAGAGAGTGCATGGCGGATTCCACTTAATGAGTTGTTCGATGCGAAGGTGATCGTGTTTTGGGAACACGTGCTCATTCTGATCATGTTCCTGCCGATTCTGATCCCGCGATTGCGCGAGATTCCAAAAGTGCACGTGCGCACGTGGGGTTATCTTCTTTTTTCAGGCTTCGCCGGCTCGGCAGTCGGCACCATCTTCTTCACCCTCGCATTGAAGTACGGGAATCCGACTGTGGTGAATGTCGTTTTGAACATCCAGCCTGTCATATCAACTGTTGGGGCGTTCCTGCTTTTTGGCGACCGGCTTGCCCGTCGCTTCTTCTATTATGCCGCAATCGCAATCGTCGCCGGTATCTTCGTTTCTGTCACGCATCCAACCATGATTGGGGTCTCCTTTGAAAACGCCGGCTTAAATCTTGGCTCATGGTATGCACTGATTTGCGCGCTGTTCTGGGGACTATCGACAGTCGCCGGCCGCGGGGTGATGATCGGCATGTCGCTTCGACTTGCGTCGAGCATGCGCATCGTCATTGGTCTCGCGTGCATGACGCTGATTCTTCTGGCCTACGGAGAACTTCACGGTGCAGCGCTCTGGCCAGCGGCCGCGCAAGCACACGCTGCTAGGGCAATCGTCCTGCTTTTGTTTTTGGCGTCGATCTCAGGCGGAATTCCGCTCTTGATTTATTTTCAGGGATTACATCTCACACGCGCATCCACGGCAGGTTATTTTGAAATGATGCAAACCCTCGCTGCGGTGTGCATCACATGGGGAATCTTCCACGCGACGCTTCACGCCCACCAAGTGATCGCAGCATGCGTGCTGATCGCCGCTGTGGCCATGGTACATCACGTGCAACAACGGGTTGAACCTGCAGGTCAGCAGGCTAACCAACGCGGCGGTGCGAACCGAAACTAGCTATTGGCTAAGAGCCCTTTTGCCTCAAGACGTGGCTGGAACATTCTCCTGCTTGGATTCTTTCGCTGGCGTGGTTTTCTCAGGAAACTCGAAACCGACTTTACCGTCTTCCAATTTCAAGTAGGCGGAAAACGGGCGTCCTTCTTCTTCGAAACGAATTTCGGGAGTAGATCGATCCGATGGTGATGGGTTACCACCTGCCCTTTGGAATTTCAGTCAGGACGTTCTAACGCGGAGGAAACTCGAACTCGGCTTTGTCTTTTTTCTGCGAAAGCACAAGATGAGCGGCGAATTTGTTACCGCGTTTGGAGACGAAATTTTCGATGAGATGCGACCTTCCCTCGGAGAGGAGTTCCTTCACTTCATCGGGCGTGATTTCGTGCTTGCAAAGTTTCTTTGTCAATCTGAAAACCTGCCGGTTCTCCTGCTGTGGTTTGCGGACGTAATAGGCCTCATCGGTCTCCACCAGTTCGCCGCCGTGCACTTTGCTTTCGCCAATCACTTTGGCTTTGGAGAGATCGACCTTCGCCCGCGCTTTGCGTTGGACGGGCTTGCCCTCCTTGTCGGTTTTCGGGGGGCGCGGCGGAAATTCCCAGCGAATCCGCGCATCGTTGCGCAACAAAAATGCATCGAACGGGTGGCCTTTTTTCGAGATGAAACCCTTGATCAAATCGGTCTTGCCTTTTTCGACCAACCGCACGGCTTGTTCGCGTGAAACCTCTTTTTTGCACATGAGGCGTGGGATACGGAAAACTTGTTTCCATTCCCCGTTTTCGCGTTCGCGCAGAACGTAGCTCGACCCGACTTCGCATAATTCCGCGCCGGTCGCGGGATCGGTCCAGAAAGGTTCGACCGCGCCGAGATCGACCTTGTCGCCAAAATCGTATTCGGCTTTCCACTTCCCGCTCTCACCATCTTTCACGAGTTTGAGCGCGGCGGCGAACGTCGCGCGTGTCTTCGCGGAAATGAATCCGTCGAGCGGACCGACGACACCTTTTTCGACCAGCTCGCGTATCTCGGGCTCCTCCATTTTCCGTCCGCCAATGACCTTGTAGATCATGAATTGGCCATCCTGCGATTTGTAACCGCGCAAAGTTTCCCGCAGCGGTTTGCCGTCAGTCGGCGAGAGGATATCTGTTTCGCGCGCAACGGAGTCGTCTTCCTCGAATTTCTTCACGCGATCGACGATGCCTTTGGTCTCCTCGACGATTTCGGCCATGAATTTCTGGCGCGGAAACTTTCCCTGCTCCATTAAGCGGAGTTGATGTTCCCATTCGCCGGTCATCGCCGGGCTGGTGATATCGGTCGCTTTCACTGCAGTGAGGAATTGGATGAGTTGCTCCGCTTTGACAGTTGGCGCCAGCTCACGCTGATTCCGATGCATGTACTTTTGGTAAATGAGCCCATCGATTATGTCCGCGCGCGTGGCCGGCGTGCCGAGACCGCGCTCCTTCATTGCTTCCGCTAACTCTTCGTCCTCGACCAATTTTCCCGCCGTTTCCATCGCGGAAAGCAGCGTTGCTTCCGTGTAACGCGGTGGCGGTCTCGTCGCTTCGGCATGTAAAGTCGCTTCGAGCGTTTTCGCTTGGTTCTTGTCCTCTGCAATCAAGGCCGGCAGCGCTTTGCCTTGCGTTGAATCTTCGTCTACTGCACTCTTCCCATAAACTTCCAGCCAGCCGGCGGACGTCATGACTTTGCCCTCAGTTTTGAACTTGTGCGCTGCGACCTGACTGACCCGCGTCGTGACATGGAATTCCGCCGCTGGATAAAACGCGGCCACGAAGCGCCGCGCGACCAAGTCATAAATTTTCGCTTCGGCATCATCCAAGTTCTTCGCTTCCGAAGCCGTGGGGATAATGGCGAAGTGATCGCCGATCTGCGCGTTGTTGAAGATGCGCTTGTTGGGCCGTACGTAATTTTTCTCGAGCGCCTTCTGAGCATGCAATTGCAGCGTGCCGGAAAGGTTGCCCAGCGTTTGCCTAACGACCGGGAGATAGTCTTCAGGCAGAGCGCGGGAGTCCGTTCGCGGGTAAGTCAACATTTTGTGTCTCTCGTAAAGCGCCTGCGCGATTTGTAACGTGCGCTTGGCTGAAAAACCGTAGCGGCCGTTCGCCTCGCGTTGCAGCGTTGTCAGGTCATAGAGACGCGGCGCTATTTGCGAGCTGGCTTTCTTTTCCTCGGAAACGGTCGCGATCGGCTGGCCCTGGCACGCGGCGACAACCGCTTCAGCCACCGTCCGGTCCCAGATACGGTCAATGCGATTGTGCTCGTCGCTATTTCTTTTGAAGTCGGGACGCTGAAAGACGCCTTCGTATTCGCCGTGCGCGATTCCGAATTTCGCAGTAACGCGCCAGTAATCGTGCGGCTTGAAATTCCGGATCTCCAACTCGCGAGCATAAACCATTGCGAGCGTCGGGGTTTGCACACGTCCGACCGAGGCCACGTTTCTCCCGCGCGAACCAAACATCCGTTTGGTAATTGCCCGCGTGCCGTTGATGCCGATGAGCCAGTCGCTCTCGCTGCGCGAACGCGCGGCATCGGCCAGACCGGCCATTTCCGAACCATCGCGCAAATTTTGAAAGCCCTCACGAATCGCCTGCGGTGTCATCGATTGCAGCCAAAGACGCTTCACCGGGTGTTTGTTTTTCGCCAGCTCGCAAAGCTGGTTAAAAATATGTTCTCCCTCGCGCCCGGCGTCGCAGGCATTGATGATCTCCTTAATATCCTTGCGCGCAATCAGCTTTTTAAGACGACCAAATATCTCCTTTGAATCCTCCTTTGGCTTAAGCTCGAACTTCTTGGGAATGATCGGCAGCATTTCGAGCCGCCAGAAGCCGTACTTCTTCTTATCAATGTCTTCCGGCATCAACAGCTCAGTGACATAGCCGACCGCCGACGAAATGACGTATTGTTCATTCTCATAGTAGTCCCCTCTCTTGGGAACCTTGCCGAGCGCCTTCGCAATGTCGCCAGCGACCGAAGGCTTCTCAGTAATTATCAGAGACTTGGACATAAATTGGGGCTGGAATCGAACCCAGTTACGGCGCTTTTGCAAGTGGGAGCGGAATTCGCGTCGGCTCACAGAAAATTGTGAACCCTTGCAAATCCCTGGCTTATCCCAGCTTTACAAAATATTTTCCCGGCAATTGTTTGACCAAACGCTTCAATTCCAAGTGCAACAGAGTCGATGAAACCGTCGCACTCGGCAGGCGTGTTTTCTCTGTGATGTCATCAATTGATGTCTCCGTCGATTCGATGGCGTCGTAGATGCGGCGCTCTTCCTCAGAAAGCGACGGCAAGGGCCTCGCGGCGGCCTCGGCGGACGGTTTTGCCTCCGGCAGGAGAATCTGCAGGTCATCCAGGATGTCGCTGGCATCCATGACCAGCTTCGCGCCTTGCTGGATGAGACGATTGGATCCCATCGCGCTCGGCGCGTTAATATGACCAGGCACAGCATAAACCGACCTTCCTTGTTCAAGTGCCTGCGATGCCGTGATGAGCGCCCCGCTATTCAAGCCTGCCTCCACAACGAGAATCCCGTGACTCCAACCCGAAATGATCCGGTTGCGCATTGGGAATGTCTGGCGATCTGGTTCAATTTCCATCGAAAATTCTGACACAATCGCGCCATTTCCTGCTCGAATTTTTTCGGCAAGCGCAGCGTTCTCCGGCGGATAGAGCCGCGCGAGTCCGGAGCCGATTACCGCGATCGTCCGGCCTTTTGCCGCCAGGGCTCCTTGATGCGCCGCGGTGTCGATCCCGCGCGCTAGTCCACTGATTACGGTCAATCCCGCATACGCGAGTTGAAATGCGAGCTTTTTTGCGGATTCGACTCCGTAATGTGTGGTGCGTCGAGCACCGATGATACCAATTGCGTGATGGTCGCGTTCTTTTAGTTCCCCCCAGACGTAAAGCACAATCGGCGGCGCATGAATCTCGCGCAACGCCTTTGGATATGATGCTGATTCCTGTGTAATCACCGTGGCTCCGAATTCGCGAATCCGGTCAAGCTCCGTGGCAAGATCGACAATCGATTCCCAGTTGCTAATTTGATCGGCTACTTCGTTACCGATTCCTTCGACTTTCCGAAGCTCATTGCGCTTAGCTGCGAGAATTTCTTGAGGCCGCTTGAATACCTCCAGCAGTTTTCGCAGCCGCACTGGCCCTACTGTCGGCAGCATATTGAGCGCGATGCATGCTTCCGTCGCGTTCATTTGTAAGGCGCAAGGTGGAGGCTTGCGCTAGTTCTAGAAGGGAATTTCGTCGTCGTCTGGCTCGGCCGATTTAGCGGGCTTCGGCGGCGCAGTCGTCTTGCTGCCAGCGCTTCGATCTTCTTCGGCGGTTTCACCTGCGGCGCCTTGCGGACGACCGCCCAGCAATTGCATGCTCTCGCCCACCACGCGAAGTTTGGTCCGCTTTTGCCCGGTCTGCTTGTCATCCCAGCTGTCCATTTGCAGACGGCCCTCGATGAAAATGGGCCGGCCTTTCCTTAAATACTCGCCGGCGATTTCGGCCAGGCGCGCCCACAACACAACATCGACAAAGGTAACTTCTTCGCGTCTTTCTCCGCCCTCAGTTGTGTAAACGCGGTTGACGGCGATGCCGAGATCGCACACTGCACTGCCCTTGGGCGTATAGCGGACTTCCGGATCGCGTGTGAGATTTCCAAGCAGAATGACTTTATTGAAACTGGCCATTCCTGGCTTATATCGAAGTCACTTAGCTTTCGCCATCTTTTTCGCAGGTTTTTCCTTCTTTTCCTGCAGACGCTGATAATTTTGGCGATAAACCTCGGGGTCGAGCTTGAATTTTGAGCGCAGTTTGGCAATCGACTGAGGCTCGGCGTTGAAGACAAAGTTGACGTAATATCCGGCGTTGAGCGGTCCCGAGGCATAGGAAAACTGCCGCTTATCCATTTTCTGCACCTGTTCGACCTGTGCGCCTTCTTGTTGGAACTCAGATTCCAATCGGTCGATGATTTCTTTGACTGTCTCTTCGCGGCCTTGCGCATTTAGCACAAGCAGGGCTTCGTAACGGTTTTTCATGGTTCTTCAGTTTTGTTGAAAATGTTCATCGCGGAAATGAGATCATTGTCAATCGCGCATTTTACCGCTGCTGCCGCGCGGTCGATTGTGGATCTAACAATCGGTTTTTCCTCTTCAAAGAAACGGCTCAATACGTAATCGACTGATCCTGCGGCCGGAGCCTCTCCGATTCCGATGCGGAGGCGGGGAATCTCTTCTGTAGCAAATTGCACAATGACGGATTCAAGGCCGTTGTGGCCGCCGGATCCACCGCCGAGCCGCAATCTCAGGCGGCCAAGCGGCAACGCCATATCATCAAGCACCACAAGAATCTCGCGCGGGTCGATCTTGTAAAACTGCGCTACCGCCAGGAGCGGATAGCCACTCCGGTTCATGTGGCTCATTGGTTTTGTGAGAAACACATTTCCGCATTTGGCCAATAAGGCGTCCCACTTTGTCGATTTTTCCCAAGTCGATCCAAACTGCGCGGCAAGCTGATCGGCTACCATGAAACCAATGTTGTGCCGAGTGGACCCATATTCTGCCCCAGGGTTTCCCAGCCCGGCAACCAAGCGAATTTGTGGAGTTGACCCTTCCACGTTGGCTCAATCCGCGATCCGATCCGAGCCGGACTGGCATTTTCCAAAATCCGCAATCAAGAAGGTTACTTCTTTTGCTCTTTTTCCTTAGGAGCCTTTTCCTTTGTAGCTGGCGCTGCACCAATGGGCTCGCCCTCTTCTTTCTTCTCAGTGATAACTTCTGGTCCTGCCGCGGCAGCTTCAGCCTCAACGGCAACAGGTTCTTCTTCGACAACTGGAGCCAGGACGGAAAAAGCCGTCAAATCTAATGGCACCTTTGCCGTAACGCCGGGCGGCAGTTGAATGTCGCGTACGTGAATGGAATCGCCGATATTTAATTGCGATACATCTACGGTAATTCGATCCGGCAAATCACGAGGCAAACATTCGATGGTGACAGCGCGCAGGCTTTGCTCGAGCAGTCCGCCGAAAGTCTTAACCCCGACGGGAGTGCCAGTCGGTTCGAGAGGAATTTCAGCCTGGATGGTTTCATCCATGGAAATGGCGTGAAAATCGACATGGACGATCTCGCCACGCACCGGTGAATGCTGCACCTCCTGCACCAGCGCCGCGCGATTCGATTTTTCACCCGCGATCTCGAGGTCAACCAATACGTTTTCGCCTGAGGCGTGGCTCATCATTGCATTGATGTCCCGGGCGGCGACTTGTAAGGGCTGCGGTTTAACTTTTCCACCGTAAATGACGGCTGGAATAATTCCGCGAGCGCGTAGCTTGCGCACACCCGAGCGGCCCACGTTCGTCCGCGCCTCTGCCTTTAGCTTAACCTGTTTTGCCATTTGTTCCGTTCTCTATATTAAACAGCGACGAGACCGACTCGTCATTATGAATCCGCTTGATGCCTTCCCCGAGAAGCTCGGAAACGCATAGCACCGTGATCTTAAACCCTTTCACGGTGCGCACAGGCGTGCTGTTCGTGGTTACTAATTCCGCAATTTGAGACTTTTGCAAACGGTCGATTGCGATGTCAACCAGAACAGCGTGCGAGACACCAGCGTAGATTTTTTGGGCGCCGCGTTTTTTCAAAAGCTCCGCCGCGGAGGTCAGTGTGCCAGCCGTCTCAGTTAGGTCATCCACCAATAGCACATCGCGCCCTTCCACTTCGCCGATGAGATATAGTGCCTCGGTTTCCGTGGCGCTTCGGCGTTCCTTTGCCACAATTGCGAGATTCGCATGCAGAGCCTCGGCGTAAGCTGAAGCCATCTTGAGTCCCCCCAAATCCGGAGAAACAATTGTCGTTTTCCCGGTGAGCTGTTGTCGCAGATACTTAATTAATACGGGCAGCGAATAGAGGTGATCCACCGGGATGTCGAAGAACCCCTGAACCTGTTGTGCATGCAAATCCATTGTCAGCACGCGACTTACTCCGGCGGCGTACAGCAAATTCGCCACCAGTTTGGCTGTAATCGGGACCCGCGGCTGATCTTTCCGGTCCTGGCGCGCGTATCCGAAGAATGGAATCACTGCCGTGATACGATCCGCGCTGGCCCGTCGCGCCGCATCCACCATGATGAGCAACTCCATCAGATGCTCGTTAGTAGGCGGACAGGTCGGCTGGATGATGAAAACGTCGTGGCCTCGGATGTTTTCCTCGATCCTTACATAGGTCTCGCCGTCGGGAAACGAGCTGATCGTCGCCCGACCCAGCGGCACACCCACGTATTTGCAAATGCGCTCAGCCAAGTCGCGATTAGCAGAGCCGCTGAAAATCTTTAATTCCGGTTGGAGCGCGAACATGGAGCGGCTAACTTAGGCGTGGGGGAATGGCCTTGGCAATCTTCAAAACTTGCCAATCAACTTTTCTGTAGCGAAGTTCTAGTGCCCGTAATTTTCTCGAATGAATGCCCAGGTTATTCGAATAGAACGGCCGACGACAAACTCCCGGTTATTCGCAAACACCCGCTGGGATGCCATACCAGCGTTGTCCGGTCTATTTCATCTTGCTTATTTCATTGGATTGTTTTTCCTCTATCCCCATGCGCCGCTGTGGATGATGCTGATTCTCGGGTTCATCTATTCGCTGATGGTCAATGCGAACATCAACGGGGTCGGGCACAACTTCATTCACAATCCCTTCTTCCGCTTCAAGGCTCTGAATCGCGTTTTTGGAGTCACACAATCCATCGCCTGCTGCTTCTCGCAGACGATGTACGACGCCGTGCACATGCAGCATCACAAGGGGAATTCCGATCGCCAGGACGAAAAAGGCGATACCGTTGATTGGTTGTCCATTTATCGTCACGGTCACGACGGCCAAGCGGAAAATCCATGGCGCTATGTGTTTCTGAGTTTCTTTCGGGACGATGTCGGAGCAATTCGCAGGGACCTGCGCAAACGCAACAATGGCGATCTATTCTGGGGCAATCTTGAGCTGGCCGCGTTCGCGATCACGCTCTTTGTGATGTTCCTGTTTAACTGGCGCTACGTGATTTTTTATTTTCTGCCGTTCTGGTACCTGGGGCACTGCTTCAGTTATCTCAACGGCTACTATCGGCATTATGGTGCAAATCCCGATAAACCGATCGCCTGGGGTGTAAGTAGCTACGGAAGAATCTACAATTGGTTGTTTTTCTACAACGGTTACCATGCCGAGCACCATTTCCGTCCCAAGGTGCATTGGACGAAGATGGAAAAATTTCATCAAAGCATCGAAGAGATGCAAAAACAGGAAGGCGTTCGTACAATCAAGCGCGCGCATATGCTCGGTTTTCTGGAACCAGATCTACCGAAACGCGGTGAGCGCAAGGATACAGAAGTAGGGGCGATCGACCTCAATCGCCCCCGGACGGTTCGGTGAACCGCCCCGACCTATCCCGCGAAACTTGCTCGAAGCTTTTCCTTCTTAGCTTCGCATTCTTCCTGCAATCGACGCATTTCCGAGGCAAGCTGTTTCTCAAGTGATTGCGCTTCTTCGAGATTTCCAGCGATTTGCGCCTTGCGAATTTGATCCTTCAAGAAGACTTCCCTCTCGGCGATCTTCGCCCGATAAACCGAGTCGACTTCTGCGATTTCTTTTTTCTGATCGTCAGTGAGCGAGATGGATGGTGCTCCTTTCTCAAGCCGCTCCATTGCCAGTTCGTAAGCCGATTTCATTGTCGATCTTTGTTCCTATTGGTGGCCTTGTTTTAATCGACGTATTGCATGTGGAAAATCAATTTCTAAGTTAATTCAATGTTTTCGCGAATCCAATTGCTTAGCATCGATTTCGACGGCACGCTCGTTTCACACGTTGGTCCCGCAGGCGCGGGACTGAATCGGCAGTGTGTGGAATTGATTCGTGAACTGCAAGACGCAGGTGCGATCTGGGCAATCAACACCGGGCGCTCAGTCGATCTGCTCGAATCCGGGCTTGCCAATTTTGAGTTCCAGATCCGTCCGGATTTCATTCTAACGACCGAGCGCGATGTCTTTCGTCCAACCGGAAACGGGAACAAATGGGAACCGTTCGGCGACTGGAACGATCGCTGTGCACGCCATCACGCTGAGTTGTTTTCTTCAGCCCAGCCAGTCCTCGCCGAGGTGGTCGACTTCGTGACTCAAGAGACGAAGGCACGCCTTATTTATGATTCGGATCGGCTCGAAGGTCTTGCTGCGGAAAACGAGGAAGAGATAGAACACATCGCCAGATTTGTCGAGCAAGCACGAGCTGGGCATCCAAACTTTGATTACCAACGGAACGGCATTTACCTCCGTTTTTGCCACACCGATTATCACAAGGGTGCGGCACTGGCTGAGTTGGCACGCTTAATCGAAGTCGGGCGCGACAACATCTTCGCGGCTGGCGATCATCACAACGATATTTCAATGTTGAATGGAAAAGTTGCTGCGATGCCATCCTGCCCGGCGAACGCAATTCCTGAGGTGCAAAACGCAGTCCGCAACGCAGGCGGTTATGTGGCGCAGCAAGAGCACGGGGCGGGCGTTTACGAAGCGCTGTTGCACTTCGTGAAAAGTTAAAAAGTCAAAACGGGAATCCGAACCGCAGGGATTGTTCGTCCATAGCCCTTTTAATATTGTAACTCGTTTAACTATTTAACTTCCGCCGTAGCCAGCGCGAGCGGTGCATCAGCTTCAATCTGTCCAGCAAACCGATTCGTCATGTAAGTGAGAAGCAGCACCCAAAAAGTAAGCGACAGCCCAAATAGTGGAAACTGGAGAGCAAGCGGCAGGGAATAGATAATTGCCATTAACGGAATCCAGACTGCCCATGTGGCGAGCAATGTCGGAATGATTTTGTCGCGGTAATGTTTCCATGTGAAAAGATCGCGAATGGGCCGCCACGAGATGCCGCTGTTTTTCCATTCGTAGATCAGCACGCCGAAGGGCGCGGCAAAAAGGGGATTGTAACCAAATTGATCGACGCAAATTTTCGCTGCGACTACCGGTAGCGTCGCGACGTCTCCAAACCAGGCTGCTTGATTTCGATACAAAAGATCGACAAGCGTTCCGTCCAGTCCCCACACGGGTACCGTAAACAGCAAATTGCGAAGATTCCGACGACTGGGGCGTCCTCGCTGGAAGAAAAGAATCAAGAACAATTCTGGAATAAGTGCCCCCGCCGTTACGGATGCGACGATCACAAACAGGATCCCACGTGTGCGCTTTAGCTCGGCTAGCTGCGAAAGCAGCGCGAACGCTGTGTGACTTGTGTAAAAACTCAGGAGCAACATCAGCATGAGCGCCTGAATAATTAACGCTGGCAGTGCGTTGGCTCGCGCGGCCTCCCAACCAAGGGTGAGTGGCGAGCGCGTTCTGTCCATCGCCGCTGAGTGTTCTCCGTGCGCCTGCGCGATCAAGCAGAAATCTCCGCGCTCTACAGCCTCCGCTGTGCGAAGTGCGGCGCACACGTTGTTGAGAGGCACCGGCCAGGCCGTCCAGAGGTCGGCGGGTACAGAGAAAAATCACCAGCGAACACTTCCGCTGGCTCCAGGCCCACCTGGAGTAAACCTTCCATCGTCAGACATTTTTTCCCCGGGAACAGGTGTACCAGACGTAGCAGGCGAAGAGGCCGAATCACTGCTCATCGAATCCTCGGACGTTGCACAGGCGGAAAGCAGCGCTGCGATCACCAGAAACAGAACCGCGCACAGTGTAAAGCGTTCCTTCACGTGACGAACTTACTTCCGCAGATGTTTGATGCAAGGCGCGGTGTCCGGTAGATTTTGTAGTGAAACGAGCCGGCAAGACCGATCTCAAATCTCTTATTCTTAGCGAGCTTCAGGAGCAGCTCCGAGAACTCGGGGAACCCTCTTATCGCGCGGGCCAGATCACCGACTGGCTTTACAAAAAGCGCGTCGACACGATCGACAAAATGACCAATTTACCGCAGCCGTTGCGCAAGCGCCTTTCGGAGACGTTTTCCCTTGGCAAGATCGACGCCATACGAGTGCTTGGTGCGCGCGACACGACGCGGAAATTTCTTTTTCGTCTAGCCGACGGAAATTTGATCGAATCGGTTTTGATTCCGGCATCGCCGGCACTTTATGGTGGGAGATCGGATCGTCGGACGATCTGTGTCTCGACCCAGGTGGGCTGCGCCTACGGCTGCAAATTCTGCGCGAGTGGTTTGGAAGGTTTTTCGCGCAATCTGAGCGCAAACGAAATTATCGACCAGCTCATCGCAGTTGAGCGCGCAACTGATGAAAAGATCGATAACATCGTGTTCATGGGGATGGGCGAACCGCTCGCCAACCTCGAAAACGTGCTCCGGGCGATTCGGGTAATGAATGCGGAGTGGGGCCTCGGCATCGGCGCGCGCCACATTACAATTTCAACCAGCGGGTTGGCTCCGCAGATTCGCAAGCTGGGTGAGGAACGTTTGCAAATTCGGCTGGCCGTTTCTCTGCACGGTGCCACTGACGAGGTTCGCAATCGGATCATGCCGATCAATCGCCGTTACAACGTCGAGACACTGCTTTCGGCTTGCGACTACTACAAAGCTCACAAGAAACAGCGCCTCACCTTCGAATACATCTTGATCGCAGACGTGAACGATTCTGACGACCAGGCGCGTCTGTTTTCTCGTCACGCACACCGGCTTTCGGCAAAAGTGAATTTAATTCCCTACAATAGCGTGTCCGGTCTGCCCTGGGCGCGACCGTCAGAAAAGCGCCAGGAGAAATTCTTATCGATCGTGCGAGGCGAAGGCATTCCGGTGACGTTGCGGCGCGAGAAAGGGCATGACATCGATGCCGCATGCGGACAGTTGCGATTGCAAACGGGGCGCGAAGCGCTCGCGGGCGGATAGCCGTATCGGCGTAGCCGGTGGTCGCGCCGCGCCCATCAAAAGACTTTGCGCGCAGAGA
This sequence comes from Candidatus Dormiibacterota bacterium, assembly GCA_035472675.1. Lineage (GTDB taxonomy): Bacteria > Verrucomicrobiota > Verrucomicrobiia > Chthoniobacterales > UBA10450 > Udaeobacter. The sequence goes on from DATIOX010000199.1 coordinate 43,193, forward strand.
CAAGCTCGCGTTTAGTCTTTCATCATGGCCGGCTACGAGGGTGAGCCCGAACGCGTCTGGGACGAGTACCAGTGGGAGCGTTTTTTACAGCAACAGGAGGGCAAGGCAGAAAAGTACATGCGATTGCTGGAAGAATACCTTGATGATCCCCAACGCGACGAGATCATCGCTCGTGAAATGGGTTGGACCCAATTGTTGGATTCTAGGGATTGGAATGCGGAGCTCGATGCGCTGCCGGATGAAGAGCCAGCGGAAGAGGACGACCGTGGAATCGACGAGGCATTCAGATCAGAAGAGACTTTTGAAGGACATGATCTTTATCGTGCTGCCTTCGCTTTGACGATTTGGATTGATCACCTTTTTGATCGAAACGATTCGCTTCCGAACGAACCGGCAGCTGTAAAATTGGCCACACAAGCTGCGGTGGCGAACGCCAAGCTGGCCGCAGCCTTGAGTGGCGATAGTCTGAGTGAAATTGGGATGACAATCGCCTATTTGAAGCGGGCCTTGAAGGCAATCACGGTTTCGATGGATGCGGCGGTGCAACTCAGGAAGGTCGCTGGCCTGGTTACCCGCTCACAATATGCGGTCCTTCGACAGCGACTTTTTCGAGTGCGAGATGGCATTGTCACTCTGATGGGCGAGTACCGCGGGGAATGGCGCCGACGGTTCGGCGCCGAAGGCTTTCGGCGTTGAATGAAATAGGGCCCGCTCCCGTCCAACCATGCAAACGGAAGCGACTCTGGCTCAGGCCGATGTGTCGGACTTGGACCTAGTGACACGATGCCAGGCTGGTGATACCGAGGCATTCGACGAGCTGATAACTCGCTACCGAACACGAGTATTTGGCATGATTTACAACATGGTTCATAGCGAGCAGGACGCGTGGGACCTTGCCCAGGACAGCTTTCTCAAAGCGTGGAAATCGATTAAGCGCTTTCGTGGACGCTCGTCGTTTTACACCTGGATTTATCGGATCGTCATGAACGTGACGATCGACTGGCTCCGCAAAAAACAAGTTAAGGGCGGGGGCAGCGAGTTCGACGATTCGATCCAGCTAAAAGAGATTGAGCCGGCATCCAAGACCGTGCCGAAGTCAGAAGCTTTGCCTCACGAGATGATTGAACGCCGCGAGGTTCGCGCCCGGATCGACAAAGCGATTGCTCAGCTCTCGCCTGAGCAACGAGCCGTCATTTTGATGAAAGAGATCGAAGAGATGCAATATCATGAAATCGCGGAAGCACTCGGTTGCTCAATAGGCACGGTAATGTCGCGCCTGTTTTATGCGCGCAAGAAATTGCAAAATTTGTTGAGGGACGTGTATGAAAACATTTGAAGAAAAGTGGACCGCATGGCTCGACGGACAGCTCAGCGGGCGAGAACTGGCGGAATTCGAGGCGTCGTTGCCAGACAAAGTTGCTGCTGAAGCTGAAAAAGCGGACGCAAGAAGGCTTGGCGTTTTTTTGAAGCGCGAGTTAGGCGCCCCTGCACTGACAAACGAAGAGTTTTTTAGCCATCAGCTTCGCGACAGAATCCGTCAAAGTAGCGCGCCTTCAGCGCAGCGCGAAGCCAAAGCCTCCACGTGGTGGACAATTCCTCGCCTGCTGTGGACGGGGACCGCGTCGCTCGCCGTCTTTTTGGTTTTTACAATTTTCGTCATTCGCGACAAGAATCCTGCGGAGGAATCGCAATACCTCACTCAGATTCTAAATGCGCGCGTTGATCCGGTGGTCAGCCCGAATGCAACCGTTTCAATGTTCGAGGTGAAACAAGACCGGGTAACGGTGTTGTGGACGGAGGGTCTCCAAAGTTTGCCTGCCGATTACGCCACCAAATAACTGCTCATGGGTCGCACGCTGGCGTTCTTAATTTCTTTTGTCTCACTGATTACAGGTGCGGCCTCTGCGTTGCAGGGTGCAGAAACGGTGTGGAGCGGACTTGTTATTGCGGAAAATGTCGCGCAACCGCAACCGATTCCGCCGGAACTCACGCGGATCGAGGGGTCGCTGAAAAAATTCTTTGGCTACAACCAGTTTCAGGTGATCGGTCAGTCGCAAAAGACTCTCAAGACCGGACAGGAAGACTGGCTCGCAACCAGCAAATTTTTTGGACTGCATGTCGACGCACAGGGTGAAAGCGCGGCCGGTTATGTTTTGAATTTGAAGCTTTACAAGGAGAAAGAACTCCTGCTCGAAACGGATGCCAAGCTGAGCAAACGCAGTCCTCTGGTCATCAAAGGTCCCCAGATTGGCAGCGGGCAATTATTGCTCGTGTTGGTTATACAATAAGCGACACGCAGTGTTTCATGCTGGCGATGCGCACCCTGCTTCTGTTTCTTGTGGTTGAATTCGCGATCATGTCCTCGCCACTTGCTTCAGAAAAGCCATTCAGTTTCAAAGACACGCCCGGAAAGCTTCCGAAAGAAGTGGTCCCGACGGATTACTCCGTTCGGATCATCCCTGATATCGACAAGTTGACATTTGCAGGGACGGAGACGGTGAAGCTCGACGTTCGTAGTCGCGTTCGCCAATTGGTGTTGAATGCACTCGAACTCAAAATCGAAGCGGCGTCTATCGATGGCCAGGAATTGCCGGCCTCCGCAATTAAGATTGACGAGAAAAACGAACTGCTTGCGCTTGCGTTACCGTCAGAGCTTGCGACCGGGGAGCACACACTCACGCTTCGTTTCAGGGGTAAGATAAATGAGCAAGGGCAGGGACTATTCTACATGCGGTATCAGGAGCAAGGCAGTGCCGCTCGGAAAACCATGCTGGGAAGCCAATTTGAAGCGACCGACGCTCGTCGATTTTTTCCTTGCTGGGACGAGCCGGTCTTTCGGGCACGCTTCCAATTAACCGCGGTCGTGCCGGAAACCTGGCTCGCTGTCTCGAACATGCCAATCGAGAGCGAGAAAAAGATCGCTGGCGGCAAAGAGGTGCGCTTCGCTGCGACTCCGCCGATGTCCAGTTACCTGAATGTTTTCGTTGCAGGCGAGCTCGATTTCATTGAATCACGAAGCGGCCCTACCCAGCTCCGAGTGATTACGACGAAAGGCAAAGCTGAGATGGGGCGCTACGCGCTCGAGGCCACTGCGCAAATCTTGCAATACTACAACGATTATTTCGGAGTGGCCTATCCCTTGCCGAAACTGGATCAGATCGCGTTGCCCGGCGGCTTTGGAGGCGCTATGGAAAACTGGGGCGGCATTACCTACTACGAATCGAAACTTCTGTTTGATCCGAAAAGTTCCTCTGCGGAAACAAAGCAAGATATCTACGAGGTTCTCGCACATGAAATGGCGCACCAATGGTTCGGCGATCTCGTGACAATGGCATGGTGGGATAATCTTTGGCTCAACGAAGGATTTGCCTCGTGGATGGGCTCTAAATGCACAACACACTTTAATCCACAATGGGAAGTCTGGCTGCGCCGGGAATTCCCGCGGGATCCAACTCGCCGTGTCGGAATCGCCAAAGAAGCAGCAATGGAAGGCGATGCGCGATCGACCACTCATCCGATCCAACAGCCGGTCGCGACCGAGGCCGAAGCCAACAGCGCCTTCGACGATATAACTTACAAAAAGGGCCAGTCATTCTTGCGGATGCTGGAGAGTTTTCTCGGCGAAGATATGTTTCGCGAGGGAATTCGCCGTTACATGGCGACGCATACGTATTCAAACACCACGACAGCGGATTTATGGAATGCGCTTTCGAAAACCTCCGGCAAGCCGGTCGCGGAAATCGCGGCCGGTTGGACCGAACAACCAGGATTTCCCATCGTAAGAGTGAAACGAGACCAAGGTAGCAACGTCTCGCTCACGCAGGAACGCTTTACCGTCAATTTCACCAACGCTCCGGCGCTCGAATGGAAAATCCCGCTCACGTATGCGGTAGTCGGTGAGACTCCCGCGACACTCTTGATGATCAGGAAGTCCGATAGCATCCACGACATTCCTCCGCGTCGAGCGCTCAAGCTCAACGTAAAGGGCACCGGAAATTATCGCGTCGAATACGACCAGCCATCGTGGAAATTATTGCTGGGGGCTTTGAAGAATCTGAGCGTTGAGGATCGCGTCAATTTGCTAAGCGACACCTGGGCTTTGGTGCAAGCCAATGGCGCACCGATCTCTCTATTCTTTGAGTTGGTGGAAAAGCTGCCGGCTTCGACCGAACTAGCCGAGCGTGAACAGATCATTCACGTCCTGGTTTGTATTAACCGGCTTTTGAGTGACGGTCCTGAACAAGAGAAATTTCAGCGCTATGCACGATCACTCTTGCGTCCTACCTTTGACGTGGTTGGCTGGGAACCTAAACCGGACGAGCCAGTCGCCGCGACGACAAACCTCCGGGCGAGCCTGATTACGACGCTCGGGAATTTGAACGATCCTAAAATCGTCGCGAATTGTCGCGAACGTTTTAAGGCTTTTCTCGCTAATCCAGAATCGCTGCCTCCTGATCTTCGCCCAGCGGTCTTTTCGGTTGTCGGGCGGTATGCTGATGAAGCGACTTGGAACGAGCTTCATCAACTTGGCCTCAAGACAACGAGCATTGAAGAAAAACAAAATTATTACGACGCGCTGACCGGTGCGATGGATCCCAAGTTGGTGAAAAAGACGCTTCCAATTGCGCTTACGGACGAGTTGCCAACGAGCCGAGCGGTCTTTCTTGTCTCTAGAGTCGCTCGTGAAAGTGGTCATCCCGATATCGCATGGGATTTTGCCGGGGCGAACATGAAAGCGCTGCTCGCAAAGACCGACGCCTTGGGCGCTAACACGTATGCACCCAATTTGTTCATCTTTTTCTCGGACGATTCGCGCGCCGAAGAGCTAAGGAGGTATGCGAAAAACAGTCTGCCGGCAGCGAGCGCTCCGGCGGTAGCAAAAGCCGTGGATGAAATTCACTTCCGATCAGAATTCAAAAAACGGCTCGCCACTCAGTTGACCGCATGGATCGATGAGAAGACTAACCGCGAATGACGCCGGATATCGCAGAGGCGCTGCCGTTGTCCACAACCGCAGCTATTCGCGTGGTCTGGGTGACTCTTATTCCGTCTGATTATTTTGTGGCGGCGTGATCCACAGCCGCATCGGAATCATCGAAGACTCAACAAAACCGTGATGGCGGAAAAATTCCTGCGCCACGTTCTCTGGCCGGTCGGTCAGCAACGTAACGCGAAGGAAATTTTTCTGTTTGGCAAAATCGATCGCATGCTGAAGAAGCCTGGAACCGTAACCCTTGCCTTGGTACTGCTTGTGGACCACCAGGTCTTCTAGCAGAATAACAAAACCGCCCTCAGCGGTGCTGATAGTAAACAGCAAATTGATCATCCCCACGATCGCCCCGTTTCGCCGCAATACAAAGACGCGGCCCCTGCTGGGTTGTTCGAAAATTAGACGCAAACCACGAAGTTGTCTTTCCTTGTCCGGGCGGAAATCGCCTTCCTGGGCGAACAAATCCCCGAGCATTTGCGACAATTCGTCGAGGTCGGCTTCGGTCGCCGGCTCGATCACCACATGTTCTTTTTCGCCCATTGCTTGCACTGCTTATTCCAAAAATCCGCCGTCCTGGCAATTAAATTAGCCTGACACACTGTGCCAGCGTTAACTATTGATGCACCTGGTGACGTTGACAATGTTGCGCTCGACTTTACTTTAGCCGCTCTTAAATCGCGCCGAGTCTGTTTTCGGTTTTATGAAACGCACCTATCAGCCGTCCAAGCGAACACGCAAACGTCAGCATGGTTTTCGCGCCCGCATGAAAACAAAAGGGGGCCGCGCAACCCTGGCGCGCCGACGTCAACGCGGCCGCAAACGTTTGCTTCCGAGGGGCGTCGAAAAACATTACGCGCGCCATACACAGGCGTAACTTTCTTTCCAGCCAATCCAATCGTCGTTTGTCTCTCCAACAGCAGGAGCAATTTTTTTGGCTGGTCACGCCCCGTTGACTTGGTTACTCTGCGCCACGACAGCTCAATGTGATGAAATCAAGCCCAGTCGTCATCGAATCGCCTAAAACGGATTCGAGGATTTTTGCGCATACCCGCTGGGATGTGCTGCCCGTACTGGCCGCAATTTTTCACTGCGTCTATTTCTTCGGGATGTTTTATCTCTTCCCGCGGGTTCCGCTCTGGGTCATGCTCATTCTTGGCTTCATCTACTCAGTAAGCATTTCATGGAATATCAACGGCATTTCGCACAACTTCATTCACAATCCTTACTTCCGATCGCCGTTGCTTAACCGGCTGTTCAGCATTCTTGAGTCAATCACCGTTGGATTTAGCCAGATTTTTTACGAATGCATTCACATGCAGCACCACAAGGGAAACGCTGATCGGCCTAGTGAGAATGGCGAGACAGTCGATTGGATCTCGATCTACAAACATGGACATGACGGTGACGCCGAGCACCCGCTCAAGTACACTTTTCTAAGTTTCTTCCGTGAAGACCCGAAGACGGTCTATCGGGAATTGAAACGCAAGAATCCGCGCGAGGCTTTCTGGGGCGTGACAGAGTTAACACTGTTCGCTTGCACGTTCGTCATTCTAGGTGTTCTCAACTGGCGCTACATCTGTTTTCTTCTGCCATTCTGGTACTTTGGCCATTGCCTTTCCTACCTCAACGGCTACTACCGCCACTATGGAGGCAACCCGGACGAACCGCTTGCCTGGGGCGTGAGCAGTTACGACAAACTTTACAATTGGTTCTGGTTCTTTAACGGCTACCACGCGGAGCATCATTTCCGACCAAAGGTGCATTGGACACGAATGCACGCGCTCCGCGATCAGATCGTGGAACAGCAGCGCGCTGCTGGAATCCGAATCATCAAACCGCCGCACGCCCTTGCTTTTCTCGATCCCGACCTGCCGACATTGAAACAGAACTCTCGACAAAAATCTCACAGCCGTTGGAATCTAAAGTCTGCGCGACTCCAAGGAGGAGGCAACTGAGAGAATTCTCTGGTTGTACCGGATAAGGCTACCGGTTTAGAAAATCCGCAAGACTATTCGGCGCGCAGTCGCTTCAATCATCTGGATTCCACAAGCGCCGACGAAAGTAGTCTTTTCAAGGTTTTGGAAGCGAGGGTACGGAAGCGAGGGTACTTTAGTAACGCGACGCAAAAGCTCTTGGTTTGTGGTTTCTGTTCTGTACAGACTAATAACATCCGCCACGGTGATGCCGTTCTTGTCTCGGGCGAGCAATTCTATAGAGTCACCAGCCGTGACTTCCCCTTCTACTAGAATGGCCAGGTAGAACCCAGCCCGACCGCTCTGTGGGAACCGCTTTACGATATCCGGGCGATTGAAGCGAATGCCGAGTTTGAAGCAAGGCATTCGAGGTTGGGTGACAACAAAATGTGCAGAGCCGATCCGAAGGCGGTTGCCGATGTGAACCGTTTCCTCAAGCAAGCCTTCCGTGGTGAAGTTCTCGCCGAAAATTCCCCACGGAAGGTCTATTCCAGGAAGTTCCTTGCGCCAGAATGGGAAGTGCTCCGATGGATACGCGTAAACGGCTTTATCGATTCCTCCATGCACGGACGGGTCAGACTGCTGATCACCCTCCAAGTTGAGTTGCGCGACTCGCACCCGGCGCTGCACCTGTTCCTTGAAAATAGAAGTGCGAACCGTCTTTTCCTTCCACTCGATTTCGCGCGGTAGTCCCACGTTGATGGACAAGAGCTTCATGGTTCCCAAGTCGCGAGTGTCGTTGTAATCTAGTGCAATGGTAGACACAGAACTAGCAGGCGATCAAACCGTGACCTTTTCGTCTTCATAAGGTCCTCCTAGCTCATTAGTCGATGGGATCGCATTTCCCTTACAAATTATGCGTATCAAGGTTGAAG
>DATIOX010000200.1:0-8948 GCA_035472675.1 Candidatus Dormiibacterota bacterium
CGTTAACTTCGCCCGTCTCCTTCTTGACCTTAATCCATTCCTGATCCTGCAGGAATTTCTTCCAGCGATCGGTCATCGTTTCCTTGTCGGGCCATTCAAGCAGATAAACGAACTCGGTCCGATTGTCTTTTTTAGATTCCCAGGTGGCAACTATCTTGAAGTCGTATTTCGCCATGATGCGCATGGCGTGATCTCGAAACCGGTCATGAAATGCTTTCTTATTGTTATCAAATATCTCGTAGATTCGCAGCTGATGAATCACATTTTGTTGGTCGCCGGCGCTCGCCAATGAACGTTGTGGAACAATCAAGCCAATCGTTAGTATCACGATTGAGCCAATTAGTATTCCGTATTTCCGTGCTGCAGGACTAGAGATCATGCTTTCTCCTCGTTGAATTTTTGATTTCATTTCATCCTTCATGGTCCATCCTTCAACCTTTTAGTACGTCGCAAGTGCGCTTGTACGCGAAGCTTTCGGAGTTGGCTGCAACGCCCGGTTAGGCAGATGCATCTTTCCAAGTGGACACGACAGAGACGAAGAAGAAAAGGGCGACGGAAAGGTTTGTGAAGCCGCCGACGAGCACGGCCCCAAACGGCGAGGGGACCCATTCCGCGAGCGGCGCTAGCAGCGAAAGAACACCGAAATTCGCAAATACCGTCCAAAGCGGGTAACGCGTCTTGCCCCATAGAACGAGGATAAGAAGCAGAATGGCGGCGACATAGGCTGGCACCTCTGCCATCTGATACGCAAAGTACCAATAGTCTTTCAAAGCGGCGATCAACTCCGGCGCAACCCCTGCTATTGCATTAGAGTACTTCATCGCCAGCCCGCGCGGAACCCACAGCGCGTGCACGGCGCTTCCGATGACCATCGTCGCAGCCAGGGCAAAGAACGCAACACGCCCGAGAAACGGACTGCGACTTATCACGTTTCGTCGCACGTGCCAGCATCCAATTAGACACAAGCAAGCTGCTATCGGTCCGACCAGACCGCCGACAAACAGTCTCTGCCAAGAACCTTCGCGCAGCACCTGTAACATGCCGTCGTGAAATTTCGCGCCGGAGCCCCAATGGCCGTAGAACAGCATGTCGCCGGCAAAAAATAGGAGCGCGCCTGCAGCCCCTGTGAGGCCAGTCAACCTATTCACTGTTTCGTCCTTCATTGATCGCCTGCACCAGCGTAACGTGTAAGGCTCAGCGGGGCGGGCTGCAGGCACGCGTCCGCTTCATCCGTTGGTTAGGCCTCAAATCACTTATCACTCAAGAGACCAACCAAATTTCTGCCGTCCGCATATTTGATAATGGAAATTTTCCAACTCATTTTTGTAAGGACAAGAGAATAAGTGATTTCGGTTTTGCGGCCCATGTTTTCAAATGAAGCGATCACTTCTGCTGAGTCTTTTCCAGACTTGGATTTTCGGAGCGAGAACTTTTGATATCAATGTCTTGAGCGTCGTAACGGGGGTCGAAGTCCAGCGCACCCACTTCACCTTTTGATGACACCGCGTCTTTCCAAATAAGTTGAGCCAAGGGTTCAGAAAAATATTCATTGACCAGACCGTGATTCTTGGTCTGAAAAAACGGGCTGTTTTTTTGTTTATAAAGATCGGAGACCAGTGTTTCAGGGGAAGACTGAGGGACCGGTGCTTCTGTCGACGATTGCTGTATGGTCCCCAGCAAAAGAAACACGGGAATATTAGTTTGAGTTTCATAATTGTGTACCTAACGAGAAAGAAATAAGCACGACAGGGTGTCGTGGCAAACATCTTAGTTAAACTCCTGTTGAACACGATCACTTCGCTGGAGCCTCGGGCTCCGGCATGGACATCCCGCCTATGATGCGCCAGTCGTGTCCGCTTCGGAGCCACGCATGTGTGATACGCAGAGTATGCGGCACTCCTCTCTCATCCTTGTCCACCCAACTGAATGTTACCCAATAACAGGCGAAAGCCACGTCCCCAGTGACTTGAATCGCAGCAGGCGTAAATTCAACGGTCTTGAACCCCAAGCCCCTACTTGTGTGCGAGGTAATCCAATCGGTGATGTGATCTTTACGGACAGGTGAGGAATTAACCGACGGCCAACCTAAGAAATCCTTGTGCCATAAGCTGGAATAGGCGGTCAACTCATTGGTCTCGGCGTACCGCCAATATGCGCGCTCAAGATTCCAGAGTGTCTGCTCGTCGCCAGATGCTTGTGATGGAGTCGTCGCCTCAGACGAAAGAGCGTGCTCCGCGGTGCCAAGCAAACAACCGCAAAACAAGAGAACACAGAGGCGCATAAATCTAACGATCAAGCTCAGGGGCGGGACTGCCGCGTAGGGGCAGGACTGTCCCCTGGAGCGCCTTGTTGAGCGTCGCTCTGGCGCTTCTTCAAGTACTCGTCCCACGGCTTTAATTCCCACGGGTGCAATTCGTATATAAAGATTCCAGACTTTACAGCCGGGTCTTCCGCAACGATCGCTTTGGCCTCGGACTCATCCGCAACGTCCAACAAAACGGCTCCTCCAGCGTTGTCAGTCAACGGCCCTGCAAGCTTCATCGAGCCGCTAATGTAGAGACTAAGCATGTAATTTCCATGCTCCTTCAACGGCTGTTCCGTAGCTGGTTTTCCAGGCAGTCAGGCTGGGCCCGGGCGATAGATGACAAGAAAGGTTCTGTTTGCTACCGCCAGTTGTCGTGCGTTCGCTACGGCGGGGCTTAGCAACGAAGAGAGCGTCAGAGCAAGACCGATCACCAACGACGCTGCGCCCTTTCGCCGGTTTCGCCTGGGCCGCGAATAAAACGAAAGCATGAATCTTTCGTTATCAGAGTCGAGCAAACAGAGCAAGCCGAAACTGCGTGACAAACCATCCCCTGGCAGCATTTCCATGTTCAGGTTGACGCAGCCGACACGGCTGCCGCTACAGGACGCGGAATTCGCCGCTGAGGACACCGGCCACTACACCAACTGCAAAGTGCTGCTCGAGTTTGCCAACCTGATTTTACTTAGGCTCCGCTTTAGGTAAAGGCAGCGAAGCCTGGCCGAACATGTAACGCCAGCCCGTTGGCGTACGAACATAGGTATCGCTAAACCATAGTTTGTAATCAGCTGGCTTGCCTCCTCGCACCGACTTAATCCATAGCAGCGCAGTTACCACGGCTGTGTCACCCCACACCCTGATCTTCTGTGTTCCCGGTTCTTCGTCCTGGCGTTCGTAGGTGGCTTCTTTCTTTCGAGCCGAGTCAAGTAAGTCAGCTTTGCTAAAAACACTGCCGCGCCCTGTTACAAGGACGAAGTCGTCCGCCAAAATCTGGTCCATCGTCTGAGCATCGTTAGCCTTAACCGCGGCTTGATATTTTGTGTCTAACGCGGCCACAGTTTTCGCGTCCTCCTCTGGAGAAGCATTCAATTTACTCGTCGCGGCGCAGGGGAAGGCCAGGATAACCAAGGTGACCTTTATTGAAGTTCGCATGTTCCAATCTGATAATTCGATTTGCGATTCAAATCCAGGCAGGAGTGAATAAAGACTCGGTCCGCGACTCCGGCTACAGCAATTTTGCATCGCATCTTGTGCCAATAGCCATGTAAGATTCAAGCTGAAATGGCAGAAGAATTTCCGAAGAAAGAATTGGAAACGCTCTGGGCGCCGTGGCGGGTGGAGTATTTCGAGAAAGAACCGCGCGACCGCAACTTTCTCTCCGCGGCGGCGCAGGCAAGCGATGATGCCGCGCATTTGGTGATCACGCGCCGAAAGAATGCGTTCCTGATGATGAACCGTTATCCATACGCCGTCGGTCACTTGATGGCGGTGCCATATCGAAAAACGGCGGAGTTTTCCGCGCTCGGTGAGAATGAGGTCGTTGAGTTATGGAATTTGGTTGCGCATGCTCAGGCGCTCTTGCGCGCCGCCACAAAGGCTCAGGGGTTTAATATTGGTTTGAACCTTGGCGAATGTGCCGGCGCAGGCGTGCCGGATCATTTACACATTCACATCGTCCCGCGCTGGAGCGGTGACACGAACTTCATGCCGATCCTCGCCGGAACGCGCGTGCTTGGTGAAGGGTTGCAGGCGCTTTATGACAAGTTAATGGAAGCGCAGACGACGATCGACGCGGAGTCGCGTCAGAAGATATGAACGGCTGGGTTGATGCGCCGCCACCAAGAAGGGGATTGGGTTGTTTCGGGCGAGGCTGTCTTATTCTTGTTGTGTTTGCGATCGTGCTCGGGATCGCTTGTTTGGCAGGCATGTATTGGGGGTTTCAGCGGCACTCGGCAATTTTGCACGGCATTTATTGGCTAACGAAAGCGCAAGCCCTTGCTCAAAAGTCTGTGCCAGTACCTGAGTTCACCGCGTCAGACGCGCAAATTCAATCCGTCCATGAGCGCTGTGAGGATTTTGAGCAAAAAGCCCGCGCTGGTCAGCCGGCCGAGCTTGAATTGACACCGGACGACATCAATACGTTGATTACCAATAACCAGGACACACGCGGCAAGATCTTCGTCTCGATTGACGGGGACCGCCTGCGTTGCCAGGCGAGTGTGCCGCTTGGAGAACTCATGGGCAGGTCGGGTTATTACTTTAACGGTGACATCGCGGTCGAACTAAAGAGCGCGGAATCGCTGGAGAACCCGCAGTTGAACCGGATCGTCGTAAACGGCGAGTCTGTTCCGCGCGATCTATTGAATTGGAAATATCGTTCGAAGCGATTGCGAGATTATCTCGCCGATTACCGGAACAACTCCGGCGTAGGCACAATTGAGATCCGCGACGGCAGGTTGATTCTAAAATCGCACACTGAGTGAAACGAGAATTTGGTAGGGCGCGACCGTCGGGCGCGCCGTTCCTACTGCATGATCTCGCGCACAAAGACGTTAAGCTGTCCGTCTCCCTGTTTGCGCACTTCGGTGATCTCGTAGGGTCGCTGTTCATCGCGGTTCACTTCCGCTCCTTGCCGCGGTGGCACATAGCCGGCTGGAAATTCGACAATGATACGCGTAGAAGAACCCCCACCGAAGTGCAGCATCTTCTCGGTCAACTTCGTGCGGGGACGTAACACGGCCTTGTTAGCATCGGAAAAATTAACAACGAACTGTCCCTTCAAATAGACGCGTTCGCCCGCAAGGCCGTGATCAGCAACGTCACGCAGATCGCCTGTTCCTATGAGGCGGCCAAGTGGCATTCTACCCGGCGGAAATGTTTTCCAACTTCCACCGCCCGCGTTTGAGGCCAGAGCTACATTGGAAGCGTCCGCGGGAACGGGCTGAGCTGGCAGGACCGGCACTGGCGTCGCTGTCGGAACAGACGGAGCCTGGGCGACCGCTGGAGCTTGAGCACTGGAGGCGTTCACGGCTGGGGCTGGTGTAGCCACAGAAAGGTTTGGCGGTGTCGCTGCGGACGCAACGGTGAACGGCGTCGCACTTGGAGCACTCGGTTTCTGAGCAATCACTGGCGCCGGAGTCATTGCCGGAGGTGGGGATTCGAGTTTCTGTTTCTTGCCCCATCTTCTACCCTTTGACGGCGGCGTAGGGTTAGCCAGCTTTTCATTCTTTGCTACGACTGGCGGCGTTCCAATGGGAATCGCTTGCTCGACGCGCACCAATTCATTCGCGGCGGGCGGAGGTGTCGCGCTGGGACTGAAGCCAGATATGGAAATCGGGCCTCCTTGCGCTACCGCCGTTTTTTGCTGGTACTCTGCGTAGCGCTTTTCGATTGCATTGCGCTCTGACGTCTTGAACAATGGCCAGCCCGCGACGAGGTTGAGACTGAGCGGTGGTTCAAGGCGAAATGTCCCCAGACCACGTGTGACTGTATAGCTTCCATAAAGCAATGGCACGGCAGTAATCATCATGCGGCCATCGGCCAATCGCTCAGCGTGAATCACCGAAGAAATGTCATGTGAGCGTTCCAACTTGATTTCCAATCCAACGTTGAGCGTCTGTTTCATGAGCGGCAGTGCCTCCGGATTCGCTGGATAAAGATGTTCCATGAGCAACTCGCCGTTATCGACAGCATTGGTCAGGGCGACCATGCCAGAGGTAAACACATCGCCGGGTCCGAGCTCTCGTGCTGCAACAATTTTGTACCTGCCTACCACATAGGGAACCAAGCCGCGCACCATCTGATAATTCCGAATATAATTGCGCGCCAGCTCACCATTCGTCCTCGCGAGCTCGGCGTTGCCCATTCCCGAATAACGCTCGTAGAGTTGCTTCGAGTTTAGAAATTCACCTGGCGGCGCTGCGGTCAGTTCAAAACGCTTTGGCTGCTCGATCTTGTGCAGCCTTTGTAAAATCCGGTAGCTATCAGGGCGTTCCGGTTGATTGAAGATGTAAAAACTGCCCAGCCACGCGGCTAACGCGAAGCCAATCAGAAGCAGAATGACAACCGTCCAGGCAAAATAATTGGTGCGTCGTCGTGGACGAGCGTACGGCTCGTCATATGGATAAAAACCATGGTCCATCAGGCCAGCGCGAGAAGATTACCCGGTTTCAAGGCGATTGTGTCGTTTCAAACGACGAACCGCATCCGCAGGTGCGCGATGCGTTTGGATTAACGACCTGAAAACCGGTGCCGGTCAAGCCACCGCTAAAATCCAGGGTCGCGCCGCGGAGGTAGGGAACGCTTTCACCGTCGATAAAAAAGTGCATTCCATCGCGCTCCACCACGGCATCGCCTTCCTTTTTTTCCTCGAGAGTCATCTCATAATGCAGACCCGAACAGCCGCCCTTCGCAACCTGGACGCGCAGACCTTTTTGCGAATTTTCTTCCCGCGCCGGAAGCAGACTTTGCAGCTGTCGAACAGCGTTGTCGGTGACGTTAATCATATCTCCAGAAAATACGGCTGCAGCGTAACCAAGTCAAAACAGCACTGATCGGTATACCTTTCTCAACGCGTTGAGGAGTCGCCGCGGCGACCGTTCCCCCTTTGGCAATTGGCAAAAGGTGCATCGGCTTCTCTAAAGACGATGGCAAATACAACCGCCGAAGGCGCAAGAATGACGCAAAACATTAAGTGGTTTCACCGTTTTTCTTCGCAATCGGCGATCTGGAATCTACAATTTGAATACAAAATGAGCCGGATCCGATTGTTGCCAGAGACCGTGGCTAGTCAGGTGGCCGCGGGCGAAGTCGTGGAGCGCCCGGCGTCAGTGGTGAAGGAGCTGATTGAAAACAGCATCGACGCCGGCGCTCGCAAGATCGACATCCTCATTCGTCGGGGAGGAATCTCGCTGGTCCGAGTAGTCGATGATGGCTGCGGTATGGATCGCGATGACGCGTTACTTTCGCTGGAGCGACATGCCACGAGCAAGATTCGGTCGGCTGCCGATCTTCAAGCCGTGGCGACATTGGGATTTCGCGGCGAAGCATTGCCGAGCATCGCCAGCGTGTCGCGATTTCGTGTGACCACGCGAGAGCCCGACGCAGTTGCAGGAACCGAAATCGTCGTCAACGGCGGTAAGATCGATATCGTGCGCGACGGTGGCGAGGCGCCGGGAACTCAAGTCGAGGTGCGCTCGCTTTTTTATAACTTGCCCGCGCGCCGAAAATTTCTTCGCTCTGAAAATACTGAAAGCCGTAACATCGAACATCAGATTCATTTGCAGGCGATTGGCCATTCTCAGATCGGTTTTTCTTTGTTACGAGACGACCGCATGTTATTCCAGCTACCGGCGGCGGCGACACTGGCCGATCGAATCCGTGACTTATATGGTATCGAGTTACTGGAGCGCCTTGTTGAGGTAAACGGCACACCTTCGCGAACTATTCGCATAGGTGGATTTATCGGGCAGGCAGGACTGAGCCGGCAGACAAGGTCGCAACAGCTCGTCTTTGTAAATGGCCGCGCCATTGAGAGTGGGCTTCTCACGGCAGCACTCCGCGAAGGTTATCATACAGCTCTGATGAAAGGCCAGTATCCGGTAACGTTCCTCTTTGTCGAGATCGATCCCGCATCTGTCGACGTAAACGTTCACCCGGCAAAGCGCGAAGTCCGTTTTCGCGATCCGACTGCAGTCCGTGAAGCAATTGTTCGCTCGATCCAGCAGACCTTGGAACGCGTCCGGGTGGGGTGGCAGGAACAATTTCGCTCGCCTTTGGCCGCATCCAAGGCTGCTCCAGAAAAGGCAGCTCCTGATCTTAAGTTACGAGCTCAGGTAGCAGCTCCACAGGAAATTCATAGTGAGTTACCACACCTCGGGCCAGCTCCGGCTAGGGTCGCCTCTGTAGTCGGGGTCGTTGACCCCGGGAGAGCTATGGCGCCCGATGAAACTCCATTGTCAACCCCGGGCAGACGCCATAGTAGTCGGCAGCAGTTTCAGATCATCGGTGTGTTAAACAAGCTTTATGTCTTGATGGAAAACGCCGATGGGCTCGTCCTCGTCGATCAGCATGCTGCGCACGAGCGAATTCTCTTTGAAGAGTTGCGGCGAAGAATGGAGGAGCACGGGGTCCCAACCCAGAAACTGCTCTTACCTCACACCTTTGATGCGCCGCCGCGCGATGCCGACTGGATCGAACGCAACATATCGATCCTGCAAAAAATGGGAATTGGGATCGAAAGTTTCGGGCCAGGCACATTCAAGATCGATAGTCTCCCTGGTTTTTTGAACGTCTCAGATCCAGCCCAATTCATGCGCAAGGTGATTGACGACCTAAAAAGCGCTGGCAACAGCACCTCACCGATGCGGTTAGGTGAGGAAATGATCGCCAAGACAGTTTGCCGGCACGCTGTCAAGGCCAACGACCCGTTGCGTTACCCCGAGATAGAGAAACTGATTCGCGACCTGCTCGAGTGTGATCTGCCCTATTGCTGTCCCCATGGACGACCTACCATGATTCAGATTTCGCTTACGGAGTTAGAGAAAAAATTCGGCCGCAAGATGTGATTGTTGGGCAGCGCACGCTTTCTGCGTGTTGCGGGTGCGTTTGGTGTTCCCATGGAAAGCGGCGACACACCGCCGCACTT